>NZ_BAABRU010000008.1 GCF_039545135.1 Herpetosiphon gulosus | reverse complement strand
GCGGTGTGGATTAACCGCCCAGTCGGGCCAGCTGATCCGTCGATCGCGGTGGCATTGCGCGAATAATCCTTCTTTAATCGTCCGTTTGCTCCGTTGTCATCTGTTTCACCGTGCTTGACACATTCCGCAACACCCCGAGGAAGAGGGGATTAAAACCGATAGTTGCGGAACATGGTTTCCTCCAATAAGGCTTCATTTCAATCAACACCCCGAGGAAGAGGGGATTAAAACCCCATAATGACCATGCGCCATTTCGCATTTCCCTTCGATTTCAATCAACACCCCGAGGAAGAGGGGATTAAAACCAACTCCTTTCCAACATTTGTAAAAAACGGAGCCAAATTTCAATCAACACCCCGAGGAAGAGGGGATTAAAACGGACGATGGTCGGGACGGTGGTCGGGACGATGGTCATTTCAATCAACACCCCGAGGAAGAGGGGATTAAAACAAACGATATGAATCGATTTGGCTATCGCCACAATCAAATTATTTCAATCAACACCCCGAGGAAGAGGGGATTAAAACGATCTTGGTGAACAGGAATGCTCCGTTCTGCTTGTTGATTTCAATCAACACCCCGAGGAAGAGGGGATTAAAACCCATTACGGCCGTCGTGTTTGTGATCGCGCCGGTGTTCATTTCAATCAACACCCCGAGGAAGAGGGGATTAAAACCTGCCCAATGACGTTGCTGGGATGAGCACGCCCTGGGATTTCAATCAACACCCCGAGGAAGAGGGGATTAAAACTCAGGCCGGCGGCGCGGTCGTGTGCGAATCCGAGAGGATTTCAATCAACACCCCGAGGACGAGGGGATTAAAACCAGCAACAGCATAGCCAAGCTGATGATATGCCGAAATTTCAATCAACACCCCGAGGAAGAGGGGATTAAAACCACCGACCACCCAGTCGTGCTGGGCAATTGAGCCAAAATTTCAATCAACACCCCGAGGAAGAGGGGATTAAAACGCAACGGTGTACAGGGTGGATGGGGGCTATGGGAGCCGGATTTCAATCAACACCCCGAGGAAGAGGGGATTAAAACCGGGGACATCGCGCGTGCCGTTAGGCTCGCAAACGATTTCAATCAACACCCCGAGGAAGAGGGGATTAAAACACATGTAGCCGATCTTGACCACTTCGCCGTTGTGGGCATTTCAATCAACACCCCGAGGAAGAGGGGATTAAAACACTGGATCGACATCCATGTCGACATCGATAGGAAGATTATTTCAATCAACACCCCGAGGAAGAGGGGATTAAAACTTGGTCCACGGCCCGTCCTGAGACTGGCCGGTGGAAATTTCAATCAACACCCCGAGGAAGAGGGGATTAAAACCTAAGCGCCAATCAAGTTTCATAACGTGTTTAGCAAAATTTCAATCAACACCCCGAGGAAGAGGGGATTAAAACGATGATATTTTTCATATGGACTCCATTATTAGATTAAATTTCAATCAACACCCCGAGGAAGAGGGGATTAAAACGATTGAAACGCTGTCCCGCGTTTTTGATTGCAGATTTCAATCAACACCCCGAGGAAGAGGGGATTAAAACCCGTTCGAGCTGCCACTGGCCGATCGTGAAATTGTTGTATTTCAATCAACACCCCGAGGAAGAGGGGATTAAAACCAGATTGTTGCTGGCCGTGCCTGCAATGAAAAAGCCGCATTTCAATCAACACCCCGAGGAAGAGGGGATTAAAACTTGATGCCACGCCACCACATTTGAAACAGCTGTTGTATTTCAATCAACACCCCGAGGAAGAGGGGATTAAAACTTTTATGCTTATATGACCGTTGTGATGCATCTTGCGAATTTCAATCAACACCCCGAGGACGAGGGGATTAAAACACAATGAAAATCTCGGCACGTACAGTGAATACCCCAAATTTCAATCAACACCCCGAGGAAGAGGGGATTAAAACTTGCAACTATCAGCCAATTGTCAAACCACTCACATTCATTTCAATCAACACCCCGAGGAAGAGGGGATTAAAACACGTTAAGCAGAGGTAGAACCCTTTGCTTTGTTCCTGATTTCAATCAACACCCCGAGGAAGAGGGGATTAAAACGCGACTGGCGCTGGTGGCCCGGCATTGCAATGATAGTCGATTTCAATCAACACCCCGAGGAAGAGGGGATTAAAACTAATTCTTCAATTGAAACGGTTAGGATTTTGCCTTGCATTTCAATCAACACCCCGAGGAAGAGGGGATTAAAACGTATACGTCGAGCTGCTGACGAGCTGATAGCCGCCCTATTTCAATCAACACCCCGAGGAAGAGGGGATTAAAACGATAAGAATAACAAGTAGGGCAACAGGCCAAGTCCAATTTCAATCAACACCCCGAGGAAGAGGGGATTAAAACAATATGCCCTCTGGCCATGTTGGCACTGAGTCCTCCATTTCAATCAACACCCCGAGGAAGAGGGGATTAAAACCACTGGGCCAGCATTCTTAGCGTGCAATGACATTGATTTCAATCAACACCCCGAGGAAGAGGGGATTAAAACCAACATCACGTTGGGGACGCAAGCGCCGCAGGGGATTTCAATCAACACCCCGAGGAAGAGGGGATTAAAACCGAGCGAGCGCAACAGGCGGATGTAGTTGATCCGCGCATTTCAATCAACACCCCGAGGAAGAGGGGATTAAAACTCATGCGGTGGATGGCGAACGGGCCATCCATGTCTGAGATTTCAATCAACGCCCCGAGGAAGAGGGGATTAAAACCAACTGAATAACCGACTCGTGGGCAGATTCAACTATTTCAATCAACGCCCCGAGGAAGAGGGGATTAAAACGCCATTCTTCGTTAATCCAAGCAGGGAACCGTAGTTCCATTTCAATCAACGCCCCGAGGAAGAGGGGATTAAAACCAATCACTCGCCACCTTTTTACACGCGGTAGGTTCCGCATTTCAATCAACGCCCCGAGGAAGAGGGGATTAAAACCCGTCCGTGCCCGGTGCACCGACTTCCTGGGTAGCCCCAATTTCAATCAACGCCCCGAGGAAGAGGGGATTAAAACTTGCCGTCCTTATCGGTGCAGACGACCTGGCCATCATTTCAATCAACGCCCCGAGGAAGAGGGGATTAAAACCATAATAGCGGGTGAAGGCTTTGTCAGTTTGCCCGATCCATTTCAATCAACGCCCCGAGGAAGAGGGGATTAAAACCTTCTTTAAGCCAGCTAATCAAGAATGGTAGTACAAATGTATTTCAATCAACGCCCCGAGGAAGAGGGGATTAAAACGGTGGTCCCGGTCGGGGTGATCACGGGCTGAGATTTCAATCAACGCCCCGAGGAAGAGGGGATTAAAACAGGCCTCCTGTGAATAGGGTGGATGAATCAGTGTGCTATTTCAATCAACGCCCCGAGGAAGAGGGGATTAAAACCAACCATGCCGCTTGGGATGGTCACTTCGGCAGTGAGATCGGCGAATTTCAATCAACGCCCCGAGGAAGAGGGGATTAAAACATTCAGCTAGATCAAGCTTGCTTTGTGCTTTATCGAATATTTCAATCAACGCCCCGAGGAAGAGGGGATTAAAACCTCTCATCGGTCAGATTGAGACCAATGAATTGGATTGAATTTCAATCAACGCCCCGAGGTAGAGGGGATTAAAACTTGATAACCGGTCCGACCATCGGGCGGTATTGTACGGATTTCAATCAACGCCCCGAGGAAGAGGGGATTAAAACTGCAGGTTGGCGACCAACGCCCACCGTTCCGCCAATTTCAATCAACGCCCCGAGGAAGAGGGGATTAAAACCTGCGTGTATAACGGATCGACTCCAACGGCATCGTAAATTTCAATCAACGCCCCGAGGAAGAGGGGATTAAAACCCCTAGGAGGGCAAGCCCTCCTAGGGCGAAATTAATGGATTTCAATCAACGCCCCGAGGAAGAGGGGATTAAAACAATTCTTCTTCCAATGGGCGGAAGCGTTCAATTAAATTTCAATCAACGCCCCGAGGAAGAGGGGATTAAAACTCAACAGTTTTGCGGCAATTTGTGCAAAGCATATAAATTTCAATCAACGCCCCGAGGAAGAGGGGATTAAAACACGCACGGATTCGGCGAGACGATGACCAACGGCAGGTAATTTCAATCAACGCCCCGAGGAAGAGGGGATTAAAACCTAGGTGATGCCCTGGCGGCGCTCGAAATCAGTGAATTTCAATCAACGCCCCGAGGAAGAGGGGATTAAAACGTGAGGGTGCAGCTAAAATGGCTGCAGAATAGCCAATGATTTCAATCAACGCCCCGAGGAAGAGGGGATTAAAACGCGAATTCGGGCCATGAAGTTGTTCAAGGCACTTGATTTCAATCAACGCCCCGAGGAAGAGGGGATTAAAACAAACTGTAATAGGCATTCCTACATCAGTGAGGTAAAAAATTTCAATCAACGCCCCGAGGAAGAGGGGATTAAAACTTGTGGCACGTTGCCACTTGGCAATTGTAGAGAGAAAATTTCAATCAACGCCCCGAGGAAGAGGGGATTAAAACCAGATGAGATTGTAGGCCAATTCTTATCTAGCCCGTCATTTCAATCAACGCCCCGAGGAAGAGGGGATTAAAACACATCCAGCCCGGGAGCTGGCGTTGGTACTTTGCATAGCATTTCAATCAACGCCCCGAGGAAGAGGGGATTAAAACACAATGATGAGCAGCGGTAGTAGTCGACGCATATTGATTTCAATCAACGCCCCGAGGAAGAGGGGATTAAAACCAATTCTTCTTGGGATACCTGAAGCTAAATGATAAAATTTCAATCAACGCCCCGAGGAAGAGGGGATTAAAACCTTGGTGTGAGTAGTGAGTTGCTAAATCTGAATTCTTAATTTCAATCAACGCCCCGAGGAAGAGGGGATTAAAACTTTAAGTTTGTTCCTACCGGCCCACAAGATGCAATTGATTTCAATCAACGCCCCGAGGAAGAGGGGATTAAAACGAGAACCTTGCTGCAACCTGTGTCGCCGCAATTGAATTTCAATCAACGCCCCGAGGAAGAGGGATTAAAACTCCTTCTCCACTTTGCAGGTTTTAATCTGCAGCGAAATTTCAATCAACGCCCCGAGGAAGAGGGGATTAAAACGAGAAAGATCTCGGACTACCGGGCTGGGAATCACAAATTTCAATCAACGCCCCGAGGAAGAGGGGATTAAAACGTCCTTGAGCGGCTCAAAGAAATGAAGCGCGGAAAATCCATTTCAATCAACGCCCCGAGGAAGAGGGGATTAAAACATTAGTGGACTCGCCCCAGTAGACAGTGCCGTTCGGATTTCAATCAACGCCCCGAGGAAGAGGGGATTAAAACCGTGCCATTCGGCAGCGTCCACGTAGCCGTCAGATTTCAATCAACGCCCCGAGGAAGAGGGGATTAAAACTGCATCTGTTCTGGTGTGAGCTGTATACATTTTTCCAATTTCAATCAACGCCCCGAGGAAGAGGGGATTAAAACAAAGTTGCTGCGACTATATTTTTTTGTTGCACATTCCATTTCAATCAACGCCCCGAGGAAGAGGGGATTAAAACGGATCGGACATGATGTTCCTCCAGGTGTTTCAAGTGAATTTCAATCAACGCCCCGAGGAAGAGGGGATTAAAACCTGGTGGCGTTCTGCTCGGAGCCGTAGCCCGAAACGCATTTCAATCAACGCCCCGAGGAAGAGGGGATTAAAACCAGATTCGTGCCGTTGGCCGCGGGGGCGGCCAGAATTTCAATCAACGCCCCGAGGAAGAGGGGATTAAAACTCGCCGTCCGGGTTGGTCTCCATCTGCGGATCGCATTTCAATCAACGCCCCGAGGAAGAGGGGATTAAAACTCTCTCTCTTTCCCCCTTTTTGAAGAGATTGACTACCTATTTCAATCAACGCCCCGAGGAAGAGGGGATTAAAACGCCACCTATGGCGGCGCTGTCGAGCGATACTCGGTTTATTTCAATCAACGCCCCGAGGAAGAGGGGATTAAAACTTTAGGTCAGATGGCCAAGATTGAAAGTTTTTTCGAATTTCAATCAACGCCCCGAGGAAGAGGGGATTAAAACGCACAACGTAGAGGCCGTCACGCCCCTGCTCGTTGTAATTTCAATCAACGCCCCGAGGAAGAGGGGATTAAAACGTCCATAGTAGCTTTCCCTAACCAATTAAAGTTAGATTTCAATCAACGCCCCGAGGAAGAGGGGATTAAAACCAGATGAGATTGTAGGCCAATTCTTATCTAGCCCGTCATTTCAATCAACGCCCCGAGGAAGAGGGGATTAAAACGTCCATAGTAGCTTTCCCTAACCAATTAAAGTTAGATTTCAATCAACGCCCCGAGGAAGAGGGGATTAAAACACATTCTGTCCTCACTAATACCTTGTCCGGTACAGGTGATAACCAATTTCAATCAACGCCCCGAGGAAGAGGGGATTAAAACCCGTTCGCGTCCTTGCTGGCCTTGTTCGTCTCCACGAGATTTCAATCAACGCCCCGAGGAAGAGGGGATTAAAACATGTCAGACATCCCTTGTTTGATCAAACACTCATTGTATTTCAATCAACGCCCCGAGGAAGAGGGGATTAAAACCATTCCGGCTCGCCACCTTTTACACGCGGTAGGTTCCATTTCAATCAACGCCCCGAGGAAGAGGGGATTAAAACGTTGAACACCAGTGTGTCTGCCTCACGCATGGATTATTTCAATCAACGCCCCGAGGAAGAGGGGATTAAAACCCAAACCAGCCTGGTGGCCGGGTCGGCGGCGGGAATAATTTCAATCAACGCCCCGAGGAAGAGGGGATTAAAACCCTTGGAATTGGTCTTGCTATCTTTTTCTGGGGAAGGATTTCAATCAACGCCCCGAGGAAGAGGGGATTAAAACCTCATTGAAAAAACGGTAGAGAATTATATTTTTAGCATTTCAATCAACGCCCCGAGGAAGAGGGGATTAAAACTGTCGGTGCAGCCTTTGTAGCCGGGCGTGCTGCCGATTTCAATCAACGCCCCGAGGAAGAGGGGATTAAAACTCCTTGCGCTACTGTTGATAAAAACGCAATATTACCATTTCAATCAACGCCCCGAGGAAGAGGGGATTAAAACGCGTGGGTGTGTTCGGTTTGGGGCATTCCCGCCCTAATTTCAATCAACGCCCCGAGGAAGAGGGGATTAAAACGTACGAACCAGCCGGGATCTGCAAGAAAACCTCAAACATTTCAATCAACGCCCCGAGGAAGAGGGGATTAAAACATCGTGGTCACCACGGGGGTGGCCTCGACTACCGGGGTATTTCAATCAACGCCCCGAGGAAGAGGGGATTAAAACTTATCACTTCGTGATCCAGGCGGCGAGCGCCGTCATTTCAATCAACACCCCGAGGAAGAGGGGATTAAAACACAGACCGCCGAGGTGGTACTCGACGTGAGCCAGGTAATTTCAATCAACACCCCGAGGAAGAGGGGATTAAAACTTGTTAAGCTCCCAGTGAAACTCAAACCTGCGCCGTTCATTTCAATCAACACCCCGAGGAAGAGGGGATTAAAACGCCATGTTTCTACCTCGCCGGCAACCAGCCGGCGAGGCTATTTCAATCAACACCCCGAGGAAGAGGGGATTAAAACACCGCTCCGCGCGAACACTTCTTCCAATGTCCAACAGTATTTCAATCAACACCCCGAGGAAGAGGGGATTAAAACTCGTCCGGTTGACTGGTTTTGTTCGCCGATGGCGACCATTTCAATCAACACCCCGAGGAAGAGGGGATTAAAACGCAGACCTCCGGAGCAAACTCGCGTCCTTCAAAATTTCAATCAACACCCCGAGGAAGAGGGGATTAAAACACACATAGTGCAAGCCAAGGGTTCTCCATCTACCCTATTTCAATCAACACCCCGAGGAAGAGGGGATTAAAACCTGAATCACTCGCTCCTGGCTGCGGTCGCCGTTTGGCATTTCAATCAACACCCCGAGGAAGAGGGGATTAAAACTTATTTGGCGGCGTAATTCTCATCACGCCAGTGTATTTCAATCAACACCCCGAGGAAGAGGGGATTAAAACTCGAGCAATGGGCGGGTTTTGAACATGCGAATCATTGATTTCAATCAACACCCCGAGGAAGAGGGGATT
This sequence comes from Herpetosiphon gulosus, assembly GCF_039545135.1. NCBI lineage: Bacteria > Bacillati > Chloroflexota > Chloroflexia > Herpetosiphonales > Herpetosiphonaceae > Herpetosiphon > Herpetosiphon gulosus. Next base: position 301,149 of record NZ_BAABRU010000008.1, on the reverse strand, counting down.
AAAACGTCAGACACGGCCTTCTGACAAGGCCCTCACTATCGCTATTTCAATCAACACCCCGAGGAAGAGGGGATTAAAACTTTGTCCCGTTTGTGGGATTATACACCCATGTGTATTTCAATCAACACCCCGAGGAAGAGGGGATTAAAACGATAAGTGATCTTATTATTTGGACCAAATGGTTCCTTATTTCAATCAACACCCCGAGGAAGAGGGGATTAAAACGTAGTTGCCGTTGATCGTCAAGCAGATCGGCTTACAATTTCAATCAACACCCCGAGGAAGAGGGGATTAAAACTATGCCGCTTCCATTGCATTAAAAAATACAACCTTAATATTTCAATCAACACCCCGAGGAAGAGGGGATTAAAACGCTAGCCCAATTACTGCGATAACGTACAGTGGCAATCCTATTTCAATCAACACCCCGAGGAAGAGGGGATTAAAACGAGCCAAGGGTTCACCTTTAGGGCGGTTATCCCTTTATTTCAATCAACACCCCGAGGAAGAGGGGATTAAAACCATAACCGGTGATTATGGGAGGATAAAGTTATTCTAGGTATTTCAATCAACACCCCGAGGAAGAGGGGATTAAAACGTGCGGCTTGTAGGAATGAGCTGTAGATGCCAGCAGATTTCAATCAACACCCCGAGGAAGAGGGGATTAAAACATGATCATGCGTCCATAGAAGGCCATAGCTATCTGAATTTCAATCAACACCCCGAGGAAGAGGGGATTAAAACCCGTGAGCTGATAGCCGCCCAGGTCCTTGCCGACCTATTTCAATCAACACCCCGAGGAAGAGGGGATTAAAACCCGGGTTGGTCAAGACCGTGTTCTCACCCGTCGCCGGGTATTTCAATCAACACCCCGAGGAAGAGGGGATTAAAACAGATGAACACATCACGCATCCCTTCAGCCATTGGTTGGATTTCAATCAACACCCCGAGGAAGAGGGGATTAAAACGTGATTATGGGAGGAGAAATCTACTTGATGTTGTTTATTTCAATCAACACCCCGAGGAAGAGGGGATTAAAACTTTTGTTAATCAACCAATGATTGTGACACTCAGGATTTCAATCAACACCCCGAGGAAGAGGGGATTAAAACTAGCTACCTTTACATCGAAACCCATTCAACTGATCATTTCAATCAACACCCCGAGGAAGAGGGGATTAAAACCCGTACAGCCGAACCTGATCTACCCCCATTTCAGAATTTCAATCAACACCCCGAGGAAGAGGGGATTAAAACCCATACGGAGGACGTACGATGCGTTCCATGATGTACGAATTTCAATCAACACCCCGAGGAAGAGGGGATTAAAACACGAATTGAAACGACACCTCCTTTACGATATTCGTCAATTTCAATCAACACCCCGAGGAAGAGGGGATTAAAACTGATCTGTTGCGAAAGCTGGTAAAGGTTCTCCCAACAGAATTTCAATCAACACCCCGAGGAAGAGGGGATTAAAACCATCTGAGACCACCACAAGTTCAGTCGTAATGGCCAGATTTCAATCAACGCCCCGAGGAAGAGGGGATTAAAACCCGCCCCCCCACGAACAATCCAGGTGATATCGTATACGCCCGATTTCAATCAACGCCCCGAGGAAGAGGGGATTAAAACATACACCACTGCTCAACTATGGACATACTCCTCTAGTAAATTTCAATCAACGCCCCGAGGAAGAGGGGATTAAAACAAACCAACACACCTGTCGGCGTGGGAGCTGGCAGAACAAATTTCAATCAACGCCCCGAGGAAGAGGGGATTAAAACGTTGGCTCCTTGAGAAACGCGGCGCGAACGTCTGTTCAATTTCAATCAACGCCCCGAGGAAGAGGGGATTAAAACACATTCAACGTCGTTCCAACTGACTGAAGAGTGCAAAATTTCAATCAACGCCCCGAGGAAGAGGGGATTAAAACGCTTCCCGAATCTCCTTTGCCGCGAGGGCAAAGAATTTCAATCAACGCCCCGAGGAAGAGGGGATTAAAACAAATCTAAGGTTGGTACGACTGGGAAATCAATATATGCAATATTTCAATCAACGCCCCGAGGAAGAGGGGATTAAAACCTGAACGGCGACGGCGACGAGATCAAGTTGCCTTCAATTTCAATCAACGCCCCGAGGAAGAGGGGATTAAAACCTGAACGGCGACGGCGACGAGATCAAGTTGCCTTCAATTTCAATCAACGCCCCGAGGAAGAGGGGAATTAAAACCGATGTTTAGCTTCTTCTTCCTCTGTGATATGCCGTGCATTTCAATCAACGCCCCGAGGAAGAGGGGATTAAAACGAATGGATTTCGTTGCTGAGTAGGCATTCGCCTCCTTATTTCAATCAACGCCCCGAGGAAGAGGGGATTAAAACGCAGGGCAGACTGGGGACTGGCGAATTCGCCGTCCCTTATTTCAATCAACGCCCCGAGGAAGAGGGGATTAAAACTTTATTGGTAGTGGTCCAACTATTTGCCATGCTGGAGATTTCAATCAACGCCCCGAGGAAGAGGGGATTAAAACAAAAAATGGATGTTGCAGCAGTCCGCGATCGCGTATTTCAATCAACGCCCCGAGGAAGAGGGGATTAAAACGCAACTGGCCATCGAAGTTTAAATTCATTCCTTCATGAATTTCAATCAACGCCCCGAGGAAGAGGGGATTAAAACGCATCGAGCCCCCCTCGAGGGGGGTGGTTGCCTGTGCTTGTTATTTCAATCAACGCCCCGAGGAAGAGGGGATTAAAACCTCAACAACCATGCCCGGGATGCAGAATCCCTACCGATTTCAATCAACGCCCCGAGGAAGAGGGGATTAAAACGAATGGATTTCGTTGCTGAGTAGGCATTCGCCTCCTTATTTCAATCAACGCCCCGAGGAAGAGGGGATTAAAACCCCCCGCTCTTGTGCTCGCTCTTGAAGCCGGCAGTCATTTCAATCAACGCCCCGAGGAAGAGGGGATTAAAACGCGGTCGGACGAGCCTTGGCACGAGACGATGTGCACCATTTCAATCAACGCCCCGAGGAAGAGGGGATTAAAACAGATAAGCACTCCGGGTTCTGGCAGGCCGTAAAAGTATTTCAATCAACACCCCGAGGAAGAGGGGATTAAAACCCGTTGGACAGTCCTGAATGCGGACAATGCCGACATCATTTCAATCAACACCCCGAGGAAGAGGGGATTAAAACACAATGAGCTGGCCGTCTCTTGGCTTCATGAGATGCGAATTTCAATCAACACCCCGAGGAAGAGGGGATTAAAACCCTGCACCTCTTCTCCGTCGGGGAGGAGGTACAAGGTCATTTCAATCAACACCCCGAGGAAGAGGGGATTAAAACACAACGCCCAGTGCCAGTCCGGGTTGCCGATGTACTGATTTCAATCAACGCCCCGAGGAAGAGGGGATTAAAACCAGCACTGGTTAGCATTGCTGCTTCCCAGCGGGCTATCCATTTCAATCAACGCCCCGAGGAAGAGGGGATTAAAACATGGAACAGTTCCTTGGCTCCGATAACCGCATCCATTTCAATCAACGCCCCGAGGAAGAGGGGATTAAAACTCGTAATAGCCACCACCAATATCGAACACAGTAAAATTTCAATCAACGCCCCGAGGAAGAGGGGATTAAAACGAACAGGTCGGCTTCCATCCCATACCAGTTGTACGTATTTCAATCAACGCCCCGAGGAAGAGGGGATTAAAACCGATGGCCTTCAAAAGATTACCGATCATGATCGTTTCATTTCAATCAACGCCCCGAGGAAGAGGGGATTAAAACACTCTAGAAGCGAGTGCATTGTCAGCGAAGTGACTAAATTTCAATCAACGCCCCGAGGAAGAGGGGATTAAAACCTTAACCGCAACTCTGCCTGGCTGCTGCCAAACATAGATTTCAATCAACGCCCCGAGGAAGAGGGGATTAAAACGTGTTAGTTGCAGTTGGGCACGTGTATGTGCCGCCGGATTTCAATCAACGCCCCGAGGAAGAGGGGATTAAAACTTATTTCTGCCATCGAATTGGACGGGGGAAAAGAATTCATTTCAATCAACGCCCCGAGGAAGAGGGGATTAAAACAATGCGACCTCACCTTCTAGCTTTTCGGGGAGCTCTAATTTCAATCAACGCCCCGAGGAAGAGGGGATTAAAACTCGTGGTCTTTGGACACGCGAACACCGGGAAGAACTTCATTTCAATCAACGCCCCGAGGAAGAGGGGATTAAAACCTGAACTTGATAGCCGTCAACGCTCCCTCTTACGCATTTCAATCAACGCCCCGAGGAAGAGGGGATTAAAACTGATGTTGCCGTCGCGCAGCCAGACCAGGCGGGTGGCCATTTCAATCAACGCCCCGAGGAAGAGGGGATTAAAACGCTGCCGTCCATGCGGAGGGCGATCGCGCCGTTTGGCACGTTGCATTTCAATCAACGCCCCGAGGAAGAGGGGATTAAAACGTTGAGATCCAGGCTCAGAACGTGCTCGTTGGAGCTGTATTTCAATCAACGCCCCGAGGAAGAGGGGATTAAAACGTGATGGCCCAAATCGTTAGACCAGCCAGGCAACACCATTTCAATCAACGCCCCGAGGAAGAGGGGATTAAAACCAAAATGGTCGCGATAGGCCCGAATGGCAACCGGCTCATTTCAATCAACGCCCCGAGGAAGAGGGGATTAAAACCTCTACCTCAACAAGTAAGATTTCGCCGTACGTCGGATTTCAATCAACGCCCCGAGGAAGAGGGGATTAAAACCGATCCGTAGATCGCCTTGATGTTCAGCGTTTCCCCATATTTCAATCAACGCCCCGAGGAAGAGGGGATTAAAACACTTCGAGCGCGACGGCAGTAGCCGCTACGGCGCATCCATTTCAATCAACGCCCCGAGGAAGAGGGGATTAAAACGTGAACACGTCCATTGTGAACAGTTTTCCGGCGTACTGGATTTCAATCAACGCCCCGAGGAAGAGGGGATTAAAACACATCGCAGGCGCGCGTGGGCACTGCCATGCTGAATTTCAATCAACGCCCCGAGGAAGAGGGGATTAAAACACAAATATCGCCCGGGCTGCAGATTGATCTGCTGCCCATTTCAATCAACGCCCCGAGGAAGAGGGGATTAAAACGCGCGGGGCAAGCTAGGGTCGTCATCGTCGACTTTAATCATTTCAATCAACGCCCCGAGGAAGAGGGGATTAAAACGTTTTCAAACCCAAATGCATCATATACTTTTAGTGCATTTCAATCAACGCCCCGAGGAAGAGGGGATTAAAACGCGCACAAAGGCGCGGCGGTTGTTCCAGCCCCAACGAATTTCAATCAACGCCCCGAGGAAGAGGGGATTAAAACCCTATCCAGAACTGACACGACAACCACCTGCCGTCGTGTATTTCAATCAACGCCCCGAGGAAGAGGGGATTAAAACCCACAGTCGCATTTGTCTTCATTGTTAACTCGGTATTTCAATCAACGCCCCGAGGAAGAGGGGATTAAAACTGTCATGAACGACTCCGTTCAACGAATGGACTTTTTTGGATTTCAATCAACGCCCCGAGGAAGAGGGGATTAAAACCGATGGCCTTCAAAAGATTACCGATCATGATCGTTTCATTTCAATCAACGCCCCGAGGAAGAGGGGATTAAAACACTCTAGAAGCGAGTGCATTGTCAGCGAAGTGACTAAATTTCAATCAACGCCCCGAGGAAGAGGGGATTAAAACGCCAGGTAATGCAGTTCTCGGGCTGGCCGCCGGATTTCAATCAACGCCCCGAGGAAGAGGGGATTAAAACATTTGCATTTGTTGCTATCGAGCGGATATCCCACCCGATTTCAATCAACGCCCCGAGGAAGAGGGGATTAAAACCTTTACTTACTTGGTGACGTTCTTGCGGGCCTGGTAATTTCAATCAACGCCCCGAGGAAGAGGGGATTAAAACCCAAAACACTTTCTTTTCACCGGGATAACGTGGAATTTCAATCAACGCCCCGAGGAAGAGGGGATTAAAACCCACCTATTAGGAAAGTTCATGTGTATTCATTCGTATTTCAATCAACGCCCCGAGGAAGAGGGGATTAAAACTAGATTTTGACGACTTACCGGCCAACGCGGGGAAGGCATTTCAATCAACGCCCCGAGGAAGAGGGGATTAAAACATTCGTTGTGAACCTCCTTTCACTCAAAATATCGATTGAATTTCAATCAACGCCCCGAGGAAGAGGGGATTAAAACAAGGCCCCGGTCCAGTTGAAAGAGTAGGAATAACTCCCAATTTCAATCAACGCCCCGAGGAAGAGGGGATTAAAACGCAAGTCGACGGGTTCACCGCCGACAATGTTTCCACATTTCAATCAACGCCCCGAGGAAGAGGGGATTAAAACTCACCGTGCCACCTTTTTGGTACTGTTAGGTTCAGCCTGATTTCAATCAACGCCCCGAGGAAGAGGGGATTAAAACTCATACCAGCCCTTGCCGGTGCGGATCAGCGTGAGGCCGATTTCAATCAACACCCCGAGGAAGAGGGGATTAAAACTCAGCCAGAGTAAGTGTTTCCACTTCTCTCCTTTATTTCAATCAACACCCCGAGGAAGAGGGGATTAAAACCGAGGAGTTCTCGACGGGTTGAGTGGTCGGTGCCGATTTCAATCAACACCCCGAGGAAGAGGGGATTAAAACAATTGGCAGCCCAAATTTTATTATCTGCCACAAAAAAATTTCAATCAACACCCCGAGGACGAGGGGTTTTAAACACGCCGGTATTCGTGCCGAATTCCCATGTTCAACCCATTTCAATCAATGCCCCGAGGACGAGGGGTTTTAAACGGGCCAGAGGGTGTCGCCGTCGGGGTGGCGGTTGCGGATTTCAATCAATGCCCCGACGAAGAGGGGATTAGAAAATCGTCAATTAGCAGAAAATTTGCCTTCCAAAGCATAAAACCCAAAATATATGGAGCAGAGCCTCAATCGGCAGATCATGCAAACGTTGCTTGATTACTCCAGAAACCACGAGTTGTTACCACAACCAAAACTTGCCAAAACCTGCAATTTCGTGCAAGATCAGCACGGCCCAGCGCCCTTTTTCCACGCTGTTCATTCCACACATTAGAGGCTGTATGCGCATCACTCGCGAACTCGAAAATCAGTATCATAAGCTGGATTCATCGTTATGGTTTCGGCCAACGCTCATGGCAATTGGCTCGGCTATTTTGGCCTTTATCACGGTCGAACTGGATCGGGTTTTCGATTTTGATCATGTGGCTTTTTTGCGGGCTGGCATTGACGATGCGCGGGCGATTCTCTCTTCCGTTACTAGTTCGATGCTGACCGTCACCACCGTTACGTTTTCGATCATTATGGTGGCCTTGGTGCTAGCGTCGCAGCAATTTTCGCCGCGAATTATTCGTAATGTGATGCGCGATACGCCTTCGCAATATGTGCTGGGTACATTTATTGGCACATTTATTTATAGTTTGCTGGTGCTGGGCCAGATTAACGATCAAGCATCGTTTGTCTTTGTGCCAATTCTCTCGCTTGCCACGAGCATTATGTTAACTCTTTTAAGTATTGTGGCTTTTATTTATTTTGTACACCACATCGCCGAGACGATTCAAGCTAGTGTCTTGATTGCCCGCGCTGCCGAACGCACCATCGATGTGTTGGATCGGCGATTCCCCGAAACGCTAGGCCATGCGATGGAGCAAATTCCGCCACCGCCAATCCCCAACGAAACCCCAACTACGATTTACAATGCCAAGGGTGGTTATATTCAGGCGATCGATCCCGTGCCCTTGTTGGAGCTAGCCCAGCGCTTCGATGTGGTGATTTATATGGATCGAGCGGTCGGTGATTTTGTGCCAACTGGCAATCCATTGTTACACATGGTTCCGCAACGCGAACTTGATGCCGATAGTATCGCTGAATTTCAAGATGTGTTTGAGCTTGGCTTAGAACGCACCTTGTTTGATGATGTGTTGTTTGGCATTCGCCAGCTAGTCGATATTGCGCTCAAAGCGATTTCACCTGCGGTCAATGACCCTAGCACCGCGATTAATGCGATCGATTTGTTGAGCGATGTGCTGGCACAGGCCATCCGTCGCCCTGAGCAATCGCCATGTCGCTACGACGAATTTGATCAGCTACGGGTGGTTGCTAATACAATTACATTTCGTCAGATGTTAGGCACTGCGCTCAACCAAATTCGTCAATATGCCAAAGGTGAAATTGCTGTAACTGCACGTTTGTTGGTGTTGCTGAATGAAGTTGCGCTAGCCTGCGCCGACCAAGAACGCCGGGCCATGCTCTGGGAGCAAGCCTGCATTATCACGCGGGGAGCCGATCAAGGCATCACTGAGCCATTTGATCGTGCCTATATCAACGAGCATTTGGTGACGCTTGCCAATACATTAGCCATCGCGCCTGAGCAACGCATTACGCTGAAAGTTGGCTAACTGGCGCATCCAAACGCTCAACGGTATAACAATTACGCCCCGCCGCCTTCGAACGATACAACGCTTGATCGGCTAATTGGGTCAGGCGTTCAGGGTCATCAACCTGCTCTGTCCAGGCAATGCCAAGGCTAATTGTCACGTTGACGGCGGTTTGCTTAACCACATACGGCGTGTTGGCAATCGCCATGCGCAAACGTTCGGCAATCACAATTGCCTCTTGCATCGAGGTATGCGGCAAAAAGACCAAAAATTCCTCGCCACCATAGCGTCCAAACACATCGCTATGACGCAGTACCAACCGCGCCCGTTGGGCAATCCCGCGTAGCACTTCGTCGCCGCTATCATGGCCATAGCTATCATTAATCGCCTTGAAAAAATCAATATCAAACATAATCCAAGCCCAGCCTTGCGCATCAGTTTGTTGATGTTGCAAAGCGAGGTCGATTTGTTCGTATAAGCCCCGCCGATTGAGAATTTCGGTCAGTGAATCAGTTTTAGCCCACTCAGCCAATTGCACATTAATTTGTTGAATGTCGGCTAATTGTTGATGTAAATCATCATTTTGCAAATGATACAGTGCAGCTTGATTACGAGCCTCGTCTAAACGATACATCGTTTGCAGAACTTGCATGCGTCGCACTGATTGCTCATTAAAAACCGTATCTTTTAATTCATAATAGGCTTTATAATGCTTTAACGAGGCTTTAAAATCACCCAAAGCCTCATAGGTATCAGCTAAGGCTTGATGTGCCCGATAGACTTTTTGTTGATTAATTGTAGGATTGACTGAAATCAAAGCTTGCTCAAGAATCACACGGGCAGCTTGATAATGCTTAATCCGATTGAGCAAAACCCCATGGCGAATCAAAGCTTCAATTGCTTCGTGAATATTATTCGAGCCACACGCTAATTCATAAGCTTGCATAAAATGTTCAATTGCTTGGTTTTGTTGATCAAGCCCAGCATACGCTAGGCCCAAATTATTATGACACTCGGCTTGACCATGCTGCCAATCGATTTCGTGATAGAGTGCCAGCGCTTGCTCGCCATAACTCACAGCCTGCTCAAATTGTTTCAGGGCACACGCCGCCCGCCCGCTGTTATCGAGAATTTCGGCTCGCATGCGCAAATGTGCCGGAAATTGCGTCATGGCTTCGAGCAAACGTAAACCATGGGCAAGATCATTCAGGGCAATTTCGGGGCTTTGCAATTCGCAATGCAAAAAGCCCAAATTATTGCAGACCAAAGCCTCAAACCATTGATCATTTAATTGGATCGCATCGCGTTTGGCCCGCTGCAAATATTGCAAAGCTTCGGTATAGTTGCCCAGCACAATCAACAACACGCCCAAGGCATTATGCACCGCCGCGCTGTGAATGCCGCTAGCTAAAAATGCATCGCTATCTTCCGAACCAAGCGAGGCCGATTGAAAACTAGTATCTAAAATATCAAGCCAATGCGGGTTGGGCTGGCGGGGCGGGGTTAATTGGCACAGTTTGCTGGCCCGAAAGAGGTAGGTTAACGCCTGATGATACGATTGTTCGCTAAACAGCAGTTTGGAACGCCAATAGAAACAATCGATCAAACCTTGAGTATACGGCTTGCCATCGTCGCCCGCCATCCGCGCCAAACCTTCGGCCTGATGGTTGAGTGCCCAAGCCTGTTCATGGTCAACTAAACGGAGTTCGGCAACTAATCGGTTAAGTACATCGACATGCTGCATTGGATTATGAATTTCGGCCAATGCAGCATGTAAGGCCGCTAAAGTTGTTGCATGATTCATGCTTGCCACGCAGTGTAATGATTAAAAATTCGTTGCATGCATCATAGTATTTCATGGCAATTGATGCAACTCTTCAGTGGTGTTTTTGACCCTAGAACTTTGCTACAATGCCTCGCGCAAGCGCCACCAAGCCTCACCAGCCGTAGCCGCTTGGCGTAAACTGGCAATTTTATCGGGCGCAACCAACCAAGCTTCAAAGGCTGCTCGACTACAGATTAATGCTGCTGCCGCTGGCACGCCGCGTTGTTCGAGCAATTGCCATAGCTGCTCCAAACCAGTTGCGCTCAATTGTGGTGCAGCCTCAGCCGTATACGCATCGAAGGTTGTAACATAGGCTACCTGGCCATTGTGCAATTCAGCAATCAGCCCAATCGCCAATTGTTCGCCATCAAATACGCACAGCCCCATGCCTGCCTCTGAGCCAAGTTGAGCCACAAATTGCTCGATGCCACGATAGGTCCAGTGGTTCCAATGGCCCGCTGGCGGCGGAACCGTGACATAGCCTTGACCATCGCCCCAGAGCAACGAATAGACCAAATGATAGTAGGCGGGCATGCTTAGTCCACGTTGCTCAGGTTGTTGGGCTTGTTTGGCAACCTCGGCCAAATGCTGCTTGCTAATCACATGTACCCGATCCCAACGCCCTTCGCTGGCTAATTCCTCGGCTAAAGCTTGAGGCGTGGTGGTCAAATTGCCAGTAATTTCGCGTTGCACATGATTGTTGCTATCAACAGCCCGTAAAATCTTCTGACCATCATGGAGCACATATACGCCATGTTCGCCAGGCCGCGCAGCTTGGATGTATTTGCCAACCTCAATAAAGCGCCCAATATTGCGCCATGTGATTGGGTCAAGATCCAACACCTGCCAAAAACGATCAATCATGCTGCACCTCGACAATTGCAATCGTGTAGGCTGCTAGGCTAAACGGGTGCTGTTGTTGTAGATCAGCGCCAGCGAATGCTCCCCACAAGCTAGTTAACCGCACCGGATGGGCAAAATCCAAGCTTGAGTTAATCGTTTCAGCAGTTGGGTTAGCTACAAACAGAATTTCGCGGCCTTGATAGCGATGACTGGTAACTGCCAATTGGGGGTTTTGAGGTCGCACTGGCAAGCCTGCGGCTAGCTCAGAACAAAATACAGCTAATTCGGCTTGGCTCAACAAGCCCAAATGACCACTGCCCAAGGCAACTTGGCGTTTGCCCGCCAATTGATCAGCTAAAATCGTACAGGGCTGGAAATATTCGTCAAGGGTTGGCAAGGTTGGGCCAAGCCAAACAGTTGCACCAGCTTCGGCAGCCTGCAACAAACGCTGTTGATCGGCGCGGCTCATCCAATCGACGCTCTGAGCAAACACCAATTTATATTCAGCAATCCGTGGGCTGCGCAAATGGCTATCGCTCAAATCGTAGTCGATATGGTTGGCATCGAGCGTGCTGCGCAACGAGCCATACCAACTTTGCGGATGAAAATCGTCGCTTTCAACTTCGAGATCACTGCTAAAGCCCAAATCCAATTCGACTCGATTTAATGCTGGCGGCAGGCCGAGTAAATCGACATGGCCATAGTGCAAACTTGAGGTTGCGGCCCAATAGCGCCCAAGATCATAGCTCATCAGCACCAAAACTTCAGGTTTGCGCTGGAAGTTCCACCATTGTTGCTGTTGCAAAAAGCCCATCAAACGCTCAAAGAATTGAGTATATTCCGGTCGATAATCGCCATGACGAGTGATTGGGCAGGCCAACCAACGATCACGTTCGACCAACATATAGAAATTGAAGGCTTTAATCCCATACATCAAGGCCGCTAAAGTGACAAACTCAGCTTCTTCCGGTCGTGGCGTGAGAGCATGGTGAATCCACAAACCACTGCCAAATTCAGGGATAAACGGCAAACGCGTAGTGCCAGCCATATAGCGCACCAAGGTGATCGCACCATCAAAGCCTTGCGGTTGGCGATAATAGTTGATCCCAACCCAATCGACATGGCCGTTAGCTTCCATGGCGTTAATATCCAGTGGCGTGCGATATTGGAAGGCTACATCGTGGAATAATGGCACATCAACCACGCCACGCTCACGCAGCATATCGGCCATGGTTGCCACAATCCAATTAATATGCACTTCTTTGTAGCGCACCCAATCGAGGTGGGCAATTAAGTCGGGGCGGCTGGCGATATCGGCATCGCGCGGCGCAATCACTTCGCTGAAATGAGCATAGTTGGTCGCATAAGCTTGATTCAATTCCTCGATTGCGCCATATTGCTCAGCCAACATTGCTTGATACAAGGCCAAGGACGAGGGGCTGTAATCGGTCGCATAGGCTTGCTCATGAAACATATAGCAGGTTTCATTATCGCTTTGCACCGCGACAATCGGCCCATGCGGCGAAAGTTGCGGCACAATCACTTGGCACATGTGGTCGAACCACACGCCAACGGCGGCCAAATATTCAGGGCTGGTATATGATGGCACAGGAAATTGATGCGGCGGATGCAAACCCGCTGCCAAGCTCATATGCATGGTATCCAATGCCGTGCGAGCTTGCATCGCTGGATCGTCCAAAATCCATTGGGGAAAGCCAAAGTCGGTCAATTCAGCATTGATCAATGGCCCAGGCCGCGCAATCAGCCAGATTCCCCGTTCATGGCACAATCGGATAAAGGCCGCTAGATCCTTGCGTGGATCGATTTGGCCCCAATCGTATTGACCGGGAGCGGTTTCATGCACCCCCCAAGGAATATAGGTTTCGATCATCGAAAAGCCCAGCGCCTTGGCTTGGTCGAGAATATAGTCCCAGCGGTCGCGCTCCAAGCGCCAATAGTGGATAGTGCCGGAATAAACCGGCACTTCCTGACCATTGACTGCGAGACCATTGGCAGTCAGTGTCACACTCATGCCGCAGTTCCTCCACTGCCCTCACCATACAAATGGCAACGAACCCAGTGATTTGGCGCAATCGTCTGCACATCCGGCATTACTTTGCGACAGACATCCTTCACTTGTGGGCAACGCGCGGCAAATGGGCAACCAGGCGGCGGATCGATCAAGGATGGCGGCTCACCACGGGCCACAACTTCACGCTGACCAAGCGCCACTTCGGGGTTAGGCACGGCGGAAAGCAATAATTTCGTATACGGATGGGCTGGATTACCGATTAACTCGTCACTATCGGCACCTTCCATCATTTGGCCTGCATACAGCACCATAATCCGGTCGGCAAAATAGCGAGCGCTGGCAATATCGTGGGTAATGTAGAGATAGCCGATGCCAATCTCTTTTTTGAGCTTAGCCATCAAGTTGAGCACACCAATCCGAATCGAAACATCGAGCATCGAAATTGGTTCGTCGGCCAGCACGATTTCGGGATCGACCGCCAAAGCACGGGCGATTGCCACCCGTTGGCGTTGCCCACCAGATAGCTCGTGGGGATATTTATTGGCAATATCGGCTGGTGGATTCAGGCCGACCGTCGCCAACAACTCATGCACCCGAGGCAACAAATCGCTGCGTCGCTCAACTTTATGATGAATTTGCAACGGTCGCATAATGTGATGGGCCACCGAGTGAGTTGGGTTCATCGAGCCAAATGGATCTTGAAAAATCATCTGTACGCCGCTGCGATAGCTCAGCGAAGCACCGCGTTTTTCAGTTTGCAGCACATTTTGGCCACGGAAGATAATCTCGCCGCTGGTTGGCTCCATCAAGCGGGCGATCAAACGGGCAGCGGTGCTTTTGCCACTACCGGATTCGCCCACGACCGCCAAAACCTCGCCACGGCGAATGGCAAATGAAACATCAGTTAAGGCATGGACGTTTTTGCTTCGAAACATGCCACCCACCGGAAAGCGCTTGGTCAACTTGCGCACTTCCAAAACTACGGGATCGGGAGATTCAGCTAATTTCCACTGCTCAGCAGTTAACACAGTTTTGGTCATGATGCACCTCAGTACAAGTGACAAGCCACAAAATGGCCTGGTTCAACTTCGCGTAGGGTTGGTTGTTGCAGTGGACACTGAGCAAACGCCTTGGGGCAGCGTGGGTGAAAGCGACAACCGCTTGGTGGTTCGAGCATATTTGGCGGCGAACCTGGAATCCCAGTTAGGGTTTCCTTGGGGCCAACCAAGGCTGGGAACGAAGCCATCAAACCTTGGGTGTAGGGATGCAGCGGCTTGTTGAATAGCTCATGAGCAGCAGTCATTTCAACAATTTCGCCAGCATACATCACGCCGATACGGTCGGAAAACTCGACCATCAACGATAAGTCGTGGGTAATAAACAGAATCGAGAAATCAAGCTCTTTTTTAAGATACTCGATTTGCTGCATAATATCTTTTTGCACCACCACATCAAGCGCGGTAGTTGGCTCATCCATAATCATCAACTGTGGTTTGAGCGCGAGTGCAACCGCAATCACCACCCGTTGGCGCATGCCGCCGGAAAGTTGATGGGGATAATCATCAACCCGCTTGCCATCGATCCCCACAATATCGAGCAATTCGGCGGCGCGATCTTTGGCTTGTTGCTTGGTCGTTTTAGGCTGATGGCGTTGGATCACATCGATAATCTGTTCGCCAACGGTCAAAACTGGATTGAGCGCATTCATGGCGCTTTGAAACACCATCGAAATATCGCGCCAGCGGAAAGCCTCAAGGCCTTCCATATCCATTTCAAGCACATCATCGCCATCGAATAAGACATTACCACCAGTAATCACTGCGGGCGAATGCAAAATCCGCATAATTGCGTGGGCAATTGTCGATTTACCGCTGCCCGACTCGCCAGCGAGGCCAAAAACCTCGCCTTGGCCGATGCTAAACGAAACGTTGGAAACCGCTTGGACAGGGCCGCGCAACGTCTGGTATTCGACCGATAGGTTCTGAACATCGAGTAATGGCTCAGCCGCACTACTTGCGGATGACTGGGGTGACAAGGACGTTGGCACGGGAGCGCTTGCCATGAGTGACCTCCTTTTCGGCACGTAAGCGAGGGTTGGTAATTTCGTCGAGCGCGTAGTTCAGCATGGTTAAGGCAAAGGCACACAAGGCAATACAAATGCCGACTGGTACAAATGTCCACCAAGCTCCGGTCAAGATGCCTGCATTATTTTGTGCCCAGTAGAGCATCGTGCCCCAACTAGTCGTGCCAACATCGGTCAAGCCAAGGAAGGCCAAACCAACATCAGCGCCAATTGCATACACCGTCGAACCAACCATGCTCCCAACAAATACCGAAGACATATTTGGCAAGACTTCGCTAAACAAAATCCGGGGAGTGCGTTCGCCGCTCACTACCGAGGCCGCGATAAAATCTTTGGCCCTGAGCGAAAGCACCTGCGAACGCATAACCCGGGCTGGCCAAGCCCACCCGGTGATGGTCAACACCATCACAACGGTCACCGGCCCTGGCTTGAGAAAGGCCGCAAGAATAACCAACAACGGCATGCCCGGAATAATCAGCATCACATTGGTCAACAATGAGAGAACATCATCAACCCAACCGCCCAAATAGCCAGCGGTCAAGCCGATAATTGTGCCCAAAATGGTTGAGGCGATGCCGACACTCAGGCCCACCGTGAGCGATAAACGTGAACCCCAAACCAGCTGGCGAAACACATCTTGGCCTTGACCAGTTGTGCCAAGTAAGAAGGTTTTACCGCCTGGAGCAGGTTTATCGGCGATCCAAGCTGGAGCCAAGTGGGCACGGCTTTCCATCTTTTTGGGGTTGCCTGGGGCAATCCAGGGGGCCAATAGGGCCACCATCACAAAGAAGAACATAATGCTTACGCCGAGCATGGCCTTGCGATTGCGCAAGAATGCCCGTAGCAACGGCCAGTGTGCCAACCATGGACGGCCTGTTTTGGTAGTTTCGGCTGCCTTTGAAGCCAAGGTTTTCTCCGGTGATGCTTGCATGGCACAACTCCTAGCGTCGAGTGCGTGGATCAAGCCACACATACAATATGTCAACCAACAGATTGGCCCCAAGCACCGCAAACGTAATCATCAAAAACAAGCCCTGCATCAAGGGGTAATCCAAGTTGCGAACTGCTTGCAACAGCAAATAGCCTAAGCCTGGATACGCAAAGATAATTTCGGTGAGCAAGGAGCCGCTGAGCACAAAGCCAAGTGCCATCCCAAACGAAGTAACATTGGGCAATAAGGCATTGCGGGCAGCATAGCTAAACATAATTCGTTGTTGCGATAAACCCTTAGCCTGCGCCATGGTGATGTAATCCTCGGAGAGAATCCCAACCATGGTATTACGCATGCCAAGCATCCAACCGCCAATCGAAGCCAGCACAATACAGGTGGCTGGCAGCAGCATATGCGAGATAACACTCTTTATAAAGGTGAGGCTGCCCCAATCGACCGATAGCGCATCGCTATAAGCGTGTCGTAATGGGAACCAGCCTGCTTGAAATGCAAGGAAATACAGCGCAATCATCGCTAAGAAGAAGTAGGGAAATGCGCCGATGAAGGTTAGTAAGGGTGGAGCGACTGAATCGAGGATGCCATTGCGCCGCCAAGCGCCGATAATCCCCAAGACATTGCCCAAGAAAAAGCTAATCACGGTGGCCAAACCAGCCAGCAAGAGCGTCCAAGTAAATCCAGTCGAAATCACATCGGTAACTTGGGCTGGAAAGAAGTTGATTGAAATGCCAAACTCTCCACGACTCAAACTTCTCAAATAGGTGAAATATTGTTCAAGCAAAGGGGCATCGCTTAGGCCATAAGCTTTGCGTAGCGAATCGATTTCTTCAGGGCGTAGGCGGCCTTGAAAACGGGCGAAGATAGCCGAGGCTGGGTCACCAGGCATAAGCCGGGGCAGGTAGAAATTGACGGTAAGCGAGACCCAAGCCGCGACCGCGTAAAAGCCCAGCCGTCGCAACAAGAAACGCATGGTTCTTCCTTTCAGGGTTTCGCGCCTGGGTCGGGTTGGTGCTGGAGCCGTATTGGCTCCAGCACACGACCAAACCAGACACAGCTTATTTTGGTTTGATGTTGGTCAAGAGGATCAAGCGGTCGGGTTGAGCGAACGATGAAAGCAAGACATATGGGTTTTCTTCGTTCGGGAAGTTGGTAAAGCGTTTGGTGTTGTATTCACCCCAATAGATGTTTGGCATAATTGGGATAGCTGGGGCTTCTTGAACAAAGATCATCTGAATTTCGTTCATGATTTTCTTTTGTTCGGCTGGGTCTGAGGTTTTGACAAATTGTGAGTACAATTCATCGACCTTTGGATTACCATAGCGGTGCCAGTTGTCGCCGTTGGCTTCGCCAATTGGGGTATCGGCGGTTTCACCTGACATCAAGCCACGATAGAATTGGAGTGGGGTTGGGGCATTGTTGCTCCAGCCAATCGACATATCAAACTCGCCCTTTTGAACTTTATCGAACCAAGCGCTAAAGTCGTAGGTACGGGTGGTGGCATTGATCCCGATTTCTTTCAAGCTTTCAGCAATGATTTGGTCGGTAGTCACCCAGTCGGTCCAACCAGAAACTACGTTGATATCGTAGGCCATTGGGGTGCCATCGGGCAATACCCGAATCCCATCAGCGCCACGGGTCAGGCCAGCAGCATCCAACATTGCGTTGGCTTTTTCAACATCAAAGTTGACCCAATCGCCAGCGGCAACCGCTTCAGGGTTCTTCCAATCGGCGAATGATTCAGGCAAACCAGTTGCATCTGAGGGGCCGTTGTAGCTGTAGGTAGCGATTTCGGTAATTTGTTGGCGATCAAAGCCCATGCTGATAGCTTTGCGCACATTAGGATCGTCGAATGGAGCTTTGGTGGTGTTCAAGAGCAACATCACCGGAGCATTGACTGGTGGGAACCAGTAGTGGTTGTTTTCAGGATCTTTGGCGACATAGGTGTTTTCAACATCAGGGATGAAGTTGCTAGCCAAGTCGTTTTCACCATTGATCGTTGCCAAGTTGGCGGCATCGTTGCTGGGGTAGGCTGGTTGGCGAATGCCATCAATGTATGGTTTGCCAGCTTGCCAGTAGTTTGGATTCTTGCCAAGTTCCCAGATTTGGTCTTGGAAGCGAATGATTTCGGTGAATGGACCGGTTGCAATTGGAGTTTCGTTGGTGAAAGTAACTGGATCAGCGATCTTGCTCCAGATATGTTCTGGCACAATCATTTGATGGCCAATATCATACAAGGCGATGGTTGAAACTTCACTGAACTTCACGACAACTTTGTTGCCATCGGCGGCGACGCTATCAACAAAACGCATTGCAGCGCGGCCATTGCCTTGCAGCTTTTCGTTTTCTTTCATCAAATTGAGGGTATAGGCAACGTCTTTTGAGCTAAATGGCTCGCCGTCTGACCACTTCACACCATCGCGGATAGTGAAGGTCAACTCGGTGTTATCGCTATTCCAAGCCCATTCGGTTGCGAGCCATGGCTCGATTTTACCGGTAGCAATGTTGTAAATAAACATTGGCTCGTAGATCCCGGCGGCGGTTGGCCAGCGGTTATCACTTGCAAATGGGTTGAAGTTGCGCACCCAAGTTGATTGTTGTTGGTCAGAAACCGTCAAAAATACTTTGCCATCACTGCTCGTGGAACCGGTATCTGTGGTTGCCGCAGCAGTTGGTTCGGCGGTTGGATCGGTGCTGCCCGTGGCAGGAGCTTCTGTTGCAGTAGCGGCTGGGGCGGTTGTACTTGGTGCTTGAGTTGCTTGTGGTGTGAGGGTTGACGCATCACCACATGCGGCCAACATGCTGGTAAAGATAATAACCAGCAACATCAACGCAGGAAACCGTAGCTTCATGGTGGATACCCTTTCTGTATGCGATAGATCGTTCTATCCACACACCCGCGCTGCTCAGTGGGCCCTACGTCACAGGCGGGCGACAACTTTGTCGCGTTACACGTTCCGAGGAACGTCGCACGATTGGCGAATAATCAAGGTAGTTGGCAAAATGGTCCGCGCTATCGGTTGCTCAGGATTATTGATCCGAGCGAGCAACATTCGAACAGCTTCGCGCCCCAGTTGTTCTAATGGCTGGGCGACCGTCGTCAATGGCGGTGCTACCTGCGAGGCTTGCGCAATATTATCAAAGCCAATCACCGAGATATCACTTGGAATCCGCAATCCGGCATCGCGAACCGCTTCCATCACCCCAAAGGCCATTACATCGTTCGAGGCAAAAATTGCTGTTGGTGGCTCTGGTAGCCGCAACAGGCTTTGTGCCCCAGCGTAGCCTTCAGGTTGATAATAGGTTCCTTCATACACGAGTTGTGGATCGGCTGGCAAACCATGGTCGCGCAGCGCTGCTTGATAGCCACTCAGGCGATCTTGCGAGCTACGCATATCCATCATGCCCGTCAGAAACCCAATCCGTCGATGACCAAGCTCAATCAGGTAGCGCGTGGCATCATAGCCACCCTGCCAGTTGGTGGTAATCACCACTGGAGTGCGCTCGTCAAGCCCTTGATGATCGATCAGAACATAGGGAAAGTTGGTCTGATCAAGGGTTTCTAAATAGGCTTCAAGGTTTTCTGGCAAAACCAAGAGCAGCCCATCAGTCATCCCCTGGATCAAATTGTTGACGTAAATCCGTTCTTTGATTTTGCGGCGATGGGTGGTATAGAGCATGAGATTGTATTGAGCAGCACTGAGCGACTCGTCAATCCCCCGCACAATTTCACCCATATAGCTTGAGCCAAGATCGCGCACCAACAACCCAACTGCATATGAGCGCCCACCAGCCAAACTTCTGGCCTGCTGGTTGACGACATAGCCCAAGCTTGTAATCGCTTTCAGCACCCGTTCACGAGTATCCGATTTAACATATTCTTTGTTATTGACCACTCGCGAGACAGTTGCATACGAAACACCAGCTTCACGCGCCACATCCATAATCGTGGTGCTGCTCAGGCCATTGCCATTCGGGCGGCGGCCTCGGGGCGTTTTTAGGGTTTGGGTTGGTTGTTCGAGTTTTTTGCTCATCGCGTTTTTGCGCCTTTGCATCTGCGAACTGGATTGTGAATTGTAAGCATTTACAGAACGGTTGTGGGGTTTTGCACCTAGAGAGGCTTGTTTAGTTTTTTATTCTTGCAAACGCTTACAGAAATGATTGTAAACGATGCAATATACTTTCGTCAAGTAGGCCGAGATAAGTCAGAAGGCAAAAGGTAAAAGGAAAAAAGGGGCTAGGATTCAGGGATCAGGGTTCAGAGGTTAGGCTGAAGGCATGTGGCACAGCAGAATAATCATACAAATCTGTGGCAATCTGTGGCTAAAATCAGGATTACTGCTTGGGATCGATAATGCAAATCTGACCCCTTGTCCCTGAATCCTGACCCCTCACCCCTTCGTGCGCTTCGTGTCCTTCGTGGATCAAATGGCCAAATCCGTCCGCTTATTGGCACGATTAAGCCTTGTAGCACGGTTTATTGCTGATTATGCTTATGACCAGATTCTGCCGACTAGCCCGAAGGAGTTGCCATGCTTGAATCGATCAGGCCAATCTATGTATTGCTCTTGCCGCATGTGCAATTGCTCGATTGCGCTGGCCCAAGCCAAGTGTTTTTTGAGGCAAGGCGACAAGGTGCAAACTATCAATTAATATTTTGTGGTATAGATTCAACTGTCACAAGCGCTCAAGGTTTGGTGCTGCAAACTCAATCGGGCTTGCCCGAAATCCAACCAGAAGCCACGATTTTGATTCCTGGGGTGCAGCTCGATTATTATGCCGATCTAAACACCCCAGTTGATCCAAGGATCATACGTTGGCTGCATGCCGCTGCTGCTGTTGGCTGCCGAATTGCGGCAATTTGTAGTGGGGCATTTGTGCTTGGCGAGGCAGGCCTGCTCAATAACCGCCCATGCACAACTCACTGGTCAGCGCTGGAATTATTACAACAACGCTATCCCAAGGCTCAGGTTCGCCAAAATGTGTTATATATTCAAGCTGAGCGGATTATCACCAGCGCTGGAATTAGCACAGGCATTGATCTGGCCTTGGCGCTTGTTGAACAAGATTATGATGCGTTGTTGGTAGCGAAAATCGCTCGCCAATTGGTACTTTATCTGCGACGCAGCGGCCAACAAACTCAGCACAGCATCTTTCTGCAATACCGTAACCATCTGCATCTCGGCGTGCATCGTGCTCAAGATTATCTTGCCGAGCATCTGACCGAAACAATCAGCCTCGAACAACTGGCAGAAATCGCCAAATTAAGTGTTCGTTCGCTTAATCGGGCATTTCGCGCCACGATCGGCCTAACACCCATCAGCTATCAGCAACAGTTACGTTTAGAGCTAGCCGCCAATTTGCTGCATAACCCTGCTTGGAGCATTGAACACATCGCTCAGCAGGTTGGGTTTAGCGATGCCCGCCATTTTCGGCGGCTTTGGCAACGCTACTTTGGCACAAATCCGACTCAATCTCGGAATGCGCAGGAGTCAAATCAATGTTAAAACGTCAGCTGACCCACCTCGGTTATTTGCTGGTGGCTTGTTTGCCTTTGCTGTTGGCCACCAGTATTGGTAGCTATTATTCAATGCAGGTAGCGATGAGTATCCGCAAGGATCAACCCAACATTCAATCACAGCCAATAGTACATGATGCCCAAAAACCAACTGCCGTGATTGTGCTTGGCAACACGGTTAGCGAAATTACCGATGTGCTGGCACCCTATGCCTTATTAGCCAAAACTGGCTTGTATAATGTCTATACCGTGGCCGAAACAACCAATGTGCGTAGCCTGAGCGGTGGGCTTGATCTACTGCCTGATTATTCGTTTAACAGCCTTGCAACCCTGCTCGAGCAACCACCAGCCCTAGTAATTGTCCCAGCAATTACCGATATTCAGGCCAGCCAAAATCAGCCAGTTTTGGCATGGCTGCGCCAACAATCCCAAGCAGCCAATATGGTGATGTCGTGGTGTACTGGTGCTGAGGTTTTAGCGGAAAGCGGCTTGCTTGATGGCTTGCCAGCAACCGCGCATTGGGCCGATCTTAGTAGTTTGCAAAAGCGCTATCCCAAGGTTAAATGGCAAAATAATCAACGTTATGTCGATACAAATCAACAGATCATCACCACAGCCGGATTAACCTCGGGGATTGATGCAACCCTCTATTTTTTGCAAAAATTTCATGGTTCAGATATAAGCCAGCAGTTGGCCCAAATGATCAATTATTCAGACCAAAGTTACCTAGAACATGCCACAATGCAGCCCTTCAGCGTAACAGCTAGCGATAGCGTTTATCTGCTGAATGCGGCCTTCTATTGGCCCAAGCAAACGCTGGGTATTTGGCTCAATCAAGGAGTTGACGAACTAGCATTAGCGGCTTTTTTCGATGTTTATACAGGTTCATGGGTTTATGATTTTCGGACACTTGGCGCAGAACCAAGCATTCGCTCGGCCCATGGATTGCAACTTGTTCCACGTTATCAAGCAGCAACTACGAAGGTTGATCGTTTACTTGGATTTGGCACGAATCAACAGGCTCAAACCTGGGCCGAGCAGCAGCAAATGACCTATCACGAACTTGATTTAGCACAACAAGGCAATATGTTCGAGCAGGCGCTTGTCCGATTTGCGATAGATCAAGACCAAGCTAGTGCTCAATTTGCCGCCAAACGCATGGAATATCGCCAACCATTAACCTTGCATGGGGCAAGTTGGCCGTGGCGTACATTGATAGGAATTGGCGTTTGGTTAGGGGTTGGAATTGGGGCGTGCTATGGGTTGCGGCGGATCAGCAACAAGCGCAAATCCGCCGCTACGAACGAAAACTTAGGCTAAAACTTCCAATGGTTGGACGGCGTTGGCCTTGACCACACGGCTATACCAATGAGCGCTAGCCTTGGGGATGCGTTGTTGGGTTTCGTAATCGACCCAAATCACGCCAAAGCGTTGGCTATAGCCCTTGGCCCACTCAAAGTTATCCATCAACGACCAGACAAAGTAGCCCGCCAATGGCACACCAGCTGCAATTGCCTCGGAGCAAACGCTCAGGTGATCATGCAGATATTGGGTGCGGCGGGTGTCGTTGACTTCGCCATGACCATCGGGGCCATCGTTGTAGCTAGCCCCATTTTCGGTTACATAAATTTTGCCCGGGTTGTAGGCAAAGGCCAAGCGCTTGAGCAAATCGCCCAAGCCTTGGGGATAGACTTCCCAGCCAATATCGGTATATTCAGAATCAAGCTTGGGCGCGGTTCCAGTTTTAGGATCGTGAATCACCGCCCGACTGTAGTAGTTTACGCCTAAGAAATCGGTGGTTGCGGCCATGGCCTTGAAATCGCCATCGTGGACAAAATCGAGGCCATTGGGCAAGTAGCCAAGCTCAGTGTAATCGCGCACCATATCGGCGGGATACTCACGGCCATAGACTGGATCAAGGAACCAGCGATTGAAGAAACCATCGAAGTGGCGGGTTGCATTCAGGTCTTCGGTGCTGCGTGAAGCAGGCATCGCAGGCGTAAAGTTCAGGGTGATCCCAACGCTAGCCTGTGGCACGTTGCGCCGAATCACATCAACGGCCCAGCCGTGTGAGAGCAAAAGATGATGGCTGGCCTTCAAGCCGTCATTCCAATTTTTACGACCTGGAGCATGCTCGCCAATTTGGTAGCCCAACATACCTGCACACCATGGCTCGTTGTGGGTAATCCAATCTTTGACAGTATCGCCTAACGCACGGCTGACCACATCGGCATATTCAACGAAGGCTTCAGCCGTAGCCCGCTCAGGCCAACCGCCAGCATCTTCGAGAATTTGCGGCAAATCCCAGTGGTAAAGCGTTACAAATGGCCGAATGTTATGTTGCAGCAGTTCATCAACCAAGCGTCGATAAAAATCGAGGCCAGCCTGATTGATCGCACCACGCCCATTGGGCAACACGCGCGGCCAAGCCACCGAAAAACGATAGGCTTGCAGGCCCAAACGCGCCATCAAGGCTACATCATCACGATAGCGATTGTAATGATCGCAGGCAATATCACCATTGGTTTGATCTAAAATAGCACCTGGTTGTTTACAAAAACGATCCCAAATCGATTCGCTACGGCCATCGGCAAACGCAGCGCCTTCAATTTGATACGACGATGTGGCGGAACCCCAGAGGAAATCGGAAGGAAAGGCACGCTGAGTCATGCCGGAGTACTCCTTGCAGACATGCTTTGTCTGCATACTCTAGCTGCATTGCCCCACACCAACCATTGTACGGTAGGTTGGTGCGCTTGGCAATGCAGCTTTTGGTTTGATATCGCATAAAACCCATATTTGGAATCGGTTTCAAAGCGGATTTTAGCAGGTTTCGCCTATTTTCACAACAATCGCGCTAGCAAGATGATTAAAACATGCTAGCGCTTACAAGAATATGTTTTATTGGCGAACAAACTGCTTAGAGCGGCTGATTTCTGCTGAGCGCAATCGTTTTTGTTGATCACATTCGTGCTAATCGACCTACATCAAGCACAGCAAGCACGTTCAACTTGCTTGATAAAAATCGCAAATCTCAGTTAATGGGCAACGTTCGCAGGCTGGGCGTTGGGCATGGCAAATTTGGCGGCCATGCAGCAATACACTGACGTGAAACTGATACATTTGATCAACTGGCACAGCCGCTTCAAGCAAATCATGGGCGGCATCGGCAGAAACTTTAGGGCCGATCATGCCAACCCGTTTGGCAACGCGATGAATGTGGGTATCGACGATCATGGCAGGCTGATTGCAAGCAAAACAGAGCACACAACCCGCAGTTTTGGGGCCAATCCCTGGCAATGCGGTTAGCCAAGCTCGGGCCTCGTGCAAACTTAGCTCGCGCAGAAAATCGAGACTAAATTCGCCGCGCTGTTCTAAAATCACCGCCAAGGTGTTTTGAATCCGTGCGGCCTTAATTTTGGCAAGCCCACCAACCCGAATTGTTTGCTCTAGCTCGCTTGATTCGGCGTTGAGCACTGCCGCCCAAGTTGGATAGCACCCTTTGAGTTCGCGAAAGGCCCGCCCACTATTGCGGTCGGAAGTATTTTGCGAAAGAATCGTCAAAACCAACTCATCAAGCGGATCACGCTGGGTGTGCAAGACGCGTGGTCCAAAGCGTTCACGTAAAATTTGCAAAGTTTGGAGCACTTTCTCAGGGTTAACCATCATTGTTCCTTCTAGCTAGCAATCGCCCTACCAGCCTACCATAGCAACTGATGTTACGGAACCCAAATCAGATACATTGGCGAGGCCTGCACCACGCTGCCATAGACATCATTAAATTGAACAGTGATTGATTGGCCAGCATACGGCGCGAGGGTTGTATAGGGCACAATTACAATTGCCGAATTAGGGGTTGAATATTCATGGCGAAAAATTTGGGTACTATTAGCATACACCACCACCGCATCATCAACCAAACTTGGCGCAACGCTAGTTGGGCTAGCCGAAAGATAATAAGTACCAGTTGTCGGCAAATCGCTGGGCAACGTAAAGGTTACACTCAAAAAGGTTTCACCTTGCGCAGTGATCGGGCGAATCGGGATCGCACTTGGATTAATCGTGGCCAGCAGGGTTGTCATTCGTTTAAAAACTAATGGCAAATAGACATTACTTGCAATCGATGGCGATAGGCTAAACACATAGGCCGCCCCAGCAACATCGGCGCTATTATCAGCTTGATTGCCGTCAATTCCAGTTGTATTGCTATCTTCATACATTGCACCAACCACCAAACTTATGCCATCAGTTGCCATGGTATAGCCAAAAAAATCTTCGGCTCCAGTATTCGAGGCCTTCAGATAATGCTGTTGGTTCCATGTTGTGCCAGTACGTTCAAAGACAAAAGCCGCTCCAGAACCACTAGCATCAGCATTCTGTTGATCACCATCGATACCAGTGGTTGCGCTATTATCAGCATAAGCACTAACAATCAGCCGATCTCCACTCAACACCAATGCATGACCAAAATAATTTTCAGTGTCAGTATTTGAAGCCTTGATGTAGGCTTGTTGGCTCCAACTCACTCCATCGAACGTATAGACATAGGCAGCCCCAGAAAGTGTGGTGTTATTGTTATTCTGGTCGCCATTGATACCTGTGGCTGAGCTATCTTCCCACCATGCCCCAACCGCTACGGTGGAGCCATCAATCGTTACACTCTCGCCAAAGAAATCGCCTGCCTCGGTATTTGAGGCTTTGAAGTAGGCTTGTTGACTCCAGCTCGTGCCATTGCGGGCAAACACATAAGCTGCGCCTGAATCACTTGCAGCATTATTAGCTTGATCACCATTGATCCCAGTGGCGGCGCTATCTTCATTGACTGCCCCAACCACCAAGCGATCGCCGCTTAAGCCAAGCGTCATCGCAAAATTATCGCGGGCTTCGGTATTCGAAGCTTTAATGTAAGCTTGTTGGCTCCAGGTCGTACCACTGCGCACAAAAATATAGGCTGCGCCTGAACGCACAGCATTATTATCGGCTTGGTTGCCATTAACCCCGGTCGCATTGCTCGATTCAAGATTAGCCCCAACTGCAAGGGTATTGCCATCAAGCGCGATACTCCAGCCAAATTGATCAAAGGCTTCGGCATTTGAAGCCTTGAGATAGGCTTGCTGACTCCAGGTCGTACCACTGCGAACAAACACATAGACCGCCCCAGCATTCATGGCACTATTATCAGTTTGATTGCCATTAATTCCGGTGGCATTGCTTGATTCATTGCGTGCCCCAACCACCAAGGTATCACCAGACAACGCCACACTATGACCGAATTGATCGTTGAAATCGGTATTTGAGGCTTTAATATAGGCTTGCTGGCTCCATGTTGTCCCAGTCCGTACAAAAATATAGACTGCGCCTGAGCTAATTGCACTATTATCCTGTTGATTACCATTTATTCCACTGGCCGAGCTTGATTCGTTGGGAGCACCAATCGCAATTGTATTGCCATCGAGCGCCACACTTGAGCTAAACAGATCGCCAATATCAGTATTCGAGGCCTTGAGATAGGCTTGTTGGCTTGGTGGTAGCAACTGACTGATGGTGTGCCAATCGCTTGCCCGGAGAGAGTTTGGTTGGGCTGGTTGGGAATGGGCAAGCCGTCCAACTCGTGCCAAACCAATAACCAAAGCCAACAACAATAATCCAGCAATAATTCGGCGAGCAACTCGCATAGTCGGCAACGTTTGATCAGAGTGAAAAGCCATGCACTGCTCCTTTTTTAATTTCGCAACGGCTTGGGCAGCATAGCAGACCGCCCTAGCCTGCTCAAGGGTTAATTTTGTGGGCTATTAATCTAACGTTGTGGAGTGGCAAAAAATGAATTTCAGCCTATTGCGATAAGCTCAGGCGGTTCCATGCTATTATGATCTGTGCCGCAGGGAACAACACAAGGAGCAGCATTGGCATGATGATGAAACGACCAGAATTTAATGTGTGTGTGTTCTGTGGTTCGCGCAATGGAGCGCAGCCCGACTATAGCGACGCAGCTAGGGAACTCGGTATCGCCGCAGCCCAACGGGGTTTAGGCCTCGTCTATGGTGGCTCTTCGAATGGCTACCAACCAATACTTACATCTGAATATTCAGGATCAAGCAAGCTCAGCTGATCACGAACTCGTTGACGAAGTTGAACCGCAGGTTTAAGGCAATATTCTCGAAAATCTTCGGGACTAACCAGCCCATCCGGAAACAGCAATTTACAAAAACCACTAGCCAATCGTGTAATAGCAATGGTATCGCGTGTATCATTTGTCCCAGAAATAGTGTTATGTTGAATGACAATTTGCTCATATCCTGCTCTATGACGCAGACCATGGAGAACATCACCAAAATAATCGGCTTTAAAGCCAATACCAGTTGCAATAAGCGAATTTTTAATCCTTGGCAACTCCCAGCCAGGCAGTATCCCATGGATACGATCAATAAAGGCTGTTTCTCCCAGAAATGCTGGTAATTCCGAAAAAAGATTCCGATGACGCGGGCGTTGGTATTCATCAAGTGGAATATTCGCTAGCATCATGATACCAGCACTAGCCTCAATCTTCTGGGTTCCGCCTCGTGAAAAGCTTCCTGATTCAAGATAATCTTTCAGAACACCAATGATCTCACCTGGATTATCAAATGAAAGCGATTGTGCTTCATCAAATACTACGAGGTCATAGTTACCCAATAGGCCAACTTGGCGGGTATTATTGTTATAGAATAACCCAGCGGCAGTAACCTTGCCACCCGAAACAAGCCGAGCATAGCGTGACAAATTAAGGAAAACAAATGATTTCCCAGTTCCTTTGGGGGCAAGCTCGATCATATTAACGCGTTCTTGAATTAAAGGGACTAAGCGAGTTAATAGGTGCATTTGCTGCGGAATACTATATTTTTCAGGGTTGTAGCCCATACTCGAAATCAATAAATCACGCCACTCATCAAGGGCAAATTCTGACCGTCGTTCACAGAATAAGTCAAGATCCAGGGTCGAATTCTGCATTGGGCGAAAATCACTTAGTATAATTTGCCCGTCTCTACTTTTATCCGGTGGTTGATAATTCAGCTTCCCCACCCCCCATACACCATCACCAAGCAACAATGGATATAACTCTAGAAGATGCTCTACTATTCCGGCTTTTTTTTCATCTAAACTTGGAATGGTTACATCATGTTGATCTTTTTTAAGATCAACGGCCACATTATACTGATCAAGAATTGTGAGGGTTTCGCCATTTTTAAGTTGTGCTTTCAGTTGTTGCTTTTGGTCGCGTGTAGGTAAATGTTTATTTAAAAAGTTCCGAATCTTGTCTCGCGCAAGATCATCAAGTATTCCATCAGGAGCATGCCTTGTCACAATCCATTCACTCACAAAGGTAGGAATACTGCGTGTTCCAAACCCAGCCTGTTGGACTAAAGCTTTATTAACACAGACTTCACCAAATACTTGCTGTGCTTTTTGTTCATAAGGGTTAAGTGCTGTCATAAACTACCTATACTAAATATCAAAGCCTTCAAAATTATCTTGGATTTGTAAACGTCGAATCGGCATGGTTGTCTGGCCTTCTTGGGAATGAGGTATACCAAACAAACTTGTATCAAGCCGCCACGCAATCTCGACTTCAGACTTTTCAGTCTTAACCGAAGGAAACTCGATGGAAATCTCAGTTTTTCCATTTGAGGAAAAGCTATCTATATTGATAGTCAAATTCAGACTAGGGAGCCTCATAGTTGCTCGTTCAAATGGGAATTTATTGAAGTTAGTAAACACAAGCCTTACAATACTAGATTGTGATAGCTGTAACCCACCAACCAGCTGTATTTCTAGTGGAATTACATGGCGAACATTCGATGTCAAATGGATAAAAGGAACAACGACTTCTTCTGGAGTTAAACCCCCATGAGTCCAGCCGGATGGCCGTCTGCTTAGATAGTTATATCCTCGCGGTACAATATAATGGGCAGGCAACTGGTAGCGATCTTTATGGAGAATATACCATTGTTCATGTTCATAGCTTGGCAGTTGGCCAAGATCAGCAATCGAAGCTGCTCTTGTACTCCGTGATTGACCTACGGATAGCATATCTTGATCATCAACTTCATCGATCGCATTAGTATTTCGTGGCAAAGGTAGCATTATTGCCTCTGAGGGTAGCAGCGTGCTGCCATGATCACTACTAACAAGGAGATGAAAATTCTGGCCATTCGTTTCACAAATTTGGTATAGATCTCCAGCCAACTGTGCGAGATCTTCCAAATGCCCTTTAATTGCACGATTATCTGTAAAGTTACTTCCTTGATGAGCAATCGTATCAATCATATTATCTAATAGAACATAACATCTTGAGGATTGCTGCCTAAATTCTCTCAGCAGATCATCACGATTAGCACTGATGAAATGCTCGATTCGACTCTTGTTAAATTGCAATCGGGCCACACTTACAATAGATAAACTAGGATCAGCATTAGTAACGCCTGTAACCAATACACGTTTAGAAATAGTGGTTATCGAGGGTAGTATTGCAATATTAGGGACATTCATCTGTAGCCATAAGCCATGGGACTCACACACTTCATAGAGCAATGCCCCTTGCCACCATGTCAGGCCATCTACTACTAGCCAAAGAACTATCGCATTCGGATCATCCTCCAAGAGTTGGCTCATTACCCCATAGTTATTCATTATCACAGGAGAATTAGCACTATTAAGCCAAGCTGGATAGTGATCGAGAAGCCAGTCACTAAACGTATTAGCACATTGCTGCTGATATTCACGGTTTTGTTTATGTCGAATAACCCAACTGAAATAAGGCATATATTCTTGCGTAACCCATTGAAGATAACGCTCTTCAGTCCACTCCTGACTTGGAATTTGCGGCTCATCAGGTGGAATACGCTTCGCCAAATCCCGAATATGAATCTTTCCAGCGGGGAGGAATGAGAATTTCGTCTTAATTGCACTTAATAGTGATGAATCAAGCAATTCGGGCTTTTTATCAAGAACCTGGATAATAGCAGCTAATTCTAATGAACTCAACCCAGACATATCATGAAGAGCGCCATCTAAGGATTCTTTATTCTGCCCTCTCTCAACAAACCAGCTATTCCAATAGGATTTGATAAAATCCGTTTGTGCATGCACTACAGCTATATACCGAGATGCTTGAGTATGCCCCATTGTCATCAAAGGAGCATTAATATATTCACGATAATCATTAGCAAAAAATTCTTGTTTATAATTGCGAAACACCCATCGATTGATGAGCCGCTGGGCATCTTTTACAAGAGTATGCGGATTGAGCGTTTGATAAATTGGATCATATGTAGCCCATGATCCAAGTTTCAATTCGATTAAGGGCAATAAGCTATCAGGATATGGCGAATACTGCTCACAAATAGTTGCAATCAACTCAGCAAAATGCTGTTGGGAACCATGTATATCACTCCATATCTGATCTAATCTATGGCCTAAAATCCAGCTAATAGGATCGACAGTTGTACCAGGCGTTGGGTTTGGCAAT
This sequence comes from Herpetosiphon gulosus, assembly GCF_039545135.1. Taxonomy (NCBI): domain Bacteria; kingdom Bacillati; phylum Chloroflexota; class Chloroflexia; order Herpetosiphonales; family Herpetosiphonaceae; genus Herpetosiphon; species Herpetosiphon gulosus. The sequence goes on along the minus strand of NZ_BAABRU010000008.1, from coordinate 269,972 downwards.
GAGTCAAGATCTAGTTGTTTTATTAAATCCAAACGTAATACAGAAGGAGACTCAACCCCAAATAAATCTATATATTTTTGGGTTGGATCAACATATCGCCACTGAATTACTGAACTTGGATATTGATGAAAATCATCAAACCAGTGCAATACAGTACGATGGGTCACATACACGATTAGCACTTGATGCATATCAAGTGCTAATCGTATCCTTTGTCGTACAGATACATAATCTTCTACGCGTTGTGCTAGAATTGCAGATGATGGTGGGTCGCTGAAATTGTAAAGGTCAACAGTAATAGTGATCATCCACGTAACTCTTGATTAAATTTATTAATAAGCCAGCGTTGTTCTTCAATAGTAAGCATATCAAATTCTCGCTTAAATATATTCCAAACTTCATTTGCTGCTGGTGTAGAATCCTTAATTTCCCCATATTGTTCAATTTCTTGCACAGCAGCACGTAAGTTCTCGATATAGGTATCATACACATTCCAGGTAGGCCATTGATTATAGGGAATACCTACTTTATGGAATATTTTTGGAATCTGATTCAATAATGCAAGCATAAGATCTCCATTAGCATGAAGTATATTAAAGAATTGCTTGGATTGAGTAGATATAGAATCATTTGACAACAAAATATGTGCATCACGCCAAGTATATAAATTTTTTATAAAATCTCCTTGATTAAACCCAAAAATATTTTCTATTTCCTTATAAATCAGCTGCTTAAATTTATTAGAAATTTGACTAGCTAGCATACAAACACGATCTAAATCTCCCAAAAGCGATTGTATATCTTCACCCAATAATTCTGGTTTATTATTGCTAGTTTGAAGAGATTTTGGCAGCCGGACTAATAATATTTCTGCCATTAAATCTATATCTCTAGCTTTAGTTTTTAAGACCAATAAGATCGAATCAATCATATGGTGGCTAGCAGGATCAATAATCAAATTCAAATCTTTTTGTTCTAAAGTATTAATAAAACTTGGAAGTTGTTGTTGATCACGCCAAGCAAGCAACTTTTGATAAACTAATGGAATTAGACGAGATTTATCGCGTGTATCGGTACTAAAAGGTTGATTTGAAAACGCAGATGCAACTCCAGTTAACCATTGATACTCTATTTCACTAACCGATATATAGGTCGCAATTTCATGGATGACTCCTTGAATCAGCTTAAAATAGTGACCAAATATTGTATAATCAGCCCATTCTTGATACGACTTCCTAATTTGAGGCAATGATTGAGGTAGAGTAGTTAATATCAAGGTTGATAAATCATTATTATTCTTGTCATTCAGGTGTTTGAGCAATTGTTGGGCTTCTACTGAAATATCGGTCTGTATAACGACCGGATGTGCCAAGAGCCATTCAGTAATAGTATCATTTGGATTACCATCACCATCACTACCAAATAATTGGGTAATAGCATTAATAATATGCTCTTGTGCCTTAAGATCAATTACATTTGCACGCTTAATAGCTTCCTCAAACCGTATAATTGCTTTTATGACATCAGCTTTATGCCACGACTCAGCGCCAAACTGATTCGGCAAAGTAGTCGCAAGCTCGCTCTGCCATTGGGTCGCATCATAGCTAATACGGCGCAGCATATACAGAAGATCTTGAGACTGTTGCTCACTTAAGTGTGAGTAAATTCCTTGTATGCTCTTTGGAGTAACACTATGAATCCAGCTTGGCCATGAAATACGAGTAGCCCACTCTGCCAAATATCGTGCTACCGCAGTATCTTTAACATTAACGGTCTTACGACCTAATGTAGCTGTTGCAATCCCATCAAGCCATACTTCTTCAACTGATGCAGATTGCGCCCACTGCTCATCAATGATTTTTTTAGCCTTTGATATTTCGTCAATAACTCTTTCCAGCTTATCAAATGTAGTCCAACGCTGATAATCAGAATTCACATCAGAAATGGTGCGGGCAAATTCATCAAGCAATTTAGTCTCAATTAAACCATTAGAACTATTTGTAATCCGAAACAAATCACGAGGATAGTGAGCCAACCCACTCACCTGTACAATCTTACGACTCATTCGCCACCGATAGATAGTATCCCAACGGCGATCATAGTTCGTAGGAGCAGCATCAGGATCTACAGGATCGGCACCAAATATAGCAGCTACCCGATTAATCGCATACTCATGGAGTAGTTTTGGTAGCCTTTCGATCATACGACAAACCAATTCAAAGCGTTGAAGGCCAGTTTCTACGCTTGTTTCATCCCAAACTGTATGATCAGTAGGCATTCCCACATCATGAGGAATCATATTAAGCACATCAGATTCAAAGGTTTTCGATTGAATAAGCTGCTGTACAACGTTAATCAACTGAGAATCCACATTGGGGTACAACCCCTTCAAGATGCTAGCTTCTAAGGTTCCCACAAACATAGGAAATGCCAATCGCTTAATCCATTGGCGAATCTGGTCAGCAACATGAGCACGTAAGGTCATACCTTGCGTGACCCCCTGCTCAAGACTTTGTTTTAGCCCACAGAATAACATTCCACGAAGCCATTGCGACTCACTAGGTTCTAATGGCTGATAGCGCACGGAGAAATTATGGGGTTGATCAAGCATTTTTTTGATTAACGACCCATCAATATTCAAAAATCCTTGATTACCAATGTGTGCATTGGTCACATCAACAGCCTCACTATAATAATTAAAAAAGGCTGCAATAAATACACTTAATAATGAATTATACATACCATAAGGAGGTTGACGCAGAGTTGCAACGAGATCTGCCCATAATTTTCGACTTGTTAGATGGGATCGCATGCATTCCCATACATTCAGGCTTTTAGGAGTCCCCCCATCTGGTTCGATTACTGTATAACTATCAAAAGCACCTTGTTTGGTTCCTTGCTTGAGCAACCCAAGTTTAACCACAGCAGTTTTCAAAATCATATCTGCGGATCTTGAACCATTGCTAGCAATAAGAATCTTCCCCTTAATTATATGGCCAATAGCCTCATCAAGTGCTGGTGAATACCCTTTTGGCTTAAAGTGTTGTCCAAGATGATGAATAGGCGTAGCGTTGAATAATTTGCTAATAACATCATTCACAAGATCGGGTAGCGGAAGCGTTCGATTAGATCCATTTGCAAACCATTCCCATTGTTTAGGATCACGGAGTTTGCTAAGGGCAGTTTCCAAAGCCAATTTATAGCTTTTGCCAACCTGTGCCGTATCCCTTAAATAGTCTTTAGCAGCAGTATCTAGTTGTGGATCATTCCTCAGCCGCTCAAGCGCTTCATAATCTTTTAAGACATTTAGTATCGTAAGCGGCATTAATGGGATACCAATTACAAGATTTGGGTGCTTTTTCGTAAGTTCACGCGCCTCGCTTCGTGCCTTCACTTGGTCTGTATCACTTGTTGCAATAACATACCACAATAGCCCATCTGCTGATGCCTCAAGATCAGCCTTTAGCTTATTTGATGAAGTGAGAGAGGCTAGAGCAACGTAAAACGCTGTTAATTCACGGTGCGTACCATAATTAGTATTATAGGATTGTGTTTTAACTGATTCAGCCTTATGCTTGGCTTGTAAACTGTCCACAGTAATAGTGAGGGTTTGGGCAATAGCTTTAATCCGTTGTTTAAGATGTCTTGAGCTAACTCGTCCCTGCATTGGCAGACTATAAACCCCGCTAGTATCACTATCAGTCTCGCTTGGAGGATAAATTGCTTCAAGCCCATCGAGTACATCGAGAGCTATCATTAAATCAGCTTGGGCCGACTCTGGCATATTGAGTGCCTGTCGCAAGAGCTGACGAGTTAATCCAGGAAAGCTATCACTAATGACTTCGCCAAGGGCAACAACTTTTAAAATCCGTTTTGCTAAATCAACGATACGAATATCAACTGTAGCAGTACCTAGGCGCTGTAATGAATGGGTAAAAGCCTCAGTGATATCAGATTTTTTAATTTCAATACTCTCGTAAAAATAATCAAACAAGTAATCTAAAGTTACTAAATTGAACCAATCAGGATACATGCTTTGAAGTTTTGTTGTTTTCAGAAACCCCCGTAACCCTTGATTACTATTAAGGAATAAAAACATTGTCCGTTGACTTTGAGCAACTTTGCGGTTAATCAGTGGCAAAGCAAACGTGGTGAGCGGATGGAGCGGAAATGTACCCTCAATCACAACATCCCGAACCCATTCGCGCTTATGCCACGGTGACGGCCAGCGCTCATGGGCAATGTTAAGCAATTCGTCACGTTGCCGATTTGGCAAAACAAGCTGTTTGCCTTGTTCGGTTCGCTGAATCGCCCCTCGCAGTAATTCTTCGCTACCTTGAATTGCCAACGAATGTTGCTTAAATCGGCCACCACTCCGCTCAAGAGCTTTATTTGCTTGTGTGCTATTACTCTCCATTGAGGCACTTGCAAAACTATCTAAACTTGCTATAAGAAAATGGATCTGATTAGCCCCTGATGTTGCGCTACGCTCAGCTATATTCTCTATTGCTTTTGTCTCAGACTCTAATTCGCCAATATCTTGTCCCATTTCAAAACGGCGTAAAAACTCGGTAAATTCATCACAAATGAGCAAAATACCACTATGAGTTCCCCGATCACGTAGTGCTTTGGCAACTCGTGCATAGGTCTCATGGGGTTGGCTATAGCCATAGATGTTGAACTCTGTACCAGTTACCGCTTTAAATGCTCGTTGAAATATTGGCAATGCCATATCGGCTTGGGCGCTAGCTAAATCTGCCTTTAGCGTTAATATCTCTCGACTTTCACGTTCATATAAAAAGGTTTGTAAATCAGCAAGTCGAGGGTGGTGATCTCGTTCCCACGTTTCAATCAGTTCTCGAGCTGCTTGATATTTAGTTATTTCCATAAGATCTTGAAGATTTTGCCGCATTAATGCCTGCTGAAGGCCATACAATACAAACCCCGGAAATGGTGTTACTGCATCGGCTTGTAATAAAACAACCAAGAAAGGTTTGTTTTCATTACGCCGTTGCTTAATAGTATTAGCTTGATTTTCGTTAATAGACTCAAGGCGTTGATAAAAAGTTCGCATCGAAACTGCATCAACCGGTTGGGAGAAGTAATTACAAAGCATAAGCAGCAAATCAGATTTACCTGTTCCAAACGTTCCAACCAACATTCTGGCACGTTCAGTACTATGAGGACTCAGGCTCCGAGCAATTTCTGTAAAAATATCAACGGTTTGGGTGGTAGGAATATAGCTATTAATAAGTCGCTTATTGATATCCTCATTGTCAAAATCAGATGGTAATTGAACTGATGGTTTGAACCCAGCCTCTACAGAAACAAGAGCATCATAGTTTAGTGGTAATTGATTCATTATCTTCTCCTAGTTGCACAACATAACGACCATCATTGTCAGGAATATATGCCCCTAAAACCGTATAATCAACAAGATGAGACACCAAGATAAGACCACATGGAAGTCCTGTTAAACGTGCAATCTGGCTTATCCAAACTCGCCGTTGATCATTAGACCAACACGCTAAAAGTGCATCGATTTCGTCAAGTATCAACACTTCTGATTGAGTGTTCATGCACCAACTTTGAATTGCTTTAATGAAATCCAATGGCTGATAGCTTGCTATCGTTAACCGGAGAGAATCAAAATAGCCAAGGGTGGTTGTATAGTTAATATAGTGCCAATTAAGTATAGTGCTTAATTCTTGAGCTAATTTACTCTTACCACTCAATGGTTTACCAATCAGCCACGCTACTCGATAGCGCGGCTGATCGACACAACATTTGATGAATTGAGTTTTGGCAGTTTCAAACCTTGAATTCATAGTTGTTGATAATACTTCTCTAAAAGGAGAAAAGGCGACTCTTTAAACCGACGGGTTACAGGCTCATGTTGGGTATCTGCAATTACGAGCAAGCCTAGCGTTTGTAATTGGCCTATTAATGACTGAATCCGCTCGCGGCTCCCAATGATTACTTTCCCCAGCATTTCGAGTTCTTGGCTGATTTGAGTAAGTCGCAATGTATCTGTAGCAGAAAAATAGCGATTCCAGGTATCAAATAGCATAAACGCACCAATTAATGCATGAGGTAAAGAATTATTTCCAGAAAAATAATGTTCCTTACCACTCTTTTGTAAAAGACCTAGTGCACCTAATGCGTCTGTATTTGTATATGCTTTTAATAGTTCACCAATATCTTTAGTTAGCGAAGCCTTATTTTTAGGTGGTTCCTCTATACTTCGTGAAATAGCAACGGCTAATTCATCACGAGTGAATGTTTGATGAGGAACAATAAATTGGTTAAAAAAGCGATACCATACTTCAGCACGCTCATCATGCTGAGTTGAAAGATAAAAATGGAGTATCCAAGATGTACCTTGATCACTTAATAGAGGATCATATTGTACGGCTAGCCGACCAAATGGGGTAAGTTTATAATCTTTATGTTGTTTAGACCCTAGCCCTGTTTTACAAAGCCATCCTTGAAACCCTTCAACCATATAAGGATTTACGCCCATATGTCTACCAATTTCTTCATCAGACGCGGTTGAGTTAGCAGCAACAGCTTGTAACATTCCTGCAAGACGTTCTCGTCGTAATGAGAATCCTTGATAAAAACTAAATTCACGCATAGGAATCCTTCAAGTGTACAAAACAAAAGGCTTAATCCAATTTACTGAAACCCTGATTTTTATTCATCCCAATGTTAGGTTATTGTTAGATTAAATATGACCATCCTAATATCGTACAAACAGTATACTATTAATTAAGTAAGCGATTCACTATTATGTTAGGAGAATTTTCATTTCGGACAAAAATCTAGATATCCATATATAAATTATTTTACCTTATAGGCTCTGTCTGATAATTCAGGATAGCTGTATTGATGGTGCAAGAGGCCAAATGGACGAATCCGAGATAGTTCAGCGCCAGTTTCTCAAACCGCGTGGCGACCGAACGGCACTCTTTGAGCCACCCAATCGTGCGTTCGAAGACATTGCGGGCACGATAGGCCTGTGGGTCATAGCCGATAGGACGACCAGCCTTGCGCACCCCGCGTCGGCGGCGTGGCGGAATGACTGACCGAATCTCATGATGCTGAAGCCACTGGCGGATACGGCGGGCATCGTAGCCGCGATCACCCGCGAGTTGGTGCGGACGGGTGCGGGGTTGTCCGCGATGCTGGGGGACGACGACCTGGTGCATTAGGGTTTTGAACGCCGTAATTTCGTGGGTCTGCCCGGGCGTAAGACAGGCGCATAATGGGTGGCCGCGACCATCGGATATGAAGTTTGATGCCGAATCCGCCGCAGGAGCGTCCGAGGGCGTGGTCGGTGGGTTCATGGTCGTCAAAGCCCTTTTTTGCGTGCGCCCGCTGCCGCACGACTGGCGCGAATGAGCGTGCCATCGATGTTCCATTGCTGCCAATCGAGCTGGCCATCGGCATCCACGGTGATGTGCAGCGCGGTGAGGATGCGTTCCCAGGTACCATCACGTCACCAAAGCACAAAGCGGTCATACAGCGTTTTCCACGACCCATAGCGATCGGGAAGCCAAGGAACGCCGGTATTGAGCTTCCAAAATACGCCATTCACGACGCGACGATGGTCATTCCACGGGCGGCCACGACGCGTTCCGGTCGGTAAGAGCAGTACAATTAATGCAAACTGCACATCGGTTAATTCATGGGGAGCCATACCTACCTCCTGCCACAGAGTCTACCATGGAATTATCAGACAGAACCTAAAACAATAAGCGGTTCCATGCTATTATGATCTGTGCCGCAGGGAACAACACAAGGAGCAGCATTGGCATGACGATGAAACGACCAGAATTTAATGTGTGTGTGTTCTGTGGTTCGCGCAATGGAGCGCAGCCCGACTATAGCGACGCAGCTAGGGAACTCGGTATCGCCGCAGCCCAAGGGGGGTTAGGCTTAGTTTATGGTGGCTCTTCGAATGGCTTGATGGGAATTTTGGCCAATAGTGCGCTGGCAGCTGGTGGCTATGTCGAAGGCATTATTCCCGATGGCTTGTTTTTAAAAGAAGTGGCGCATCCACGCTTATCGCAACGCTTTGTGGTACGCAGCATGCATGAACGCAAAGCCATGATGGCCGAACGTTCCAACGCCTTTATCGCGCTACCAGGTGGTCTAGGCACGTTCGAGGAATTATTTGAGATTTTAACATGGGCCCAGCTTGGCATCCACGCCAAACCAATTGTGGTCTGGAATGTCAAAGGCTATTATGACCCGCTGCTGGCCTTTATCGAAGGAGCGGTCAGCGAGGGTTTTGTGGCTCCAGAACATCGGCGTTTTATTTCAATTCGCAGCACGCTTGATCAAGTATTGCATGACGTAACAAATTTCAAAGCACCCACCAGCATTGCCAAATGGCTCGAACGTGATGAACTCTAAGTGCTCAAACTAACAATTTTAGGCCACAAATTCGGCGGGGATGCGTGATCCATCCCCGCCTGATCATTTAACTATTGGGTAATGTAGGGCACAAACAGCACAAAGCGGGTTGGCGCAGGCAAACTATATTCAAATGCACCAATATCACAAACCGCTTGGGTATCACCATCGCCATCTTGCGGGCGGGCAATTCCTCGTTGATCAAACGGACCACAATTAGCACCAGCATCAATCGCTGGACTCAGCGGATTCAGGCTGTAACTACGGGTCGTGCCTGAATGAAAATCAAACTGATCCAGCATCGGGTCAAGATTAAGTTGATCACTGGCTTGCGCTTGAAAACTACATGGATACATTGTTTGCGGGCGAGGATGCTCCAACAGATTATGACCAAGACTGAGAATTGTGCCCATACAATCATAGGCATCAGCCACACTGGTATTATAGTTATTGGCCACAATCGTATTGCCAAGGCTCATGCGACCAGTTGCATAAAGACCCGCTGTTCGCATATCTGGATATTTTGGATCATGTTCATAGTAGCGATTGGTATTAGAAACAATCGTTGAATTGGTAATTGTCATCAGCGCAGTCGCTTGGAGTTGGGCAATCCCGCTACCAGTATAAAACGAGTAATTATGGGCGATGGTGCTGGTATCGAGTGTTACCACACCTAGATTTTGGTAGATTGCTCCGCCATAACCAAAACACTCTTCTTCATTGCGAACACCGCCACTGCTACGATTTTCAACCCATTCACTATCAAGCAGGGTTGCCTTGCCAGCATGCTGATAGAGTCCGCCGCCAAGATCAGCATAATTGCCAATAAAGCGACTTCGGCTAACCGAAAGCGTTGCCGCATTATAAATTGCTCCACCACGCGAGCATTCACGGGCATTCGGATCACTAGAGCCATTTCCAACAAAGCTTGTATCAGCAAGCGTGGCGCTGCTTGCTCCACGCACCGACAAACCCTGTGGCGTATTATTCAACAGACTACTACCCGTTATCGTAAGCTTACCACCAAGGACATTGATCGCAGCCGAGGTTTGGTGACTATCGGATGAATGCTGAATCACGCTATTCAGCAGACTTAAATTACCCTTGATCATGTAAATCGCAGGTCCAAATCCACGCTGATTGTTATCAAACAACGAATTGGTAATAGTAACCGCTTGACTACTGATGTATAAGCCGGCTCCATGACCACTACCTTCATCAAACCCATCAACATATGAGCGTAAAACATTACTCCGAATCGTGCTATCGTCAATGCTGAGGGTTCCATTCAGGCTAGCAATGCCACCACCATAGTTATTACCTAGCATCGTCGAGCGCAGCAAACCATTGCGTTCAATCAAACTCGATTGAATATGCACATTGCCATAGCGTTGCAAAATGCCATGGCCGTAATAGCGCCCAAGCTCATCATCGTTATCCACAAAACCATTGCGAATTTGTAGATTGTTCAGGGTAACGGTTGCGGTGTAGATATCCAACACCCGATCGCTTTCCATGCCATCAATTATCGTGGTGGCCGAACTCACCCCAGTAATCGTTAAATCGCTCAGAATATCCAGATCACCCAGCGCACCAGTCTCATCATTCATGCCAGTACGGGTTAAACGATAGCTTGCCGCCGCTAGCTGAATCGTATCGTTCGCGCCGCCAGCCGGGCAAGCATCATAGGCTTGGTTGCTATTGGCGGCATAAAGCGCCTCGCGCAACGAACATGTACCATTATCGGCAATAAAATCATCATCCGTTGTTGTGACGACAAACGTCGTATGGAGCTTTATCGCCTCGGCAGGCAAATTCAAACCCACCACCATGACCCCAACCAATAGCCAACGTACAACAGCACCCATAAACCCTCCACAAAAAAGTTACAGCAGCATCAGTATGCACGTTGGCTAGACTAAACACAATCTAAAAAGCTCGGCTTTTTAGGGCACATTTGTGGAGTTTTTGTAGCTGAATGACTCGATTAAAGCAGGTATGCCAATTCTTGCATTCAGGGCTAGAATTGGCATACCTGCTTAATTAATATTTTTAAGTAGTTATTAGGCAAATACAATAATTGAGCGCAAGCTATCTAAGGTTTCTTGAATTGCTTGGGGAATAATCCCATCGTTGGTGATGTCGCTGACAATCGCGCTGATATGTTGTTCTAAAGCTTGCTCGTTGTCATTCCAAATGTAGGGGCGTTCGTGCGAAATCGGTTTGCCCACCACTTCACGCATCGCACTGTAGAGTTTGGCGGTCATCGGCGACAGCGTTTCAACTGCGTTGTAGTGACCAGTTCGCTTGAAGGTGCGTAAATCGACCGCTTGCACCCCAAAAATCAAAGCAATCGCAATATATTGTTGCAAGGTTTCGATGGTTTGGCGGGCCAAATTGGCCGAACCAAAGCCTTGGCTATTGATATTTTGGTTAAATTGCTCAGCATGAGTTGGAAAGCGATCAGCCAACGAGTTACCCAAAAATCCCAAAATTGGCATAATCGAGTTGCCCGAAATTTGCAAGCCTTTGAGACCCATATTGACCTTGCGGTCGGTGTTGCCGACCAACGAGGCTGATAAGCCATTGTTGAACTGTGGCGAAACCAACAAGGCAATTTGCACATCAAGGTGTTTGGCCATCAAGCCCATGTAATAGCGCAGTTGATCCATACCAACACCAATGTATTGGCCGAGGAAATTGCCACCATGATAGCTGGCCCCATCTTCGGTATTAATTAAAGGATTATCATTGGCCGAGTTGATTTCGACCCGCAAATGATGGGTGATATAGGCCATGCCATCAATAATTGGCCCCAAAAACTGCGGCAAGCAGCGCAACGAATAGCGATCTTGAATCAAATCGCCTTCGCGGTATTCATGTCGTCCATCAAGCTCATCGCGCGATAAAGCCGATCCTTCTAAGATTTGTAGCATATGGTCGGCGGCCCAAACCTGGCCAGTATGGGCTTTATGTTGATGAATAAAGGGGTGGAACGATTGATTGGTGCCTTGCAAACCTTGAATCATCAACCCATGGATATTTAGCGCCAAGCCCAGCAAAATCCGCGCATCATGCAGCACATTCGAAGCAATCCCAGTCATCACCGAAGTGCCATTCATCATGGCCAAGCCTTCTTTGGGCAACAACTGTAAGCGTGGCAAGTTTAGCCGTTCCAACGCCTCAAGACAATCAATATCCTCGCCATCAAAATCAACACGGAAAGCGGGATCAGTGCCAAGCAAGGCTCCAGTAATGCTAATCAATGGCACTAAATCGCCGCTGGCCCCAATTGAGCCAAACTCGCGCACATGCGGCGTGACATTGGCATTCAAAAAGGTCATCATACGTTGGATAATTTCCAAGCGAATGCCCGAAACACCACGCATATGCGAGTTGGCTCGCAGTAACATCGCTGCCCGTACATCGGCTAAGGGCAACAATTTGCCAGCGCCAGTTTTGTGATACCAAATTGCATTATTCTGCAAATCAGCAGCTTCCTCGGACGAAATAACCACATCGGCCATACCACCAAAGCCAGTTGTTACACCATAGACAGGCTTGCTGGCTTTGACAGCATCGTTGATATAAGCACACGAATCCTCAATTCGCTGCAAAATCGTGGGGTTATCGGTTAGCCCAACTGGGTGATGATGGCGAGCCACGCGAACAACGTCCTCAATGGTTAGGCCTGTACCTGTTAGGGTTACTTGGTGGCGCATGTGGTTTTCCAACGTTGAATTTGTTGATAGTCGCTCTAACATGTCCTAAACCTTTCGAACTTAGGCTCCAGCCTCGTTGCGTAAGAGCCGTTTTAACACTTTGCCGGTCGGGTTTTTGGGAATCGAATCAACGACTTTGATTGCGGTTGGCACTTTGAAACTCGCCATATGTTGGCGACAAAACGCGATAATTGCTTGAATTGGCAGCTGTTGATTGGGTTTAAATACGATTTGGGCTTCAACCCGTTCGCCAGTAATCGCATCGGCAACCCCATAGACCGCAACTTCAGCAACCTCGGATAATTGATAGATCACGTTTTCGACTTCAGCGGGGTACACTTTAATCCCAGCAACGTTGATCATATCTTTCAACCGATCAACGATAAATAAATAACCAGCTTGGTCTTTTTTGCCCAGGTCGCCAGTATGAAACCAACCATTGCGAATTGCTTGCGCGGTTGCGGTTGGGTTATTCCAATAGCCCAGCATAACGTTTGGGCCACGAATAATAATTTCTCCTACCTCATCGGGCAAGACTTCGACATCAGTTTCAATATCGACGATTTTTATTTCAACCTGCTCAATTGGCACACCAACCGAGCCAAGTTTATAGTCAGAAATATGGTTATAGGCGGCAAATGGCGAAGTTTCAGTTAAACCATAGCCTTCATGAATTGGTAATTTATATTTTGCATACCAACGCTGAGCAATTTCAACGGGCAAAATTGCTGCGCCCGAGAAAAAGTAGCGTACAGCATGGAATTGCTCAGGCTCAGTTTTATTCAATAACAAGAGATAAATTGTTGGTACACCAAAAAACATCGTCACTTGATCGGCTTGAATTGAACGTAGCACTAAATCAAGATTAAAGCTGCGGTGTAATACAATTGTGGCTCCAGCATTCAGGGCACTATTAAAAATCGCATTTTGGCCAAAACAATGAAAAAGTGGCACGCACAGCAATAAGCGATCGCTTGAGCGCATATCACAATAGCGATTTTTAGCCTGCATATTCGAGATAATATTGTGATGCGAGAGGGTTACGCCTTTGGGAAATCCCGTCGTACCCGATGAATAAACAATCGCAGCTGGATCATGTGGCTGCATAGCCCGAGCTTGATATTCCTTGGGCGCTGATTCAATTAAGCTGGCTAAACTTGTGGATGCATCAACTGAACCAGTCACAAACACATGCTTGAGGCTTGGGCATTCAGCAGTCGGCACGAGTTGGGCTAATTCTGGCGTGGTGATCATCGCGGTAGCTTGGCTATCGTTGACAATAAATTTAATTTCGTCGCGCTGAAGTTGCACATTCAACGAAACTGCAATTGCGCCGAGTTTAATAATGCCAAGATAGCCAACCATAAATTCAGGAATATTGGGCAAAAAAAGCGCGACTCGATCACCAACCCGAAGGCCAAGTTGGGCAAGACCATTGGCAATTTGATTGGCCCATTGATCAAGATCTTGATAGCTATAGTGAGTATTTTCAAAAATCAGCGCTAGCTTGTTGGGGCTGTGAAGTCGCGCTTTTTCAATATGCTGGGCAATATTCATCTGCTGTATCTTTCCCTTATCAATTCATGGTTGGTCAGTCCAACCTTCAATATCAGCACATTGGCACAAAGCAAGGCTTACGGGGTGCTCGCTGGGAGTGGCATCGCTGCCAACAGCAATCAGCAAACACCTCGATTGATCGCAAACACATAACCTAGGAATCAGCCTTAATTGAGCACCAGAGGCGGCACTGCCTAGGGGCAACCTTACGAGGCAACAGTTCGGGTATTCGGTAATTTACTTTGAATTAATTCCAGCGCTGGGCTAGCAGCTTCCAAGGCGCGAAATTCCTCGCCCATTGCCGTAACCCGTTGCCTAAAGTTAGGATTTTGAATCACTTGGTTGAGCATTGTTTCCAGCGCTTGGGCCGAAACTTTGCCCATCGCGCCCATCAACCCTAGCTCATGGTAAACAACCCGCGCCGCATAGCCAGGTTGATCACGGTTGCCTGGAAAAACCACCATTGGCACGTTGAAATAGACACATTCTTTAATTGTGCCAACCCCACCGTGAGTAATCATCACGCTGGTGCGTGGCAGAATTTGCTCGACCGAAGCCCATTGCAGCAGCTGCACATTGGCTGGCACATTTGCAAATTCATGGGCTTGAAATTTCTGGCCAAGCGCCATAATCAATTGCCAATCGGGACGGCTGCGCATGATGTCGATCACGGTTTGAAAAAAGCGCCGACTTGGTTTGTAGATATGACTTTGGCTGCCCAAGGTACAAAAAATCAGTGGCTTGTTGGGGTCAATCTGTGACCAATCAAAGGCCGCTTCTTGGCGATCAAGATCAATCGACGGCTCACAGTAGAAAATCCCTTGCTCAACGCTTGGCCGTGGAAAATCAAAGACTTGCGGGCAAAGTACGAGTTCGGGTATCTCGAGTTGGGGGCGTAAGCGTGGAAATAGGGCCGCAGGCACAACCATATCGGCAGGAAAGCCAAAGTGGGTTGCCAGTTCGGTTAGCTTTTTCTGAAAGTTGTAGCCAATCAAAAAGTTGGTTATTTTGATCGCTAGCCCGCTAAATTTCCAAGCCATGCTGGCCTTGGAGAGTGAGGCAGGCGTGTTATCGGGCACAATGTTAGTGACAACTGGCGGATAATTGACGGCCTGCGGAAGATTAATATTAATACTCAGACTAATCACTTCCAGCCCAGCATGCCGCACCATTAAGCTCAGCGGAGCCAAAAATCCATCAAATATACACAGATCAGCCCCAATTTCCAACAAACTACGTTTGATTGGATTTTGCGCTTCGCGCACAGTTTGAAACAACTTGAGATAAAAAGCAGTTTGCGAAACCTCTTTCAAAAAAGCTCGACCACGGCTGTTCGCAATTCGTTCAGTTTGCTGAGCACGAAAGCCTTTGGAAAAATCCTCAGCAAACAAGGGCAAATATTCAAAACCTTGCTTGCGAATATACTCCTCAAAATCGGCCAAGGCCAAATAATAAACCTGATGGCCTTGGACTTTTAGGCTTTTACCAAGCTTGAAACTAGGAATAAGATGGCCTTCTTCGGGAAACATACTGATAACAATCGTCGCCATTCGATCATACTCCTATCATGGTTTCCCCTCGCCTCATTAGGTGGGAGAGAGGGCTAGCTTTCAAGAGTAGGTTTTAAGATCCCTCACCCCAACCCCTCTCCCACTGCGGCGGGCGAGGGGCGTTCCAATGATCATGATTCGGTGATTCCCCCTCGCTTCGCAGGCGGGAGAGGGGTTGGGGTGAGGGAGTGCAACTAGGCTACGCCTTGACGAAACGAACGCACCGCCCAAAAAACGCCCAAAAAGGACAATACGCCCATCACTGCAAAGCCTTGCCAAACCGCCGGATGCTCAAGCTGGCCAATAAACAAGGCCCGCGAGGCATCAACAGCATAGGCAAATGGATTAACTCCCGCGACCTTGCGAATCCAATTTGGCGCTAAGGTGAGCGGTAGGGTAATGCCTGAAAGTAGCAAAATTGGCAAGATCAAAAAGTTGAGCAACGAGGCAACCGTGTTCTCATCTTGTAAAATTAGCGCAACTGCATATGAACATGAAGAAACCAACAAGCCCAGCAGCACCACAATCAACATCGAAAGCGCTACACCAACTGGATCAGCCCGCAAGCCCATGAGCCATGCCACGCCAACCAGCACCAAGGCTTGCAGCAACAACATCGTGACATCGCGCAGCAAACGCCCCAACACCAAAGCCAAACGACTCAACGGCGTAACTCGCATGCGCTCAAGCACGCCCGCGCGTAGCTCAGCAATAAAGCCAAATACCACAAACAACGAGCCAGTAATGCCCAACATCACCAACAAGCCAGGGGTAAAAACCCCAATTGCGCCGCCTTCGGGAAAGCCCTCAGTTCCAGCAATTGGCTCTAACAAGGGCGCAAATAATAACAATTGCACCACTGGTTGAAAAAGGCCGACAATCACCATCACTGGGTTGCGCATGGTCATGGTGAGATAATGCTTAAACAGCAGCCATGTATCACGTAGCGATTGCATTGAATATCCTCGAGCTAGTTGGCAGACTCGCGTAATGAACGACCAGTTTGCTTAAGAAACACATCATCCAGCGAAGGGCGCGAAAGTTCGACCGTTTGAACGTGCAGATTGGCTTCATCGATTAGCCGCAGAATTAATGGCAAGGCCTCGGAGCCACGATCAACCACCAAGCGAATGGTTTGCTCAGCATATTCCAGCGAATGGATATAGCTCTGCTGCTGCAAGAGATCCTTAACGTTGTGGTCACTTTCGGGCTGAAATTGCAAGCCCAAGGTGATTGTATCGCCGACGATCTGACGTTTGAGGGCATCGGGCGTGCCTTCAACCACAATCCGACCATCGTCAATAATTGCCAAGCGTTGGCAGAGCGCATCGGCCTCATCGAGGTAGTGGGTGGTCATGAAAATCGTTGTGCCCTCGGCATTCAGACGACGTACCTCGGCCCACAGCCAAGCTCGACTTTGCGGATCAAGCGCAGCAGTCGGCTCATCGAGCAAGAGCAATTTAGGTTTGTGCACCATGCCCAAAGCTAAATCGAGACGGCGGCGTTGACCACCGGAGTAGCTGCTACTTGGGCGATCGGCAATCTGCTCAAGATCAAGCGCTGCTAGCAATTCTTTAGCTCGCACGGCAGCATCATGAGGGGTTATGCCATAAAAACGGGCTTGCAAAATCAAATTTTCACGCGCTGTACAAGCGCTCTCAGCCCCGCCAGCTTGGCTTACATAGCCAATTTTTTCGCGCACTTGCCGCGAATGTTGTAAGAGATCGATGCCAGCGATCGTTGCCTGACCGCTGCTTGGCTTGAGCAAGGTTGTTAACATACGCATTGTGGTCGTTTTACCGGCCCCGTTCGGCCCGAGAAATCCAAAAATCTCGCCTGCTTGAACATTCATCGTTACGCCTTTGACGGCCTCGACTAAACGTCCCCGCACCCGAAAACTTTTGACCAATTCCTTGGTTTCAAGAATAATCATCAAGCTGCTCCGTTGAGGTTCATGTGTGATAAACCGTTTTCAGCATTGGAAGCCTCGACCGCATGATGGAACGAGGAATTGGCGGCAAACGTTATGTTTAGTTAAAACAATTGTTCACCGAGCAACCTGGCATTTCAGGTTGCTAGTACGCCAGGGGTGAGATGAGGCAGCAGATGGCGCAAGCATATTCATGGCGCTAGCGTCGGCTTCGTTGCATAGCTAGCACCCTAGTTACTTCCCAAACTAGGCTTTGGGATTATTTAGGTTGATTGGCGTTAACGCGTCGGACAATCTGCATAATCAAGGTGCTGATGACCCCCGCACCCAGTGAGGCCAAGCCAGCCTTACGCACTTGACCCTTTGATTGCAACAGCCCAACCAACATTTGAGAGCAAAGCACTCCCAAGCCCGTGGCCGCCAATACATCTTGTTGCGAACGGAAGGTCAGGCGATCGCGGTCGGTTGCCAACGAGGCCAAAAAGACCCCCAGCAAACAGTAGGAAGAACCAGACATATTTGTCAGCACAGCATCATCGTCAGCTTGGGGCGCAGTTACCAGCAAGGGCACAAAAATGCCCAGCCGTACTGCTGAGAAGGCCAAACTAAACGATTGGAAGCGGGTGATGGCTGTGCCTAAAATGCTGACGGCAGCACCTTCACGCAGAGCCGCAGCGAAGCTAGGGTGAACCAAACTATAGCTGAGAATTCGCCAAACCTGGCCTGAATTAAGCTGCGATTTTTGAAACGCACCCCAGCCAGCCTTGCTCCCGGATTCGCTTGGGTTGGTATTAATCAATGCAGCGAGGCCACTCAGCCCATACAGCACCGCCACCTTGGAAAAACTGTCGGTAACTGGCACCAACAATGCGCCAACTGGCAGCAAATCGGCAACATCAGTTGATTCTAGTGCGCTATCATCAACGGTTGCATGTTCGCTTAGGGCAAAAAGTTGTTTGGTGGCCTGCAAACCCAACCCGATCATGCTTAATCGATCAAATATGTTCATGCTGTTGTTGCTACTCCTCAATCGATTGGCTAGCTAAATCAACTAACGTCATCAAATTGCTGATCTGCCAGTGGCAAAACCAAAGGACAGGATTTGGGATCACAACCCAAGCTGGGGCAAAAATGTTGTTTTGTGATGCAGCTTTGGCGAATCGTGGCAATTGCACATCAGTCTATAGACCGATAAATCAATCTATAACTGATTAAATCGTACAATGTAAAGCTTAATTGATCAGCAACTACTTGGAAGATTTTTTATGATCGATTTTAGGATGACTTCTGGCAAATAGTCGCAAAATTAATGAGTCTTAGGGCTGATTTATGTTGGTGGCGATACATCAACAAATTAAGCTTAAATTTAACGAATCTTCGCACACAGCGTGGATAATAACCTAAGAAAATAAATTATGCAAGAACCCCAAATCCACTGTATATACATGCTCAATCAAATCGCAAGCATGTCTAGATATATTTAATTCGCCTTGACAATGTTAATGGGGTTTAACTATAATAGGCGCGTTGTAAGTCAGTTGTGCTAAAAATCGTTGATCGAGCTAGGCTTGTGTTAATCTCTTAACCTCAAGTTAACCCGATTTAACAAATAAAATAGTACAGTTTAGGGCTTCACAATAAGCTCATTATAAATAGCAAATTCTCCTGTTTAATCAAGGTAAATCCTCCTATTTCATCCTACTCCTTTACCAAGATAACAGATACCCAAGCTTTTTGTTTAACGATGTAAATGTATATAGCAACAGCTGATTTGGATAGTTTGCACAATAACTCGTGAAAACTTTTTTAGATAGTTTGTACAATATGCATTAACTCGAATAGCTTTACAGCATTAGATTATTGATCAGGATAAACTTCAATATTATACCGATCAATACAATTTTATTAGACTAAATTATTCTCAATTAATTATTTATAATTTATATCGAGTAAATTTATTCAATTTTTACTTAATCAATTCATTATTAATTTATTTATTTTCATAAGCTCGAAATTTTATTCTATTAAAATCGATTTGATTTATAGATAAGATTTCGATCGATCTAGGTGAATAAATTCTGATACTGCTTGCAAGTAGCAGAAATTTAACAGTTCAATACATATAAAGACCGATTTCAATCTGATGTAACTTCCAGTATATAGATGCTCACAACTTCGATTAAACCTTATCGCACAATGCTACATTACAGAGGATGACTATGAACAACCTACCATCTGGAACGGATAGCATCAAGCCTGAAACAATCGAAACAACCGCAGAAATATTAACTGAGTGGTTAATAAATCACTTTTGTACCTATTTAAATGTTGCCCCCGCTGAAATTGATGTGCGCTTGCCGTTTGCGCACTATCACATCGATTCAATCCAAGCACTTAGTTTAATCAGTAAGCTTGAGCAGTTTCTGGGGCGTTCGCTCTCACCAACATTGCTTTGGGATTATCCGAGCATTGCAACGCTGGTTCCAGCACTCGTCGGCACTGAGCAACCAGAAGTCGAGGTCGTGGCTGATTCAGACCCAAATGCTGATGCAATTGCAATTATCGGCATGAGTTGCCGCTTTCCTGGCGCTCGTAATTTGGCTGAGTACTGGGATTTACTAATCAACGGTCGCGATGCAATTACGGAAATTCCTGCCGAGCGCTGGAATTTAGAGGCCGTTTATAATCCCGATCGCAGTGTACCGGGCACGATGTACACCCGTTGGGGTGGCTTTGTTGATCAGCCTGATTATTTCGATGCAGGCTTTTTTGGCATCTCACCACGCGAGGCGATTCACCTTGATCCGCAACAGCGCATGTTGTTGGAATGCACTTGGGAAGCCTTTGAAGATGCTGGTCAATCGCCGCAAGCGCTGGCGGGCAGCCGCACTGGGGTCTTTATTGCTTCGGTCAGCGAAGATTATGGCCGAATTTTGTTCAGCCACCCCGAAATTATCGATGCCTACACTGGCCCAGGCACGGCTCACAGCATTTTGGCCAATCGGCTGTCGTATGTGCTGAATTTGCAAGGCCCAAGCATCAATATCAATACTGCTTGCTCGGGATCACTCGTCGCAATTCATATGGCCTGCCAAGCATTGCAAACTGGCGAAGCCGATCTGGTGGTGGCTGGCGGGGTTAATGCGAGTTTGCTGCCTGATGGCAATTTATTTTTCTCCAAAGCTGGAGCCTTATCGCCCGATGGCCGCTGCAAAACCTTCGATGCCCGCGCCAATGGAATTGTACGCAGTGACGGCGCAGGCATTGTAATTCTCAAGCCCTTGCAAAAAGCCTTGGCTGATGGCAACCCAATTTATGCAGTAATTCGCGGCAGTGCCGTCAACAGCGATGGCCGTACCAATGGCATCATGGCTCCCAACCGCCAATCGCAAGAGGTTGTGCTGCAAGAAGCCTATCGCCGTGCTGGCGTTAACCCCGCGACAGTGCAATATATCGAAGCCCACGGCACTGGCACAAGCCTTGGCGATGTGATCGAGGCCCAAGCGCTTGGCTCAGTTTTAGCAGTCGGGCGTTCAGCTGAACAACCCTGTGCGATCGGCTCGGTCAAAACTAATATCGGCCATAGCGAATCTGCGGCTGGGATTGCTGGGGTGATTAAGGTCGCACTGGCAATGAAGCATCAAATCTTGCCTGCAAGTTTGCACTTTGAAACTCCCAATCCTATGATTCCGTTTGAAGAACTCGGCTTGCAAGTTCAAGCGCAACGTGGGCCATGGCCAAATGCTAGCGGCCCATTGTTGGCGGGGGTCAGTGGATTTGGTTTTGGGGGTACAAACGCCCACCTGGTACTCGAATCGGCTCCAATTCGCGAAACCCAAAGCCCTAGTAGCAACGAAACCAAGCCTTTGTTATTGCCGTTATCAGCCCAAAGTGAGCCAGCCTTACGTCAACTTGCTGTCCGCTATGCTAGCCAAATTGCCGCCGCCAGCCCGAGCGAAGTCGCCAATATTTGCTATAGCGCTAGCGTTGGTCGCAGCCAACTGGATCATCGCCTTGCCGCAACTGCTGCTAGCCCAGCCTTGCTCGCCGAGCAGCTCAACGATTTTGCCGAAGGCCGCTCCGCTACTGGTTTGATCACCCAAGATCGTTCGCAAGCCCACAAATTGGTTTGGGTCTTTTCAGGCCAAGGTTCGCACTGGGTTGGCATGGGTCGCGGTCTGCTTGAACAACAACCAGTCTTTCGCCAAACTCTTGAAGCTTGCGATCAAGCCTTTGCTAAGTATGCTGGTTGGTCGTTGATCGCAGCCTTGCGCGATGATCAAACTGCTGAGCAGATTAACCAAACTGATCGAGCGCAGCCGCTCATTTTTGCCTTGCAAGTCAGTCTCGCGGCGCTTTGGCGATCATGGGGCATTACCCCAACCGCGATTGTTGGGCATAGTTTGGGCGAGATTGCAGCGGCCTATGTTAGCGGCGTGCTGACGCTCGATGAAGCGGTACAGGTGGTCTATCATCGCAGTCGTTTGATGAAGCAAGTTGCTGGCAAAGGCAAAACTGCCGCCGTCGAATTGACCTTCGAACAAGCTCGTTTGCTGTTGGTTGGCCGCGAACAACAGGTGGCAATTGCCGGCATCAATAGCCCAACGTCGTGTATTTTGGCAGGCGATCCCAGCACTTTAGAGCAATTAGTCGCCTCGTTGCAGCATAACGATGTGTTTGCTCGCTTGGTGCGCGGGGTTGATATTGCCTTTCATAGCCCACAGATGGAGCCACTAGTTCCTGAATTAAACGCCGCTTTGGCTCAGCTCAAACCACAAGCGCCCACGATTCCTTTGGTTTCAACCGTGACTGGCACGTTTGCAGAGCAAGCACTCTACAGCGAGGGCTATTGGGGCCGTAATCTACGCGAGCCATTCTTGTTTGCAACTGCGATCAAAAGTTTACTCGACAAAGGGTTCGATACATTTTTGGAAGTCAGCCCACACCCGGTTTTGGGCGAATCGATGTTGCGCAGTATCCAACATTTCAAGCAGTCAGCCCAAGTGTTTAGCTCATTGCGCCGCGATCAAGCTGAATTAGATTTGCTGTTTGAGACGCTTGGGCGCTTGTTTGTGGCTGGCTATAGCCCCGATTGGCAGCAAGTTTATCCCGAGCCGCGCCAGCGCAGCGCCTTGCCCAATTATCCATGGCAACGTGAACGCTATTGGTTTGATCAGCTTTTGCCAGCAACCAGTAATCAAACGTCGGCCCGTGGTGGGTTTGTGCCAGCGCTCTTGGCAGGCAAGCTTCAGACTACCCCCAGCGCTCAGCACCCATTGCTCGGTATTTCGATCGCCTCGGCGGTCAATCAAAGCCAGTTCTGGCAAACCAATTTGGCCGCCAACTATCCCGCTTATTTGGCCGACCATGTGGTGCAAGAACAGGTGTTGTTGCCTGGCGCGGCCTATGTTGAGATGATTGTGGCCGCCTTGCGTGGCCGCGGCCAACACCAAGTCACAATCAATAACTTGGTTTTCAAACAGCCATTGATCTTGCCAAATCAAGGCCAGCGCACTGTCCAGTTGGTATGCAATGCTGAGGATAATGGCTTTAGTTTGCAAATTTTGAGCCAAGCCACCGAGCCAAATAGCCCTTGGGAATTGCATGCCACAGCTACGGCGCTTGATAATAGCACGATTGCCAATCATTCAGCCTATCTCGCCCTCGCCGAATTGCAAGCCCGCTGCGCCGAAAACATCGCGGTGAGTGAGCATTATGCTCGCATGCAAGCGGTGCAATTGGTGTATGGCCCAGCGTTTCAATCGCTCAGCCACATTTGGCGCGGCCAAGCCGAGGCACTAGCTCAATTGCACCTAGCTCCAGCCATCGGCCAGCTTGCTCAGCACGATCAGTTGCATCCGGCCTTGCTCGATGCCACCTTCCAGCTCGTCGCGGTGATTCTTGCCCAACACACCAACGATCAAACCTACTTGCCAATTGCGATTGAGCGCTTGAATGTGCTTGATCGGATTCCAGCTGAAGCTTGGTGTCATGCGGTGTTGCGTTCGGCCCCTGCCGATGAAACCCTGATCTATGAAGCCGATTTGGTGATTGCTGATGCCCAAGGGCGGGTCGTGGTAGAAATTGCTGGCTTGAAGCTATTCCAAGTGGCCGCCGCTCGGATCACCAACAAACCCGAGCAAGGTCTGTATGACTATAGCTGGCAACCGATCGAAATCCAAGCTGCTGAACATCCCGCTGAGCGCTGGCTGATTTTGGCCAATACCCACGATCAATTTGCTAAGCAATTGAGTAACAGCTTGGCAGCCTATGGCCAGCAGGTCGATTGCCGCGAACAATCAATTGAAACCGCTGGATTGGGCGATTGGCTCAAACCCCAGTTGCAAGCCAATTATCACCAGATCGTTTGTTTATGGCCACTAACCACCAGCAACGATCACGCGCCAGTCGCTGGCGCAACCCAGCAAAGCTTGGCAATGTTGACGCTGTTGCAAACGCTCAGCGATTCAGACAGCGCCACGCCGCGCTTGTGGTGTATAACCCGCGGAGCACAGGCAGTGCTCGATCACGAGGTTGTGAATCTGGCGCAAGCACCACTTTGGGGCATGATGCGCAGCGCGGCCTTAGAACACCCCGAACTAACACCGAGCTTAATCGACCTTGCACCGATGGCTGAAAGCAACGAAGCCGCCCAACTCGCCAAGACGTTGTTGCAACGCGCCAATGAGCATCAACAGGCCTTGCGCAATCAACAGCAGTTGATAGCTCGCTTGCAACAACGCCCAGTTTCCAAGCCAACCACACTCAAACTAAGCAACCAAGCGGCTTATCTAATTACTGGTGGAAGCGGTGGTTTGGGCTTGGAGATTGCCCATTGGATGTTGGCAAAGGGCGCGAGCAATTTGATCATCCTTGGCCGCCGACCATTGCAACCAAGCCATAACGCTGTATCCGAGCAACAATCGCAGCTCGTGAATGCGCTCAGCCAACTCGAACAAGCTGGGGCAAATCTGCGGTATGCCGCAATCAACGTGGCTGATCAGGCTGCCTTGGCCGAGTTTTTGCAGCAATATCGCGCCGAAACTGGCCTCGCCATTCGTGGGATTGTGCATGCTGCGGGGGTGCTCGATGATCAAATGCTCTATCGCATGGAATCAAGTGCTGTGACCAGCGTTTTTGCCCCCAAAGTTGCTGGCGCATGGGCCTTGCACGAAGTGTTCAGCCAAGAACCACTTGATTTTATGATCTTCTGTTCATCACTGGCGGCCAGCATTGGCTCGGTTGGTCAAGCGCATTATGCCGCCGCCAACAGCTTTATGGATAGCCTTGCAGCCTATCGTCGGAGCCAAGGCTTGGCCGGGCTAAGCATCAATTGGGGGCCATGGGCCGAGGTAGGGATGGCCGCCAAGCTCAATCCCAACATCTTTGAAGCCCATGGCGTGCAACTACTGCAACCTCAACAAGCCTTAGTTGCAATGGAGCAACTGATCAACGATCAAGCAATTCAGACGACGATTGCTGAAATCGATTGGGCAATGTGGCTCAAAAGTAATCCGGTTGTCGCAAATTTAGCATTTTTTGCGGCACTCGCGCCGTCAGCCAGCATTGCTCAACCAGCCAGCAACCTAAGCCAAGAGCATGAATTTCGCCAACGGGTTTTACAGACCCAGCCCAGCGAACGTCAAGCGTTGATAACTCAACAACTCAAACACTTGATTGCCAAGGTTATGCAGCTTGATCCATCAAAACTGGACAGTCAACTAGCACTCCATACCCTCGGCCTCGACTCGATTATGGCAATTGAACTCAAAACCAGCATAAGCCAAAACCTTGGCGTAACCTTGTCGGTTGCCTATCTGATTCAGGGTCCCAGCATTGATGAAATTGTTGCCAATGTCAATCAACAACTATCCCTAGAACTATCATCGGAGATGTTTGCATCGCCTGAAACCCGCGATGATGCGCTTCAGGTGCTACTTGAACAAGTACAGCAAAGCGATCACGATCAGATCGCTCAAATACTTGCTGAATTAGAACAACTCTCCACTGATGAGGCTAAATCTCGTCTGGTTGGGTGAGGTATGGAGATTTCACATGACTGATTTTGCTGCAAAAATTGCTGCATTACCACCAGAAAAACAAGCGCTGTTGATTCGCCGCCTGCAACAAGCAGCCAACGAGCCACCAGCATTGGTTGCTCAACCACGAACAACCAATACCCTGCCGTTATCGTTTGCCCAAGAGCGCCAATGGGTGTTGTATCAGTGGGACCCAACCAGCCCACTCTATAACATCGTTTATGGGGTGCGCTACCGTGGCAAGCTCGATATTGCAGCCTTGCAAGCAGGCTTTAACACAATTGCCCAACGCCATGAAGTGTTGCGCACGACCTTTTTGCTGGTTGATAACGTGCCTCACCAGCAGATCCATGCTGAGCTTAAGCCAGGGTTTAGCATGGTTGATGTACGAGATCTGGCCGAAACTGAGCGCGATGCAGCCATCCAAGCGCAGATTCAAGCCGAAACCCAGCTGCCGTTTGATTTGCAAACTGGGCCATTATTGCGCGTACTCTTGCTGCAAATTCGCGATCACGAATATATCAAATTGGTCAGCGTGCATCATAGTGTCTTTGATGGTTGGTCGGCTGGGGTGATTATCGCCGAGTTGAATCATTTGCTGAATGCGGCCTATGCTGGTGAACCAAGCAGCTTACCAGCGTTGCCAATTCAATATGCCGATTATGCAATTTGGCAACGTAATTGGCTGCAAGGCAAGGTATTGGAGCAGCAACTTCAATATTGGAAGGAACAACTTGCAGGCGAGTTGCCAATTCTGCAATTACCGACCGATCGGCCTTATCCACCAGTTGAATCGTCGCGCGGTGCACATTATCGAGTGCAATTGAGCGCCGATTTGGTACAACGCTTGGTGACATGGAGCCGTAACGAAGGCTATACCCTCAACATTATTTTGCTCACAATCTGGAAAACCCTGCTCTTCCGTTACACCAACCAAACCGATTTGCTGGTGGGCATGCCGATCGCCAATCGCCATTACAACGATTTGCAGGCCTTGATCGGCTATTTCGTCAATACCTTGGTTATTCGCACTAAAGCCGCTGGCGAGCTGAGTTTTCGCAGCTTTTTGGATCAAGTGCGAGCGGCGAATTTGGCGGCCCAAGAGCATCAAGATTTGCCGTTTGAGCAATTGGTCGAGGCTTTGCAGCCTGATCGTAATTTGGCACATACGCCGATTTTTCAAAGCTTGTTTGTGTTTCAGCGCGATACAGTCAATAGTTTTCAGCTGCCTGAGCTTTCGGTTGAGCCATTGCCAATTGAAACTGGTACAGCCAAGTTTGCCCTAAGCCTAGAAGCAGTCTCGCTTGATCAGCAGATTAACCTCAATTTCGAGTATAAAACTGATCTGTTTGATCCAGCAACTATCGAACGCTTGGCCCAACATTACCAAAATTTGCTCGAAGCCACGCTTGCTACACCCGATTTGGAGCTTTCGCGCTTGCCAATGCTGAGCAAGGTCGAACTGGCCCAATTGCTGCCAACCTCAAAATCGCTCGAAGCAAGCTTGTTGCCCTTGCACCAACGCTTTGAGCAGCAGGTTCAGGCCAATCCGCAAGCAATTGCGCTGCGATTTGAGCAAAGCCAACTAAGCTATGCCGAACTCAATAGCCGCGCCAATCAACTGGCCCATCAACTCAAAGCGCTTGAGGTTGGCCCAGATACCTTGGTTGGGCTGTGTGTTGAGCCATCGCTCGATACAATCATTGGGATTTTGGCGATTCTCAAGGCTGGCGGCGCATATCTGCCGATCGATCCTGCGCATCCCCAAGAGCGAATTGTTTGGTTGTTGGCAGATGCCAAGGTGGGCTTGGTCGTCACTCAAGCGCGTTGTGTCAATAAATTGCCGCAGGCTGGCTTGCAGTTGATTGTGCTTGATGCCGCCGATTCAGCGCTAAGCAATCAGCCAACCAGCAATCCGCCAGCGAGTGCCCAGCTCGATAACTTAGCCTACATGATTTACACCTCAGGCTCCACTGGCACACCCAAAGGCGCATTGATCACCCATCGCAATGTGGCGCGACTGTTTAGTTCAACCGAAGCATGGTTCAACTTCAACAACCACGATGTTTGGAGTTTGTTCCATTCCTTTGCCTTCGATTTCTCGGTTTGGGAAATTTGGGGAGCCTTGCTGTATGGCGGTCGGGTGGTGGTCGTGCCATTTATGACCACTCGCAATCCCGCTGGCTTCTATCAATTGCTGGTTGATGAAGGCGTAACCGTGCTCAACCAAACGCCCTCGGCCTTCCGTCAGTTGATTATCAGCGATGCTGAACATGACTTACCCTCACGGTTAGCCTTGCGCTATGTCATCTTTGGCGGCGAAGCGCTGAATGTTGGGGCACTCCAACCATGGTTCGAACGCCATGGCGATCTATGCCCGCAACTGGTCAATATGTATGGCATTACTGAAACCACCGTCCATGTGACCTACCGACCGCTGAGCGTGCACGATGTTGAAAATCCCCAAAGTAGCCCGATTGGCACAGCAATTCCCGATTTGGATCTGTATGTGCTTGACGATCATTGTTTGCCAGTGCCATTGGGAATTACTGGCGAACTATATGTGGGCGGCGCGGGCTTGGCTCGCGGCTATTGGAATCGGCCCGAACTAACCAACGATCGCTTTATCAAGCATCCATTTGCCGAAACAGGCCGCCTCTATAAAACTGGCGATTTGGTGCGACGCTTGGCCAACAACGAGATCGAATACCTAGGCCGACGCGATAACCAAGTTAAAATTCGTGGTTTCCGGATTGAGCTAGGCGAAATTCAAGCCACCCTGATGAGCCACCCCGCGATCAGCGATGCCATTGTGGCGGTCAATACGATCTCAGCTGATGATCAGCGCTTGGTGGCTTATTTGGTGACCCAGCCCAATCAAGTGCCACGCTTTAGCCAATTGCGCACATTTCTCAAGCAACGACTGCCAGAATATATGGTGCCAACCTCATTCATTATGCTTGAGCGTATTCCACTGACCGCCAACGGCAAAATCGATTATCGCGCTTTGCCTAGCCAACAACAGACCAAACAACTTGAGCGCAGCCAGCCGATCGCCGCTCCAACCAGCGTCACCGAGCAATCATTAATCGCCATTTGGAGCAATTTGCTGGGTGTAGCCCAAGTTGGCATTCAAGATAACTTCTTCGATTTGGGTGGGCATTCATTGTTGGCAACCCAGGTCATCTCACGGGTGCGCGAGGTGTTTAATGTCAGCCTCAACTTGCGTGATTTCTTCCTCAATCCAACGATCAAGGGCTTAGCCAGCGTTATCGAGCAAGCCAACCAAAAACCCGAGCAAACGCCAATCATCGCGATTCACAAAGCTGATCCGCAAGCACGCTTGCCACTCTCCTATGCTCAGCAGCGCATTTGGTTCTTGGCTCAAATTGATCCAACCAGTAGCTTTTACACCGTACCTGTGGCCTTAGAAATTACTGGCCCCTTGCAAGTTGCCGCCTTAGAGCGCACCTTGAGCGAGATTATACAGCGCCATCATGCCTTGCGCACACTATTTGTGAGCCACGAAGGCCAAACCCTTCAGCAAGTGCAAGCGGCTCAAGCAATTCAACTGCCAATTCATGATCTCAGTGATTTAGCTGGCGAAGCTCAAGAAACAGCGATCAACCAAGTATTGGAGCAGGAAATTAATCAACCCTTCCAGCTTGATCGCGATCAACTGTTGCGCGGGCGCTTGATCAAACTAGCCCCAACCAAGCATGTGCTCAGCCTAAGCATTCATCATATTGCCTTTGATGATTGGTCTCAGGGCATTTTGTTTAATGAAATGACCAAGCTTTACCAAGCATTTGCCAACAATCAAGCCTCGCCATTACCCGAACTAGCCTTGCAATACCCCGATTTTGCCGCTTGGCAACGTCAATGGCTGCAAGGCGAGGTTTTACAAAATCAACTGAATTACTGGAAACAGCAATTGAGTGGCAAATTGCCGTTGCTCGAAATGCCGCTGGATTATCCACGGCCTA
Source organism: Herpetosiphon gulosus (assembly GCF_039545135.1). NCBI lineage: Bacteria > Bacillati > Chloroflexota > Chloroflexia > Herpetosiphonales > Herpetosiphonaceae > Herpetosiphon > Herpetosiphon gulosus. The sequence continues at coordinate 240,767 of NZ_BAABRU010000008.1, read as the reverse complement.
GCGTGCAAAGTTTCAATGGCGCACACGAAATGCTGAGCATCGAGCCAGAACTGTATCGCAAGCTCAATCAATTGGCGCGAGATAACGAAGCAACCATGTTTATGCTGCTGATGGCGGCATGGGCGATTTTGCTCAATCGTTATAGCAACCAAACCGATATTGTCATCGGCACGCCGATTGCCAACCGCAACCGCCAAGAGCTCGAGGCCATCATTGGGTTCTTCGCCAATACCTTGGCCATTCGCGCCGATTTAACTGGCGATCCAACCATTCAACAAGTAGTGCAGCGGATTCGTGAAACCGCGCTGAATGGCTATAGCCACCAAGATTTGCCCTTCGATCTGTTGGTGAGCGAGCTTTTGCCCGAACGCCAAGCCAATCGTTCGCCAATTTTCCAAGCCATGTTGGTGCTGCAAAACGCCTCGCAGAGCAGCAACCTCGATTTGGCGGAGGTGCAGATTGCGCCGCGCAGCGTTGAAACCAACTCGGCTAAGTTTGAGCTAAGTTTGGTGCTCTACGACAATAGCTCAAGCATCGACGCTTGGATTGAATATAACACCGACCTGTTTAAATCAACCACAATTGGCCGAATGGTCGAGCAACTGCAACAACTGCTCACCAGCATGACCACCGATCCACAACAACGCATCAGCCAAGTTTCGTTGGTCAGTTCGGCAGAAAAAGAACGGCTGCTCGGCGGCTGGTCGCAAGGAAACGACGACGACTACGATTTGTTCTAGATCTACGTCGATCAAGGGCTGGTTCAGGCCGGCCCTTGGTTACGTGTGCAAAGGGTGAAATGGAAATGGATTTTCAGAGTATCCAGCGACGTTTTGCAACTGCTGTTGAACAACGATCGAGCCAAGCGGCGCTGCGTTATCACGACCAAGTAGTTTCGTATCGTGAGCTGGCTGAGCGTGCCCAACGGATTGCTAACGGCCTAGCTGCCAAACAGGTTGGAGTTGGCACACATGTCGCCATTTTGCTAACCAACCCGATTGATATTTGTAGCACGATCTTGGCAACGTTGCTGTTGGGCGCACGCTATGCCTTGCTCAGCCCTAATTTAGCCAAAGTTCGGTTGCAACAGGTCTTGGCCCGTCAGCAATTTGTGTTGGTTGGTTCAATGGCTAGCAACAATGTAGCTGCTAACCAGATCGAATTTGAGCAACTTATTAATAGCGAACTGGCGGAAATCACTCCTCATTCAGCGACTGCCGAAAGCCTGATCGGCTTGAGTTTGGCCTCGAATCCAAGCGGTTTGATTGAAGCAGGCCAACTCAGCCAAGCCAATCTGCTGAGTTTTATCGATTTTAATCTGAGCAAAGCCAAGGTCAGTTTCCAGCAAAGCCTGTGGCTAGGCCCGGAATTCAATGATTTTAGCGCCTTTGCGAGTTTGGCGACCCTCGCCAGCGGCGGCACGCTGCGGTTTAGCGCACTTGAAACATTCAATCAAACCACCGCTGAGCAGCCTCAAACCTTGATTTTGACGCTTTCAACGTTGGGCCAATTGTTCGCGCAACAGCCAGAATTGCCCAAAGTGCGCCATATTCTGAGCAGCGGCGAAGGCTTACTCGATGGCGAAGCGCTCAAGCAACAACTCAAACAACAACAAACTGCTTGGCACAATTACTATGGGTTCCCAGCCTTTCAATTGCTGACCGTGGTTGGGGCAAACACTCAAACCCAAGCTTCCAGCCAAATTCATAGCGGCAAACCTGTACCACATACCCAAGCTTTGATTCTCGACCAACACAAACAACTCGCGCCAATCGGCTTAACTGGTGAGTTATATGTGGCTGGCGCAGGAGTTTTTGCAGGCTTTGAGCAGGCCCAATTGAATGTCGAGCGTTTTATCGCCAGCCCATTTGCTGCCGATACCCAACTCTACCAAACGCGCTATCTGGCCCGTTGGCAAGATGATGGGCGGCTGAGCATTAGTGGCAGCCTTGATGCAGCGATTGAACTGGCTGGAATGTCTAGTTTGTTGCAAGAATTAGAAAGCCTGCTCGAAAACCATCCGGCAATTGTTGAATGTTGTATCGTGCGGCGCACAACCCTGAGCAATACCGAGCAATTAACAGGCTTTGTGGTCGCCAAGCAGCAAGTTGAGCCAAGCGACATCCTGAACTACCTTGAAGCTCAGCTTGATTGCCAACTCCCAAGCCTCGGCCTGATCCAAGTTGATCGCCTGCCGCGTACTGCCGATGGCCAGCTTGATCGTCAACAATTAGCCCAAACTAGCCTGCTCGATAGCCAGCAAATCGCTGATTTACAAGCCCAACTACAACAAGCGGCCAATGGCGCAGAGCTAGCGGTAGTAGCTCAGCCGATCTTCCAAGCCACAACACCATTGCACATCGATGATTTGGTGCCAATGGTCGAAACTGGTAATTTTGGCACACCGCAACGCACGATCAGCGAGCAACCAATCGAAGCATTGTCAACTCAGGTCAAGCCAGCGTTGGCAGTTGGCCCACCGTTGATCAAGGCCGAGCAAACGCCATTGACCTTGGCCGAGGCCTTAGTGCTGGCAGCCAAAGATTATCCTGAACATGGCATTAGCTATATCGAAGCCGATGGTAAAGCGTTGTTTCAATCGTATGCTGCATTATTGGCTGATGCCGAGGCGGTTTTGGCTGGTTTGCGGGCGGCAGGCTTGCAGCATGGCCAGCATGTGGTACTGCAATTTGCCCATAACGAGCCATTTGTCGTGGCATTTTGGGCTTGTATGCTTGGTGGTTTTACGGCGGTTCCCTTGGCCTTGCCGAACAGCAGCGATCCCAATAACCCCGCCGTCAGCAAGCTCTACAACACTTGGCAAACCTTAGAACAACCGCTGATCGTCAGTGAACAAGCCAGCTTGAGCCACTTGCAGCGGATCTTTAATGGCTTGGGTGTGGCAAAACCAGCGATTCAGACCGCCGAACAGTTGCGCCAATATCAACCTGATCAGCAGCATCAACAACTCTCGCCACACGATTCAGCGTTGTTGTTGTTTACCTCGGGTAGCACTGGCCTTCCCAAAGGGGTCGAATTAAGCCATCACAATATTATCAGTCGCTCCAAAGCCAGCGCTCAGCATAATCATTTTGATCATAACGATGTTTCATTAAATTGGATGCCGCTCGATCATGTTGGTGGAATTGTGATGTTCCACATTCATGATGTATGCTTGGGCTGTCGCCAAATTCAGGCCAAAACCGACTATATTCTGGAAGATCCAGTGCGTTGGTTGGATTTGCTTGAGCAGTATCGCGCCACGATTACTTGGTCACCCAACTTTGCCTATGCTTTGATCAACGATCAACATGAACGGGTCAATAGCCGCCGCCGCAATCTCAGCTCGTTGCGCTTTATTTTGAATGGTGGCGAGGGCATCAATAAACAAACTGCCTTGAATTTTCTTGGTTTGTTGCAAGCCCATGGCCTGCCCGCAACCGCCATGCACCCCGCCTATGGCATGTCAGAAACCTCATCGGGCATTAGCTCATCCGATCAACTGGTGCTTGGAGCAAATACTGGCTTTCACGAACTCGACCAAGCCTCATTAACCGGGGTGATTCAGCCAGCCAGCGCCGATAGCATTGGCGTAGCATTCGTCGAAGTTGGTGCACCATTGCCCGGGGTTTCGCTACGAATTGTCAACAGCAACAATCAATTACTCAGCGAAGATCTGATTGGTCGTTTGCAAATCCAAGGCCCAACGATCACCGCTGGCTACTACCGCAACCCCGAGCTTAACCGCGAAGTTTTTACTGATGATGGTTGGTTTACGACTGGTGATTTGGCCTTTTTGCACCAAGGTCGTTTGACAATTGCTGGCCGTGAAAAAGATGTGATCATCATCAACGGCATCAATTACCACAACCACGAAATCGAAGCCTTGGTTGAAACGCTCGAAGGCGTGGAAGTTTCCTACACGGCGGCTTGCAGCGTGCCAAGCAAACATACGGGCGGCACTGAATCGCTGGTGATTTTTTATGTTTCAAAATCTGCTGAATTTGATCAACAGCTAGCCCAAATTAACCAGATTCGCGAAGTTGTCGTGCAAAAAATTGGCATCAACCCCAGCTATGTGCTACCAGTTGCCAAGCACGATATTCCCAAAACAGCAATTGGCAAGATTCAGCGTTCGCAATTGAGCCAGCGCTTTATCAATGGCGAATTTAGCAGCATCACCAAGCCAATCGATTTAGCGTTAGCCAACCAGCAAACCTTGCCACGCTGGTTTTTTAGCAAGCAATGGCAGCCTGTCAGCAAGCGCCATAATCCGGTCTTGCTCAAGCCAAGCTATGCAATTTTCAGCGACGACAGCGCACTAGCTCGTGAGCTAATCGCTTTGCTCGAACAGCAGAATCGTGCTTGGGTTTTGATCAGCGCTGGCGACACATTCAGTCAGCAGGGTCAACAGTACACGATTAATTTGCACGAGCCTGAGCATTATCACCAACTCGCTGCCGCCCTTGCTACCGCCAATATTCACGATTATGTTCACTTGTATAGCTACGATCTGCCTAGCACGATCGAGCAAGTTGGCGATTTGGCCGCCGCCCAATATCGTGGAGCCTATAGTATTTTGTTCCTAACCCAAGCCTTAGCTAAGCAAAAGCTCAGCCAAGCTAGCTTAACCGTGGTTTCACAACGCAGTCATGCGATTAACTCCAGCGATCAGGTGGTTTACGCGGCGGCTCCACTTCATGGTTTGCTCAAAACCGTGCCTTTGGAAATTGATTGGCTCAGCTGCCAGCATATTGACCTTGATGCAGCAGACGCAACGACGAACAGCCAACACATTTACCACGAACTGGCTCAGCCAAAGCCCAACGCCGAGGTAGCTTATCGGGCTGGTCAACGCTTCGTGCCACAGTTAGTCGAAGCTGAGATCGCGCAATCAAGCCCAGTCGAATCGCCGCTGGTCAAAGGTGGGCTGTATTTGGTGACTGGTGGCTTGGGCGGCATTGGCAGCCAATTTGCCCGCTGGTTGCTGCAAAACTACAACGCCCGTTTGCTGATCACAGGCTCAACTGAGTTGCCATTGGGCAGCGATTGGGCCAAGCAGCTGGGCGCTGATAGCAGCCTAGGCAAACGTTTACGTGCCTATAAAGATCTGATCGATATTAGCAACGATGTGCATTACCAAGCGGTGGATATCACCGATTCAGATCAATTGGCTCGCTTAATTAATGATGCAGAACAGCGCTGGAATCAACCCTTGGCGGGGGTTTTCCACTTTGCGGGGGCTGGCAATTTGGCATATCACTGGACGGTGATGGATCGCCACTGGATTACCAACGAAAGCCTAGCCACCTTTGAAATGATGTTCGCGCCCAAAGTTTATGGCACTTGGGCCTTGCAACAGGCCTTGAGCCAGCGCCCAGAACTGCCAATTGTGGCGATGTCATCGATTAATAGCTTTTTCGGCGGAGCGACATTTAGCGCCTACTCGGCAGCCAATAGCTTTCTCGATAGCTTTATACTGCATCAACGCCAAACCACACATCCCAAAGCGCTCTGTTTGAACTGGACCCAATGGGACAATATTGGGATGAGTCTCAATAATCCGCAGCAAATTCGCAACCTTTCTGCCGAGCGCGGCTACAACGTGATTGGCTTACAACAAGGCTTGCAATCACTCTTAACGGGCATCAGCCAACGCCAATATCCGCTAGTAATGATTGGCTTAAATGCTGATAGCCCGGCGCTGCGCCAAGATCTGGCAGCCAGCCAACCCTTACAACAACGCATCAATCTTTATACAACGGATCAGCATGGTCCACTCAGCCACGATCGTTATCGCCAACTGGCCAATAGCTATTTTGGCTCGGCCACGCTGGAATGGTATCGTGTTGCTGAATTGCCGCGCACCAACAGCGGGGCGATTGATCTAACTGCTTTAGGCCAACTCGATGCCACCAACCAACCAACCGCGCTCGATCAACCAACCAATATCATCGAAGAACAGTTGGTCAGCATTTGGCAAGATATTCTCGGCAAGCCCAAGATCGGCATTCACGACAACTTTTTTGCCTTGGGCGGCCATTCGCTGCTAGCAACTCAGCTTGTTTCACGTTTGCGCGACAGCTTTAACCTTGAAGTGCGGCTGTATCAACTATTCGCCGCGCCAACCATCGCCGAACTGGCCAATTGCATCGCCGAACTGCAACTTGAACAAATCGATTCAGCCGAGATGGATGCACTCTTAGCCGAGCTTGAAGGATTATCAGAAGCCGAACTTGAAGCAGGATTAGGTTAAAACCCCCTGCACTTTCAAGGGTAGGTTTTAACAATAGTTGGGTGGGATGCGTGTCGATGTTCATGCCCTCACCCCCTAGCCCCCTCTCCCGCACGCGAGGCAAGGGGGAACCACCCCAGCATGAACATTGGAACACCCCTCGCCCGCCGCAGTGGGCGAGGGGTTGGGGGTGAGGACATATATAGTTTTGTGTGTAGTTGAGGTTTGATTGTGAGTGATTATTCTGAGCGTTTAGCGGCACTTTCGCCAGCCAAACGTGCCTTACTTTTGCAAAAAATTCAAGACAAAGCCAATAAAGCCGCCCAACAGATTCAGCCACGGCTTGATCAAAGCAGTTATCCGTTGTCGTTTGCCCAACAACGGCTCTGGCTAATTGAGCAACTTCAGCCCAACGCGGCCTTATACAACATTTCAATTCCAATTCTGATTCGCGGCGTTTACCCTGAATTGCCCAGCATCTTGACGCAGTGTTTGACCGCGATTTTCCAACGCCATGAGCCATTACGCGCCAGTTTCAGCATGGTCGATGGCATTCCCCAGCAATCAATTATGGCATTGGAAAGCGTCGAAATGCCGATTGTTGATCTAAGTGAATTAACCCCAAACGAGCGTGAAGCAGCAGTGCATCAGTTTATGCAAGCTGAAACTGAACGCCCCTTTGATTTGCGCCATAATCAACTGTTTCGGGCCAATTTGCTGCGCATCAGCCCCGACGAGCATCTTTTATTGCTAATTATCCATCACATTGCCTTTGATGCCTGGTCGGTCAAGATCTTTATCCAAGAATTTGAGGCGATTTTCACGGCCTTGGAAAACCAGCAGCCGTTACCGCAAGTTGCACCATTGGCCTTGCAATATGCCGATTTTGCTGCTTGGCAACGCGAATGGCTGCAAGGCGAAACCCTCGATCAACAACTCAGCTATTGGAAAAATCAGCTTGCTGGTGAATTGCCAGTGCTGGCTTTGCCAACCGATCGCCCACGTCCAGCCATTCAAACCTTCAAGGGCGGTCGCCACACCTTTTGGATCAGCACTGAGCTGACCAATCAACTCAATCAGCTTAGCCAGCAGCATCAAGCAACCTTATTTATGCTCTTACTCGGCGCATGGGTCAGCTTATTGCATCGCTACAGCGGCCAAAACGACATCATTGTCGGTTCGCCGATCGCCAACCGCAATCGGCGTGAGTTGGAAGATCTAATTGGATTTTTCGTCAATACCTTGGTGCTGCGCGTCAAATGTGCTGATGATCCAACCTTCCTCGATTTGCTGGAGCATGTGCGTGAAGTGGCGCTGGGAGCCTACGCCCACCAAGATTTGCCATTTGAAATGTTGGTCGATGCCCTGCAACCAACCCGCGATCTCAGCCGTTCAGCGCTATTTCAAGTGTTGTTTGTGCTGCAAAACGTTTCGATGGGTGGTCAGCATTCAGCCTTCGATATTTTGGAAGATGTGGCTAGCCCTTCAAAGTTCGATCTCACACTGTCGATGTTTGAGTTTGAGCAGGGCTTACGCGCGACGATTGAATACAACGTTGATCTGTTCGATGCCAGCACGATTGAGCGTATGAGCCAACATTATGTCACATTACTCAACAGCATCAATCAACAACCGCAAACCAAAATCTCACAATTGGCTATGCTCACAGCGGCTGAGCAAACCCAAATTATCAACGCTTGGAACAATACCAGCCAAGCCTACCCTGATCAGCTTACATTTGCCCAACTATTTGAGGCCCAAGTTGCCAAAACACCTGAGGCAATTGCCCTGATTGGCGAAGATCAGGCACTCAGCTATTACGAACTTAATCGCCGTGCCAATCAATTGGCCTATCGGTTGCAAGCCCAAGGCGTTGGTCCTGAAAGTTTGGTTGGCATCTGCTGCGATCGCTCAATTGCGATGGTTATTGGGTTGTTGGCCACACTCAAAGCAGGCGGCGCGTATATCCCGCTTGATCCAGCCTATCCCAACGAGCGCTTGGCTTGGATGCTCAACGATTCACAAGCAGCACTGGTTTTGACCCAAAGCCATTTGCTTGAAAAAGTGCAACAACTCAAGCATGCCGATTTAACCGTGCTTGATCTGGCAACAATGTGCGATGGCAGTGAGCCAAGCCAAAATCTTACCAGTACCGTTCAGCTCAGCAACTTGGCCTATGTCGTCTATACCTCTGGCTCAACTGGCCAGCCCAAAGGCGTGATGGTCAGCCAGCAAGGCCTAACCAACTTGGTAACAGCCCAAATTGCTGGTTTTGGGGTAACGGCGCAAAGCCGAGTGTTGCAATTTGCTTCGTTCAGCTTCGATGCAGCAATCTCGGAAATTGGCATGGCTTTGGCTTCAGGCGCAAGCTTAGTACTGATGCCCGCAGGTGGTCTAGCCGCCGGTACCGATGTATTAGCGCTAATTCGCCAACACAATATTAGTGTGGCAACCTTGCCTCCATCGTTATTGGCAGTCTTATCAGCTGATCAAGCCCCTAGCTTGACCACGGTCATTGCCGCTGGCGAGGCTTCGAGCAACGAGGTGGTACAACGCTGGGCGGTTGATCGCAACTTGATCAATGCCTATGGGCCAAGCGAAACCACAGTTTGCGCGAGCCTAACTCAGCTTGAGCCACATTTGACAGGTACGCCACCGATTGGTCGCCCACTAGCCAATTTACAGGTCTATTTGCTCGATCAACAGCAGCAAATTGTGCCAGTTGGCGTGATTGGCGAAATCTATGTTGGCGGGGTTGGCGTGGCCCGCGGCTATCTCAAACGGCCTGATCTGACCGCTGAGCACTTTATCCCCAACCAATTTAGCTCAACTCTAGGCCAACGCCTGTATCGCACTGGCGATCTAGGCCGCTATCGCATTGATGGTCAAATAGAGTTCGTTGGACGGATCGATCAGCAAATCAAACTACGCGGCCATCGGATTGAGCTAGGCGAAATTAGTAGCCTGCTGAATACGCATCCAGCAGTTGAGCAAAGCGTGGTGTTGGTGCACGATCAAGCCAGCAGCACGGCGCGGCTGATTGCTTATGTTGTGGCAAATAGCACCAGCAGCAATGCCCTAAGCGAACTGCAAATCGCCGCAGCCACCAGCCAAGCCCCAGCAAGCTACGATTTAGCGGCAGATTTACAAGCCTATGCCAAGCAAAAACTGCCAGCATTTGCCGTACCTAGTGCCTTCGTGGTCTTGCCAAGCATGCCGCTAACGCCCAACGGTAAGATCGATCAGCGCAAATTAGCCGAGCATACGCCCAACCTAAATCCAGCCACGAGTGCTAATGCTGCACCCCAAACCAACCTTGAACAAACATTAACCACACTCTGGCAAGAAGTATTAAACGTGCCAGCGCTGAGCACCCAAGCCAATTTCTTCGATCTTGGTGGCAATTCGCTGGCAATGGTGCAGGTGCATAGCCGCTTGCAAGAGCTTTTAGGCCGCGAGTTGGTGCTCTTAGATTTGTTCAAATATCCAACTATTCAAAGTTTAGCGGTTTACTTGAGCAGCGAACAATCGACCCAAGCTTCAACCTTTGTTGATCGCGATAATCGAGCACAGCAGCAGCGCCAAGCCATGCAACGCCAACGTCGCCGCCGCTAGCAGAGAGGAATATGTCGATGAGTTATGATGAAACCGATGGCAATTTTGATATTGCTGTGGTGGGCTTAGCGGGGCGCTGGGCTGGCGCTGCCGATCCTGATCGTTTTTGGCAGCAGCTTTGTGCTGGAGCCGAGGGCATTAGCTTTTTTGATGATGAGCAACTGCTGGCCGCAGGCGTAACGCCTGAGCAATTAGCCCATCCGCGCTATGTCAAAGCTGGCTCGGTACTCGAAGGCATTGAGCTATTCGATGCAGCTTTTTTCGGCTATTCGCCACGCGAGGCCGAATTGCTCGATCCGCAGCAACGAATTTTTCTGGAGTGTGCTTGGCAAGCCTTGGAGCATGCAGGCTACAACGCCTCAACCTACCCCGGTTTGATCGGAGTGTTTGCTGGCTCCAGCCTCAATACCTACTTGCTGCGTAACCTTGCTAGCCAACAAGGCCGGGGCACAATTCCCGATCTGTTTCAATTGATCATGGGCAACGACAAAGACTTTTTGCCCACCCGAGTCAGCTATAAGTTGAATTTGCGCGGGCCAAGTTTTAGCGTGCAAAGTGCCTGTTCAACTTCATTGGTAGCAACCCATTTGGCCTGCCAAAGCCTGTTGGGCTACCAATGCGATATCGCGCTAGCTGGCGGAATTTCGATCACCGTGCCGCAACATCAAGGCTATCTGGCTCAAGAAGGCGGCATTCTCGCCCCTGACGGCCATTGCCGCACCTTCGATGCCCAAGCCCAAGGCACACTCAACGGTAACGGCGCAGGTATCGTGGTTTTGAAACGGCTTGACGATGCACTCGCCGATGGCGATTCAATTTATGCGGTGATCAAAGGCTCAGCCGTCAACAACGATGGTGCGCTCAAAATTGGCTACACCGCACCGAGCATCGATGGTCAGGCCGCCGTGATTCAGGCCGCCCAAGCGGTGGCCGAGGTTGATCCGGCGACGATTTCCTATATCGAAGCTCATGGTACAGCCACCGCCCTCGGCGATCCAATCGAGGTTGCCGCCTTGACGAAAGCCTTCCGTCAACAAACTGATAAAACTCAGTTTTGTATGCTTGGCTCGGTCAAATCCAACTTTGGGCATCTTGATACAGCGGCGGGCGTGACCAGTTTGATTAAGACCGTGCTGGCCCTACATCACAACAAAATTCCCGCTAGCTTGCATTTCCAAACCCCCAATCCGCAGCTTGAGCTTGAAAGCTCGCCATTTTATGTCAATACTGAACTAAGCGATTGGCCAAGCGATCAGCCGATTCGGCGGGCGGGAGTTAGTTCATTCGGAATTGGCGGCACCAATGCGCATATTGTGCTGGAAGAAGCGCCAGCGCTTGAAGCAACTGAGGAAACTGATGCTTGGCAAATGTTGGTGATTTCGGGGCGTAATCGGGCAACCTTAAATGCGGCCACCAAAAATCTGGCCGAGCACCTTGAGGCCAATCCCCAATTGGCCTTGGCTGATGTTGCCTACACTTTGCAAGTTGGTCGCCAAGCCTTTCATCATCGGCGGGTGCTGCTTTGCCGCTCGTTGGATGAAGCCAGCCAAATTTTGCGCCAACGCGATAAGCGCATGATCAGCGGCCAAGTCAGCGCGGCCACGCCTGCTGTAGTGTTTATGTTTCCAGGCGGCGGCGTGCAATACCCCAGCATGGGCCAAGAACTCTATCAAACCCAGCCGACGTTCCGTGCGGCGGTTGAACACTGTTTGGGCATGCTCAAACCTGAAACCAGCGCCAATCTACGCCAGTTGGTATATAGCGAAAACGCCAAGGTTGATGAGCAACAATTAGCGACAATGCTCTACAGTTTGTTGGCAATTTTTATCAGCGAATATGCTTTGGCTCAATTATGGCTAGCATGGGGCATTCAGCCTGTCGCCTTGATTGGCCATAGCTTGGGCGAATATACCGCAGCCCATTTGGCTGGCTCGATCTCGCTTGAGGCGGCCTTGCGTTTGGTTGAGCTACGTGGCCGCTTGATGGATCAGCTTGAAGATGGTGCGATGATCAACATTGCCCTCGCTGAAGCTGAGGTTTTGCCCTTGCTCGGTGAGCAACTTTCGCTAGCAGCAGTCAACGGTCCAGAACATTCGGTCGTGGCTGGCTCGATTACAGCGATTCAGACGCTTGAGCTTGAGCTAGAACGCCGTGAGATCAAATACCGACGTTTGCCAATTCGCGTCGCTGCCCATTCCAGTTTGCTCAAGCCAATTGTGGCCGAATTTGCGGCCTTTGCCCAGACGATCAACATGCAACCAGCCACAATTCCCTATATTTCCAATGTAACTGGCGGTTGGATGCGCCACGAACAATGGTCAAACCCAAATTATTGGACTGAGCATTTACAATCGACCGTGCGATTTAGCGCTGGAATGAGCCAACTTTTGCAAAATCCAGCTCATCTATTTCTTGAAGTTGGGCCTGGCCAAACCCTCACAACCTTAACTCGCGCTCAAGCCAACTTTGGAGCCGAACGGGTGGTAGCGCAGTCGATGCGCCATCCCCAAGATCAACAAACTGATACCCAATGTTTGTTGAATGCAGTTGGGCGGTTATGGTTGGCTGGTGTGGCGATCGATTGGGCCAAACTAAGCGAGATCAAGCGTCGCCGCGTGGCCCTGCCAACCTATCCCTTCGAACGCAAACGCTACTGGGTCGAGCAATTTATCAACACTGAAACCCAAGGCCCGAGCTTGCTCGAAGCGGCCCAAGGTGGTTATAGCTTGCCCGAAACCAGCGAGCAAACCGAGGTCAGCGCTGGCTACGAACGGCCTAATCTGACCAGCGAATATGTGGCTCCCAGCAACAACCTTGAGCATATGATCACCGCGCTATGGGGTGCAGTGTTAGGCGTGCCACTGATTGGAATTCACGACAATTTCTTTGAGTTGGGCGGCGATTCACTGCTCGCCTTACAAGTTGCGACCCATCTCACCGAAAAAGTGCATACCACAATTGGCGTGCGCAGTTTATTCGAAGCGCCAACAATTGCTGAGCTAGCCCAACTTGTGCAAGCCCAAACTGCTGATCAAGCAGGCGAATTATCGTCGTTGGTACGCCTGCAGCCACAAGGCCAAGCAGCACCATTCTTTTGTATTCACCCAATGAGCGGCATGGCCAATGTCTATGCAGCCTTAGCCCAATTGCTCGGCACGCAGCGCCCATTTTACGGAGTGCAGGCCTTTGGCTTGGAATATCCCGAAATGCCGCTTGACGATATCAAAGTCATGGCGCAACGCTATCTCAGCGATATCCGTCAGGTTCAGCCGCAAGGGCCATATCTGCTTGGTGGTTGGTCGATGGGTGGCTCGATTGCCTTTGAAATTGCCAGCCAATTAGTGGCCCAAGGCGAAACAGTTGGCTTGCTGGCCCTGATCGACACTCCCGCCAAACTAACTGGTACATCACCAGCAACATTAACTGATTTGGAGCTGTTGATCGCCATGCTTGGGGTTGATGCCAACATTTTAGGTATCGACGATCCCAAAGCTGCGGCCAGTGAGGCAGTTTGGAACGAATTGCTGAGCATTATCAAGCAACATCTTGGCTTGCCCGAAAGCTACACCTTACAACGTTTGCGCCACCTTGTCAGCACCTTCCGCACCCACTCGCAAGCAGTTTGGAGTTATCAGCCAGTTAAATATCCCAATGATTTGCTGATTTTACGGGCCGCCGATTTGGCAGGCGAGCACGACGACCAACTGAATGAAGCCTACCGCATGGCCGATTTGGGCTGGAGCCAGTTTGTCACAGGCCAAATTCAAGTTCAAACTATTCCAGGCACGCACAACACCCTGTTGAACGAACCGTCGTTGCCAATCTTGGCTAGTCAGCTCGCGGTAGCGTTACACAACGTTGCGGCAAATCCATCTTTGACAACATCACACCATGAAGGATCAAATGAAATCGCCATTATGGATTGAATGGTTGCGCAAGCAACCTAACGCCGCCCTGCGGCTCTTTTGTTTTCACTATGCTGGGGGCACGGCGCAACGTGCCCACCAGTGGACGCAACAGCTCGCCGCAGATGTAGAAATTTGCGCCGTCGAACTGCCTGGCCGTGGCAAACGCTTCATGGAGCCAGCCTATACCCGCATTGAGCAAGTGCTCGACGATTTGATTCCAGCGCTCAAACCGCTGCTGGAAGAAAAACCATTCGTCTTTTTTGGCCATAGTATGGGGGCGTTGGTCAGCTATGAACTGAGTCGGCGCTTGCAGCGGGATCATCAACTCCAGCCGCAAGTGCTCTTGGTTTCGGGCCATGCCGCACCGCATATCCCACGTCAAAGCGTGATTCATCAATTACCCGATCAGCAATTTTGGGATCGCTTGATACAACTCAATGGCACACCCAAAGAGGTGTTGCAACACCCAGAATTGCTTGACTTGTTGACTCCGATTTTACGCGCCGATTTTGCCGTCTGTGAAACCTATCTTTATGACGACTCGATTGTGCTTGATTGCCCAATGGTGGTTTATGGTGGGCAAGCTGATCCAAGCGTCGCCGCCGAGCAACTTGAATTATGGCGCAACCATACCAGCAATGAGTGTTTGGTACAGATTATGGCTGGCGATCATTTTTATTTGCACAATCCATCGCAGCACGAGCTACAACAGCATGTCAACCAACAACTCCAACTTGTGCTCAGCTCAGTCAATTCAATTCGATAGGATCAGTGTCATGGTTTATTAGATTAACAATGGATTGCATTCCCTCACCCCCTAGCCCCCTCTCCCGCCCGCGAGGCGAGGGGGAAATGCTCGAATAGTATACCCCATGGGTTGGGGGTGAGGGACGAGAGCAATGGTTGTTAATCTAATAAACCATCACCGATAAGCTTTTAGCTCAGCGGAAGGTAGCGACCAGCATTGTTCACAGCGGAAATTCCGCCACCAAGCCAGAAAGGAACGCTCATGCGTGCATTATTTGTTCTCAATCCTGGAATAGGTCATTTAAACCCCATGTTGCCAGTCGCGCAAATTTTGCAAGAGGCTGGCCATGATCTTGCCTTTGCTACATCGCCGAAGATGTTACCAAGCATCAATGCCAAAGGGTTTAACACCTTCGCTGCTGGCTTAAACTGGCTTTCCTCCGAAATGGATCAAACGTTTCCTGAAATTTTCGAGCTACCATTTGCCGAGCAAGGCCAGGCAATTTTGGGCAGCATTTTTGCCGATGCTGCTGCTCACCCCATGGTTGCCGATTTGCTGAATATTTGCCAAACATGGCAACCAGATCTGATTGTGCGCAACGATTTTGAGTTTGGCAGTTGTGTGGCCGCCGAAATTTTGGGCATTCCCCAAGCGACAATCAGCATCAGCTATTTTCTTTCGGCCAATGCCCTCGAATCATTGATAGGCGAAGAATTAGCCTATTTGCGCAGCACCTATGGCCTTGCACCCTATCCAACCATGGATATGCTCTATCCAGCGTTATATTTAGCCTTCGCCCCGCAATCGTTCCAGCCCAAGGAAATTCCAACCATGGAATCGTTACGGCCATTGCGCTTTACGCGGTTTAGCGATGGCGATTTACCAGCGTGGGTCAGCCAACTACCAGATCGACCAACCGTTTATGCCTCGATGAGTTCAGTTTTCGATACGCCAACAATCTTCCCAATGATTCTTGAGGCCTTGCGCGATGAGCCGATTAACCTGATTTTGACCGTCGGAACCAAGCAAGATCCGGCGCAGTTTGGCCCCCAACCTGCGAATGTGTACATTGAGCAATACATTCCTCAAGCATTGCTGTTTCCCTATTGCGATTTATTTATAACGCACTGTCCATTTGCCACAATCATGGCGGCAATCAGCCATGGCATGCCATTGCTGATGATTCCAGTTGCAGGTGAAGAGCCTGCTGGAGCCATGCGAGCCGCCGAGCTTGGTTTAGGCAAAGTCTTACGCTTGCCCAACCAACCCAAGGAATTTTTCGACCAATGGGTTCCAGAATTTTCGGTTGAGTCGATTCGGGCTAGCGTGCGTGAGCTGCTACAAACCGCCCGTTATCGCAACAATGCCCAACGTTTTCAAGCCGAAATTCAAGCCCTACCTGGCCCTGAGCGCGTAATAGAGCTATTAACTAATCTGGCACACAAAAAAGGCTAGGTTTGCGCTGCGAACCACAGAATCCATAGTTCATCGGTAGATGGTTGACCACCACATAATGCCCTTGAGGGGGTGCAGGGGGATTAAAGCCCCCTGCGTCTTCCGCCTTGAGGCGGGACGGAAGGGGGGTGAACAACCTACCCTTCCACGGAGAGAGACTAGTGGGTGAGGAGCATTAATCATTCTAATACAACCAACCATTTTACAAGGGAGATTATCAACCAATGGCGAACGAAGCAGCCCAGCTTTACCTTGATCTATTGAAGCGTTGTATTATGGGCTTGGTTTATGAAGACCAGCCATTACGCAATATTGTCTATGAGCCATTTAGCATCAATGCACCCTACACTGGCCCCTACAGCACCTTTGACCGTGAAAAACGGCTTAACGGCCACGAATGGCCCAGCCAAGCTCATACCATGCTCAGCATGCATCGGCTTAATAATATTCAAAGCTTGGTCACCGATATTCTCGAAAAGCAAATCCCAGGCGATTTGATCGAAACCGGAGTATGGCGCGGCGGGGCGACGATCTTTATGCGTGGCATTCTCAAAGCGTACAATTGCAATGACCGCACGGTTTGGGTTGCCGATTCCTTTCAAGGCTTTCCCAAAAACGAAGAAGAAGGCCTGCTCGGCGAAACCGAATCGCCTGGCTTGCCTCAAGATCAGCATGGGCCGCCACCCAAGCCCATCCAAGATATTCTCGATCTACTTTGGAAAGGCACATCTTACGAGGATGTACGCCAACATTTCGAGCAATACGGCCTGCTTGACGACCAAGTTAAGTTCCTCAAGGGCTGGTTTTGCCATACCCTGCATCAAGCTCCAATCGATAATTTAGCGCTTTTACGGCTTGATGGCGATTTATATGATTCAACCTACGATGCCTTAGAAGCTTTGTATCCCAAAGTTTCTCAAGGTGGCTATGTGATTGTTGATGATTATGCAACCTTTGAAGAGTGCTACAACGCCGTGCATGATTATCTTGAATCAATTGGCGCAGAAGTGACCATGCAGCCAATTGATGAAGACTCAGTTTTTTGGCAAAAGCTGTAGTGTGGCTGGTTTGTCAATCAACCTGAGAAGCCTTAGTGTGAAGGAGTCCAAGTGAACACCCGATTTTTAGGCATCCCCTCGGTGGTTTGGTCGATGTTGGCGTTAGTGATTGCGGCAATCTTCGTGTATGTCTGGCCAAGTGACAAAGTGCCAGGCGATACCACCAGCATTCGCTATTTGATTTTGCGTTGGGGCCATACCCTAGTTTGGGTCTTGATTGCAGGCTTTATCTTTTTACGTAGTGTCGGAGCCTCAACCTTGGCCAGCTTGCTAGCCGCCCTAGCAGGCATCACCTATCTAGCCTTTATCGCAACCCTCGTCATGAACTAATTAACCAAACTCAGGCATACAAAAACGGCCCAACCAAATTACTGGTTGGGCCGTTTTGCTAATTTAGATCGTAATAGCGAGCTATACTTAATCTTCCAAAAATGAAATTAGGCTTCCTTGGGCATCGTACAACGACGCATCATCTTTTTCGCTATTACTCCAAATTGGCCCTGATGCCTGAGAATTAATCGTGCGAGTTTCGCCAGCGGCCAAGCTGCCACCCAAGGTTGCATGCAACTGATTGCCGCGAATGCTACAGATTTTCCAGCCATCAATTGCCACTGGGGCATTGCTCAGATTCTGAATCACAACAGTTTCAGCGCGTTTATCGACACTGACAATTTTCACTGGGAAATTGCTCGCGACGGTTGGATCAGCTTGACAATTATTAAATGATGGTGGTGGCGGTGCAGGCGTAGGCGTTACGATTGGGGCCGGGGTTGGAGTCGGTTGGGGTTGAGGTATATTCCAGCGATTGGTATACACTTCTTTGCCCAACAAGCCCAACAACACCTTAAATTGATCAGGATTGTTAGGATGCCACTCAAGCCGTGCACGCTCGAACCATTGGGTTTGCACCGTATCACCATTAGCGTTGGTTTCTAAGTTAACGCCAGTCAAGGGCAAACCAAACAATTGTAACGAACGGGCATAGTTATCCAAGCCAGGAATTTTGAGGCCATGCGATTGCCAGTAGCTTTTGAAACCAAGCCCATTAGCTTGATCACACACATTATGGCCAGTTTCTTCAAACCACAAACAACCTGCTTGTGGCCCAGCCTCGCGCGGGGCAATGCCGCGCCCAAGTTGCTGCAAGCGCTCTTTGCCCAATAAACCCAACAGCACCTCATAGGCCGTACCAGCATTCTCAGGGTGCACTTCAAAACGATTACGTTCAAGCCACTGAGTATGGTAGCTCATGCCAGTATCGGGGTTTGCTTCAGCTTTAGCAGCAGCAACTGGGTAGCCAAAGACTGGCAGGCCACCATTATCTTCCCAATAATCGCTGAATGGCTCTTCCAAACAATAGGGGTTGCTCACTTCGACAAAGCACAAATTATGAGCAGCAGCAGTTCGCGGCCAGAAACCAACAAGCAGCAACAGCCAAATCCAACGGCGCATAGTAGATCCTCGGCTAAAAAACTCCGTTGCTAGTATACCAAACCTCGGGCTTTTGCAGCGGTTAAATACAGCAGGCCTGCTGATCGATATGATCAACAGGCCTGTGGTTGGTGCCGAGGGCGGGAGTCGAACCCGCACCCCCTTGCGAGGAGAGATGTTTAAGATCTCGGCTGGCAAGGAATAGACTTTTTTGGTTAGCAAGCGACGGTAAATCCATTTTAACCAATGGGAATGTACGTTCCCATCGCTCATACCCATGAGATCCTACGTTCCCATGCCATGGGAATGTACGTTCCCATGCATCCTTTAAAGAGATCTACCAGATATAGGTTAACCTCCTATATCGTAGTTAACTAAATTAGAAAGGAAAATTTTGCAAAAAGCGAGAAGGTGGAGGAGGAGGTTTTTTTGATTTTGATTTTTATGGAGTGACCAACTAATGAACGAATATCGTGGAATAACCAAGCTTATGAGGAGGAGGAAGGATCGCCCCCCAGTTCCGCGCGGCCCCCCAAAAAAGAGTATTGACAATATAGTATAAAGTAGTATAATAATATACAAGTAATAAAAAGCCCGCAGCGATGAATCAGATCGCAACGGGCATAGTCACAGAAAGTTAGAGGCTTTCAATGACCACCACGAATTATACCAAACAAATCGACTATGATCGCGCTACCAAAGATTTTTCAATCAAAGTCAATGGTGAATTAATTGGCTACGCTGGTTCCTACTCGGAAGCTGAATCAAAAGCCAATGAGTATGTCTACAATCTCCTCGCTCGCACCCCAAACAGTATCAACGAAGCCGAAGAAATGACCGAAGCAACCCCAGCTGCCGAAGCTCCAGCCGCCGCGATTACCCGCGAGCGCGTTGCTGAAGCTGCCGACTATGCCTACGAGATTGCTCCAGAATGGAGTGGGGCAGTAACCAAGGCACTCGATGAGTTAGCCAAAGGCCAATGGATGTTCACCAGCAGCGTGGTAGTCATTCGCTCAGCAACCCGCAACAAGCAATATCGGTTGGTGAGTGGTGAGCCGTGCCAATGCGAGGCCGCACGCCGTGGCTTGCGCTGCTGGCACAAAGCCGCAGCTGGGTTGTTGCGCCGCGCGGCTCGTGTAGCATAGTTAGTAATAGCGAGGTAATGATTATGGCAAAGTTTATCGTCCAAGCAATCTACCGCGATTATCCGATCGCGGTAGAGGTCGAAAATTTTGACGACCTAAATAAAATCATAGATCGACTCGATGGCATCGGCGCAGTGCCGCCAACCAAGGGCCATTCTGAGGCGGCTCAAATCGAACAAGAGCGGGCTGCACCCGTTTGCCCATACCACGGAGCCATGAAACCGTCTACCAAAGTCCCAGGCACGTTCTATTGTGTCGCGAAAATGGGCGATGGTAGTTACTGTAAATCTAAGACCGATGCTCAAGGGCGACTGGTAGATGGGGCAAAATAGTTAGTGCCGAGCAACATATATAATGTTATACTACATATAACATTATATATGTTGTATATGATGTTAGCACTAACGAAAGGGGGTTTATGTAATGGCAAAGCCAAAGAAAAAACTAGTACATCTCAGTCTAACTGATGATACATCAGACCGTTTACGGCAAATCAAGTCGATTATAGCGCTGAAGCACACCGACGATCGTATCACCGTTGACGACGTTCAAAACATTCTAATTGACGCTTATCTCGACCGCTATCCTGAATTTCAGCAATATTTAAAAAACGAAGCGCTAGCGACGAACCAAACTCGTAGCTAGCGCAGGCCTCACCGCTATCGTGAGGCAGTCCGAGGGCTGAACCGTTAGCAACGGCCCATCGTCGGCCAAAGACGAGAGAGGCGGCGTGAGCAACCAGTGATGCGCCAACATTGCTGGTTGAGAACCGCCAAGGTACAGCACCCGCACCTTACCAACTGAATAGCAAAATGCTTGGTGCAAAGTACCCCGATAGCCCCGTTCACATAGGAGTGAACGCGGCCACATCGGTTGTTGGTGCCGAGGGCGGGAGTCGAACCCGCACCCCCTTGCGAGGAGAGATGTTTAAGACCTCAGCGTCTGCCATTCCGCCACCTCGGCGCAACGAGCGGTATTATAGCGCATATTAGATTTTTTGGCAAATTAGTTGGTCATTTATTGATATAATATATCAGTAAAATTAATTAGGATGAGGTACTGGCATGAGCCTTGAGCATGGGATCTATACACTACGTGAAGCCACCACCGCCGATTTAGCAGGCGCACGCCAGTTGATGTTACGCACATTTGAGCAAGATTTTGGCTATGGCTATATCGCCAAATGGCATACCGATGTTGATAATTTAGCCGAAGCCTATTTGGATAACCCTCGCCAAGTCTTGTTTGTAGCGGTCGTTCGCGCAACCAACGAGGTTGTTGGAACCTGCGCCGTGCGAACTGGCGGCCCTAAGCCACCCTACAAACCAGAATGGCTGGTTGAGCGTTATAGCACTGCCACAACCGCCCAACTTGTGCGGGTCTATGTTGATCAAGCCCATCGTCGGGCTGGCTTGGCTCGCCGTTTGGTCAGCCTAACCCGCGATTGGATTTTGCAGGAAGGCACATATCGTACAATTTATTTGCATACTAACCCCGCAATTGCTGGAGCTGAGCAATTTTGGCGTTCGCTCCCAACCATTGAAATCTATGATGATCGGCCTGATCAGGGCGAATTTCAAAATATCCACTTTGAAATGGATCATACAACGCCAATTATTTAATCATCAAGCGCGATTAATTCGCTTTCAGCATAGGTTAATTCACGAATAGCCGCCGCACATTCTTGCCAGCGATCTTGAGGCAATGCCAGCATCAAGGTAATATCGCTGGCAAAATCTTCACTTTCAATCACTGGATCAAAGGTATTCAGCAAACGCCGCAATAATTCGTATTGATTGTAATTAATCGTCACCATACCAGTACGACGAATGACTTGCTCTTTGGTTGGTAAATGATTGAGGGCTTTTTGTAAGGTTCCGCTATAAGCCCGAACCAAGCCGCCACTACCTAATTTGATTCCGCCAAAATAGCGGGTTACGACTGCTGCAATATCGCCAATGCCACTGCCCTGCAACACTTGCAACATCGGGCGACCAGCTGTGCCAGCAGGCTCGCCATCATCGGATGAGCCAATGTCGGCTTGGGGACCAAGCCCAATTTGAAACGCCCAACAATTATGGGTTGCATCAGGATAACGCGCGACAATCGTGGCAATTGCTTGTTTGGCTTCAGCTACGCTTGGCGCATGCACAACCGTCGCAATAAAGCGCGAATGTTTGATATCTTGTTCAAATTCATGCTCAGCCGCCGGAATTTGATAACGAGTTGGAGTCATCGAATTAACCTACTAAATTAATTGACGTTCATAGGCAATTGCTACAGCTTCGGTGCGATTGTGCGCCCCAAGCTTTTGAAAAATACTATTCAGGTGGAATTTAACTGTGCGTTCGGTAATATTCAGTTGGTAGGCGATTTGCTTATTAGCAAAGCCTTGGACTAAATGCTGTAATACTTCGTGCTCACGCGGGGTTAATTCAACCAAGGTTGTATCGCGCTGCACTTGGCGCAACAATTTCGAGGCAATCAAAGGGTGCAAGGTCGAGCCACCAGCGTGAATCAAGCGAATCGCCGCAAATAATTCATCGCGTGGAGCACCTTTGAGCAAGTAGCCCTGAGCACCAGCCCGTACCGCTCCAATAATTCGTTCATCGGTGTCAAAAGCGGTAAACACCAATACTCGTAGGTTGGTTGCCGCCAAATCAAGTCGCTCAAGCACCGCCACCCCATCGAGATCAGGCAACTCAAGGTCGAGTAACACCAAATCAGGTTGCAATTGCTGACATACTTCGACGGCTTGCAAGCCAGCGCTAGCCTCGCCAACTACAGCAAAATCAGCTTGGGTGCTGAGAATTGCCACCAAGCCCTCGCGTACCACCGGATGATCATCAACCACCAAAATGCGGATCATTTGGAACTCCCCAGTGGCACAACAATACAAACCTCAGTCCCTGCGCCAAGGGTACTTTTGATTTCAAGGCTGCCGCTCAGCAACCGAGTACGCTCATTCATGCCAATCAGGCCAAAATGTTGGGG
The DNA here is from genome assembly GCF_039545135.1 of Herpetosiphon gulosus. Classification (NCBI taxonomy): domain Bacteria; kingdom Bacillati; phylum Chloroflexota; class Chloroflexia; order Herpetosiphonales; family Herpetosiphonaceae; genus Herpetosiphon; species Herpetosiphon gulosus. Next base: position 218,178 of record NZ_BAABRU010000008.1, on the reverse strand, counting down.
CTTGGGCAAGGTTGGGTCAAAGCCACAGCCATCGTCATGCACGCAAATTTCAATCTGGGTCGGCGTAGCATGATATTCAATCACCACAGCGCTAGCTTGGGCATGCTGCCGCACATTATTCAAGGCTTCTTGCACAATCCGCAACAAGCCAACTTCAATCCGCAAGGGCAACGGCTGCAACGCACCAATCGTTTGGATATCAAAGCTAAATCGATCATGCTCATGCTTCAAAGTTGCCAAGGCTTCAACCAAACTACGGCCTTCGAGCGGAGCCGCCCGTAGATCAAGCACCGAACGCCGCGCCTCGTCAAGATTATAGCGCGTCCATTGCAAGGCTTGCTGAATTTTAGCCCGCCCACGTTCGATTGCCCCAATTTCAAACAGAGCATCGGCGGTTTCAAGTTGCAACAATACCGCAGTCAAGCCTTGGGCTAAGGTATCGTGAATTTCGCGGGCGATGCGGTTACGCTCCTCAACTGCACCCAAGCTCAGCGAGCGCTCAAAGAGGCGGGTACGTTCAATCGCCATGCTCAGCAAATCGCCGACCGTGTGCAACAAGCGCAAATCATCAGCGCTCAACTCACACCAATCGGGGCTAGCCACATTAAAAACTCCCAGCTTGCGACCATGGGCCATCAACGGAATCGACGAATGAAAACGCACCTCAGTGCCTTGCGGCACATGGCGCAAACGCGTGCAACGAATCACGCTAATGTTGGCAGCGCGTTCCAAATCATCATCGCGAAAACGCTCCAAGCAATAACAATCGTCTTCTAAGGCTTGGGGGTGGCACAACACAGGCGGCAGATGATAGGCAGCGGCTAAATAATGGGTCATTTGATCATCGCGCAACAGCCAAACCCAACCTGTGTGCAACTCCAACAACTCAGCCACCAATTCCAAAACGGTTTGCAAAGCCTGATCAAGCTGAGTGCTCCGATTCAAGGCCTCGGCAATTTGGTTCAAAATCATCAATTCATGGTTTCGACGAGCCAAAACCGCTGGATCATTGCTCATTATCAACACCTTTTTGGCCAATTTCACCAAATGGCTAAATATCCATGCCAAATTTGCCACAGTTGTGGCTCTACTCTAGCAACCATTTTAGTGCGAGTTCAAGGATATGAGCAACTATTTTATCTCAGTTAAAGAATTACCTTCCAGCGAGCAGCCGCGTGAACGCCTGCGCGACTTTGGGCCACAAGCGCTATCTGATGCTGAAATTTTGGCAATTTTGCTGCGGGTTGGGGTGCAAGGCATGAACGTGATTCAGCTAGCTCAATTATTGCTGCGTGAGCATGGCGGCTGGCATGGCCTGCAAAAAATCGAATTCAGCGATTTATGTCGAGTACGAGGCATGGGCGAAGCCAAGGCCGCTCATATCAAAGCAGCCCTCGAAATTGGGCGGCGATTATTGCTGGCAGCGCCCAATCAGCCACTGCAAATCACCTCGCCAGCCGATGTGGTGGGATTATTGCAAGTTGAAATGAGCCATCTGGATAAGGAGCATCTGCGGGTGGTGATTCTCAACACCAAAAACCATGTGCTGAAAATTGAAAACGTGACAATTGGCTCGTTAAATAGCGCTAGCGTGCGGATTGCCGAGGTTTTTCGTGAACCAATTAAGCTCAATGCGGCGGCAATTATTGTGGTGCATAATCATCCCAGCGGCGACCCAACGCCCTCGCCCGACGATATTTTGGTGACCAAACAACTGATTCAGGCTGGGCAACTGCTCGATATTGACGTGCTTGACCATTTGGTGATCGGTCAAGCACGTTGGGTCAGCATGCGCGAACGGCGGTTGGCATGGTTATAAAGCTATTCCGCCGCATTCAAATTCGATAACGTATGGCCCATGCGTTCGCGCTTGGTGCGCAGATAGGCTTGGTTTTCAGTGTTAGGGTCGGTTTCCAAGGGCAATTGTTCAACCACATGCAAACCATAGCCTTCAAAACCAATGATCTTTTTGGGATTATTGGTCAGCAAGCGTAAATCGCGCAGACCCAAATCGGCCAGCATTTGCGCTCCCAAGCCATAATCGCGTAAATCAGCAGGGAACCCTAAACGCTCGTTGGCTTCAACCGTATCCAAACCTTGATCTTGCAGCATATAGGCGCGAATTTTGTTGGTCAGGCCAATTCCACGGCCTTCTTGGCGCAAATAAAGCAACACGCCACGGCCTTCTTGGGCAATCCGTTGCATGGCTTTTTCAAGCTGTGGGCCACAATCGCAGCGTAATGAGCCAAAGGCATCGCCAGTTAAACATTCGGAGTGCACTCGCACCAACACTGGCTCATCGGTTGAAATATCGCCCATAATCAAGGCCACTGCTTCCTTGGCTTGCAGATCAGGCGTGTCGATTTTGCTTTCATATGAGACGATTTGAAATTCGCCATAAGCCGTTGGTAAACGAGCTTCGGCAGTGCGCGTGACTAAAAATTCACGTTCGCGACGAAAGCGAATCAACTGCTCGACGCTGATAATTTTGAGATCATGCTTTTCGGCGAAAATCTCAAGGTCGGGCATCCGAGCCATGGTGCCATCGTCGTTCATAATTTCGCAAATCACGCCCGCTGGATACAAGCCTGCCAAACGTGACATATCAACCGAGGCCTCGGTTTGGCCAACCCGCCGCAATACGCCACCCTCGGCAGCACGTAAAGGAAACACATGGCCAGGCCGCGAAATATCGCTGGGCTTGGAGTTTGGATTGATCACGGTTTGGATGGTATGCGCTCGATCATAGGCTGAAATTCCAGTAGTTACGCCTTGAGCAGCCTCGATCGATACCGTGAAATTTGTGCCAAACTTGGAGTTATTCGAGGTCACCATCATTGGAATTTCCAACTCATCGAGGCGCTGACCAGTAATGGCTAAACAGATCAGCCCACGGCCTTCTTTGGCCATAAAATTAATTGCCTGTGGCGTAACAAACTGGGCAGCACACGCGAGATCACCCTCGTTTTCGCGATCTTCATCGTCTACGATGATCACCATTTTTCCGGCTGCATAATCTTGCAGTGCTTCTTCGATGCTTGCCAACGGCATAGATTCCACTCCTTTGTGACAATGAGAACGCTCATTGTTTGGTACATACCCACAACCACCGATGACTCATCGGGGTCGGTTCAGTCAGCACGAAACAATCGTACACGGCCTCTATTGTAAACCCGTTTGCCTGTAAAAGTTGCTCTAATGTGGCTTGGCTATAGCCGCGTTCGGCATGTTGCTCGCTAAATCGTTCAAAGAGGCCATCACTGCGCTGGGCAAAACCAGTTAATTGCAACCACGAAATACAACGTTCTGGCTCAAATTCTGAATGCATGATATGAACGTAGCCATCACGCTCATCAACTTCGACTGGCTGCCAGATATGCTCTAGAAAATAGGGCGTGTTGATATCGAAAATCCAGCGTCCGCCAGTTTCTAGTGCTGCCGCAACGCATGCAAAGGTTGCATTCAAATCAGCTTCTTCGAGCAAATAATTGAGGCTATCATAAAAACAGGTGACCAATTGGACTGGCTGGCTCACCTGCCAATCGCGCATATCGGCACGGCGAAAACGAATTGAGCGTTGTTGGGTCAGATCGCCACGAGCTTTGCGTTGCGCGACCCGCAGCATCTCACGCGAGGCATCAATCCCCAACACATCCCAGCCTAAATCGGCGTGTAATAAAGCCAACGTTCCTGTGCCACAGGCTAAATCGATCATCGAACGGCCAGGTACAGGATGACGCTCCAGCACCCGCTGCAAATAATCAAACATCAGGACGCTAAAATGGAGTTGCCCGTCATCATAGTAACGGGCATAATCGTTGTACATCATTGAACTATTCCAACTAATTTCGAGCGCCGCTTATTCGGCTAGCAACTTGCGGTCAAAACGCACAATATTTTCAACATACTTGGCCAAAATATCAACTTCGATATTGACCGTATCGCCAATCTGCTGCTGGCCGATAATCGCCCAAGCCTGAGTATGAGCAATAATCGCCAAGCCAAAGCTATCATCGGTGGTGCGCGTGATCGTCAGGCTCGTGCCATCAACAGCGATAAAGCCTTTTTCGACGATATAGCGCATCAAGGCCGAAGCCACCCGAATCGTGATCGCTTTGGATTCGCCATCGGGTTCGATCGCTATAATTTCGCCAGTGCCATCGACGTGGCCTTGCACATAATGGCCGCCCATGCGTCGCCCAGCCGCCAAAGCTCGTTCCAAATTGACCGAACTGCCAACCTTAAGTTCTCCCAAATTGGTGCGGCGCAAGGTTTCGGGAGCCAAACCAACCTCGAACCAATCGGTTTCAAAGGCGGTTACGGTCAAACAAACCCCATTGACCGCAATGCTATCGCCTAATTGAGCATCACTGGTCGCCAGTTTACAGCCAATCCGCAGCGTATTATCGCGCTCTAGGCCCGTATTTGCGACCAAAATCGTGCCAATTTCTTCAACAATCCCAGTAAACATGGCAATTTTCCTTAACGAGGGGCTAGGGATCAGGGGTCAGATTCGTGTTCCCCATGCCTCATAGAACAGCTCCTGATCCCTAGCCCCTAGCCCCTGACCCCTAGCCCAACACACTATCCAACAAGGCGGCGTTGGTTTTTTCGGCTTCGTTGAGCGTATCGTTGGCTTTGCGCAATTCTTCGCCAAGTTGCTCCATTTGAGCACGAATTTCATCAAAGCTTTTCGAATGCAAAATAATATCGGTTATGCGTACTTCAAGGCTTTGTTGTTCGTGCATAAACGAAAGCATTGCATCAATTTCGCCAATGACGGTTTGGAACATATCGATTTTACCAGTTAGCACGTGTAAAATATATTCTTCGATTGTGCCACGCAAAATCAAGGTATAAATTTCAACTGGTCGTTCCTGACCGTAGCGATGCACCCGCCCGATTCGTTGCTCAATCCGCATTGGATTCCATGGTAAGTCATAATTAACCAGGCGATGACAGAATTGTAAGTTAAGACCTTGGCCGCCACTTTCGGTTGATAAAAAGACTTGAGCTTTGCCATCACGGAAGCGTTCAACAGCATTGCGTTTTTGCATGCCACTCAGACCACCGTGAAAGAGCACCGATTCAACTCCGTGATCAACCAAGAAATCGCGCAAGAATTCTAAAGTTGCCACAAACTCGGTATACACGATGATTTTGCTATCATCGTTTTTGACAATTTTGAGCAATGAGCGAGCTTTGGATGGAATTTGCATCTCATCGACAATTTTGAGCAAACGTTCTAATTCACCATTATCAGCAGCATCCATCTTGCCCAAACGCGCCGACATCGCCCCACGTAAGGTATGCCCAACCGCCCGAGGACTCGAAGTCATTTCCTTGAGCAAGGTCATCAGCACCAACACCAATTTCGAAACCACAACTTTGCCATCGATGCTTTGCAAAACAATATCACCTTCAACATAACGTTGATAGATATGCTTGCAGAAACGTACCATGGCATCGTGAAAATCGTGCTCATCATCAGTCAATTCAATCTCATAATGATGAATCAGGCGTGGTGGTAATTCAGTCAGAGTATTTGAACGGCGATTACGAATCATCACTTCATTCAGCAAAGCACGTAAATGTTCAACATTGCGGGCATGTCGCCGATCTTCCATAAACAATTTTTGAAATTGACGTGGCCCTTTGAGATGGCCAGGTCGTGCAACCGTAATCAAATTATATAATTCGCGCAGTTCATTTTGAACTGGCGTTGCTGAGAGCAACAAACAATGCTTACGATTTAAATTGAAAACAAATTTATAACGCCCAGTACGGTGATTTTTGAGCATATGACATTCATCAATTACCAACATATCCCAAGTACGGTCGGTCAAAGCTTTACGATAGGCTCCTTTAGCGCGATCAATCGAGCCAACCACCAAAGGATATTGGGCAATATCACTATCATCGCCTAAACGATGAAAATTCATGCCAAATTTATCGTGCATTTCTTCGAGCCATTGCTCAGAGAGTGGCGCAGGGGTCAAAATTAAACACGTGCGAATCATTTCGCGCAAGTGATATTCTTTGATGATCAAGCCTGCTTCGATCGTCTTACCCAAGCCAACTTCATCGGCCAAAATCGCGTTGCCATGCATTTCGCCCAAAACTCGCCGCACAGCCCGTAATTGATATTCTTTAGCATCAATCGCCGCGTATTCGAGCGAAAGTAGGTGATCAAAACCACCTTTGAGGGTATAGTGTTCGGCCTGCTCGCGCACAGACCAACGATCAGCTGGGGTAACGTGGCCACTCAGCAAGCGAGCACGTTCGCCATCGGTTGGCGGGCGAAAGCGCAATTCGCCCAAAATTGGCGGCAAGGCTTGCAAACGGGGCGGCGCAGCTACCGGAATTTGCGGACGAGTTACCCGAGTATTGGGCGTTAAAGCCGATTCAAAATCAGCTCGAATCAAATGCTCATCTAACTCAAAGCCTAAGTGCAAGAGATCAGCTTCAACTTCCGGCTGATCAATCTCAGGCAGTGCTTGCACAAGCTGCTCAAGCTCAAAGGTTGGCTCAGGCAGGCTGGCCAGAATCTCAAGATAACGCTGGCGACGTAATTCATCCATTGGTAAAAACCTATTTTCTACTGATTCGGCTTCGGTTCGTGAGCAGCTTCGCTTAGGCGTAAACGCGCCAAGGGCAACAACAAACTGGCATGGCTGCGTGAGTCGAGTTCGGCGGCACGGCGCAAAAAGGCCACCGCCTCAGTTGGCCGACCTTGATCCAAGGCGTTGGCTCCATAGCTCAAATAAAGTTCGACCAATTGCGGATCGCTGGCCAATTGGACATAAATCGCCTCAGCTGGACCATCGCCGGCATTGGTTGGCAACTCCGCCAATTCAGCTTGTTCGGCCTCGATTTCTTCGGCGCTCATGCGGGCAGTTCGTGGAGCCGAACGACGCTGGGCTTTAATTTCTTCTTGGGCTTGACGGGCTACATCGGCAGCAACGCTAACTGCGCTGACCACCCGCCGCTTAGAACGGGTATAACTGAAATTGACAATTGGCAAATCGCTCAATGGGCCATTATCCATTTCCCATTCGTTGAGCAATTGCTCAGCACGTTCAGCAATTTGGTCGAAGCATTCGCGAGTTAATGGCGTATGGTTGAAACCGCCAACTCGTGCTACATACAACAAACCCCGACCATCAACCACCCCGCCAGTATTCCAGAGCAATTCCAACAGGCGTGTAGCTTGGTCGGGGTTCATTGGCGTGCGATTAAAGGCAGCGGTTGCGCGTTCGACATCGCCAAAATCGCTATACAGTGGCATCAACAAATCTAGTCCAGCTCGCATCAACGATTCATCGCTGGTTTGGTCGAAAATCGTTTCGAGCATGCCTACAATGTTATGTTTAAGCAAGCGTGGATCACGTTCGTCAAACCACGAATCGGTTTGTTCTTGAGCTTTTTGGGGCGATAAACGGGCAAATGATGCTTCTAGGCCTTTGAAACGCACTGCCCAAAAAACATCCAAGGGCTTGATATCCTCACCTGCCAGCCAATCTAAATACCACCAGCGTTGTTCAGGCGTAAGGGTTTTGTAGGAAGCAACGGCATAGGTCGGCGGAGTTGGGGCATTCCATGGTTCAGGCGAGCTTGGCTGCTTAATCGATAAGCTACGAATCAACACAGCATCGGGTGAGGTGTTTTGGCGACCACTCCAATAGGAAAACACATCCCACTCATTTTTGACGATTTTGACCCCAGGCACTTTTTGAATTCGCGCCAATTTTTGCTCGAGGATGGCCTCTTCTTCCTCGGTCATCACATATTCAGCCGAGCCAGAGAGGTCGAATTGCACCACACCGCCATCGCCCTTGAGAATGCCATCGAGCAATTCCAGGCCATCGAGCGGGGTGCTGCCTTTTTTGTTCGAGCGCACTTGCTCCTGAGCGGCAGCGGCTAAACCACGAATAAAACTGGCAGCATCGGAGCGATCAAATAAAAATACGCCTTGGGAAAGCTCCAAAGCACGGGCAACCCACATCACCAAAGTATCGCTGTAGTTCAAGGCCACGGGCATAGTTGGGGTTTGCTCGACCATGGTGCGAATGACGGTGGTTTGATGGCGCTCGCCCCAGCGCTCAGCGATATCGCGCATGGCCTGCTCAATCGCGGCGCGTTTACCACCTAAACCACGGCCAAGCTTGAAATTACAGCGCGAGGCAATATCAAACAACAACGGGCCATTAGCTTCAATCGAGGCTAAGGCAAAACAACGAATCAAAACATCAGCAGGAATCGCATTTGAGGGAGTGTAAAGTGTAAGCCATTCGCCCAATAGTTCTGGTTGCGAAGCCGCATAGGCCAAGGTCAACACATTACCGATTGAGCTTTGGGCAACTGCATCATTGGTGCTCGAATCATAGAGCTGACGCATAGCACTAATTGCTTCATCACGGCGGGGAGTGGTTAATTCGGCACACAAAGCATAGAGCCGCATAATCCGAAAAAGCTGAATCGCCCCGCTCTCATCGCCAGCCAACCAAGCAATATAATTCCAACGTTGTTCGGGGGTTAATGAGGCATAGGTTGGCGAATAGGTAAAATAGCCGCCCCACGTCACCCGCCCACCAGTCGGACGCATCACCGGAAAACGCACCAAATCGAGCATAATCCGCGTATCCAACATAAAACGCCCAGGCTGTTGATTAATGTGCACTCCAACCAACGAACGGATACCCTCAGCCATCCGCTCAAATGTAGCCCGATCTTCAGCAGAAAGTGTACGTTGTGGAATCGCGCGAGTAGTGCGTGCCATCGTGGATTATGTCACCTCAAAGTTAAACATCAGCGCTTATTGTAGCATATTTCTGCCTACTCGTCAGGCGTAACACGTTGTGATTAGTTAAGAATGCTCAATCAATTATGGAATTTTTTGTTTCGCCACCCTTCCGTCCCTGTTATGGACTATCGTTTAGATGTAATGGTTCATAGCATCAACAGCGTCTAGCATTCCCTCACCCCCTCGCCCCCTCTCCCGCCGGGCGAGCGAGGGGGAACTGTCTTCAATCATCAAAGGGGAACACCCCTCGCCTGCCGCAGTGGGAGAGGGGTTGGGGTGAGGGAACGGAAATTATCCTTAATCCCCATAATCCCCCTACACCCCCTAAATTGCAATTTGTGAGTGCTAGAATTCCAAAAGCCCCCAAACCCTGGCTTATTCGGCTTGCAAGCCAAGCGCAACCATGGGATAGGCGGCGTTGGGCAGCCACAAGACTCGCACCCGATAGCCTTGATATTCAATGACTTGACCAAGTGTGGCAGTTTGTTTTAATTCGGGCACGCTGCTACCAACCCAAAAACTCAATTCAACTTGGGCAGTGACAGAATCATAATCGCCAATTGTAATTGTCAGATAGCCATCGCCAACGCTACTATTGGCAGGCGCAATCAATAATTGTTCTTGACCAAGGGCTTTAATTGGCAAACTAGGTGCTTGTTCAGCAGTTAAACGAATGGCCACTTGAATTGAGCTTTGCTCGATTGACAGTAATTGAACTTGGTAATTTGCCACCGTAATCGTCTGATCAAGCATTAATTTGGTGTGGTAATTAAAAATCGCTGGTTTAGTTAAAAAACGAATTCGCACGCCAATCGGCTGCTGCGGTTGCTCGGCAGCATATAAAATTTGCAAAATACCAAGATTCAGACCTTCGATATGCAAATCCGTGCCTTCGCGTAAGGTCACCACGGTTGCTTGATCAATTGCTAACATTGAAGTTTCCTGTTCTGGGTCGGCCAGCGGATCTTGCTTAGCCTGACAACCTACCAATAACACTATAATCCAGCTCAATAAGCAGCAAAAACGCATGCAACCCCCGCCAATTAATCAATTGGATTGGTTATAACAACATTAAACACCTGCTCAAGATCAGCATAATCGACCGTGACTGGTGGTTCATCCCACGACCATGGATTACGCAGGGTCACCCGATTGCGCTGTTGATCGATATGGCTAACATAGTAGGCATGCTTCGGTTGCAGCTGTTTATTGACAAACGCTGGTTGATTGACACTAGGATTGGTTGGATCAGGCGTGCCAAAAATAATCGCTTGCTGATTGTTATGCATCGTGGCTAGTTGATGAATGCTGTAGGTTTGAGGTTCGTTGATCTCGCTACGTTGGCCAGTAATCGCCTCAAGCACATCGGCAGGGTTGCCACCTTTATTGAGCGTGCTATACATATCAATTGGATTGCTGCTTTGACTCAGAAATTGGGCGTAGGCTTTTTCTATAATCGCTGGCCATAATTCACGTTTGCCATCCAACACTTCTTGATTTTCGTGGATGTAGGGCTGTGTACCATCAGCTAGCACTGGAAATTCAGCGGTTACGGTGATTTTCACCGGATCAAAACCATTATCAAACCAATTATTTAAGCGGTTGAAACGGCTATTAGCTTCGCGCTGATAAAATGTGACGGTATAGGTGCCATCGCCATTATCTTCAATTGCATTACGAATCACATCGGGGTTATTTTGGGCCACCGCTGCCAGCGAAGCTACCACAAAACAATTGCCAATCTGGCCTTGATCAGCATCGCTAGGGTGAATGCCTTGGCGCATATCGGCCCCGCCAGCTAAATATAATTCACCCTCAACTGGGCGCATTTCGCTAATCTCAAGATAGGCATCTTTGTATTTGCCAGCCTGATCAGTGGTTTGATTGAGCACCACTTCGGCGCGAAACAAACTAGCGGCTTCGCGTTCAGCCTCATGCAACACCCCACTCAATTCAAGGCTGACTTGCTGAGCAGTGCGTAAAACTAGCGTTAAGCGTTGCAGCGCAGGCAGCAGTTGGCTTTGATATTCGTTAGCAAAAGCTGTTGCCGCAGCGCCTTGCCAAGCTCCAGCAATTAACGGCTCGGCAACCTGTTGAATTTGCTGGCGAATTGTTTGCACCTGCTCGGTTTGGCGCTGAAACCGCTGGGCAACCTGCTTGATCAGGTCATAATCAATTTGCACAATCGGGGCTGGCATCGCAACATCCTTCTAGTTGGGGCAATGCACAGAACATTTGCACAACCCTCAATTCAACACAGCCCCACTATACGATACAACGCCAGCCCAAGAATTAAAGCTGAGTTAAGATTTATGCGCCAAACGCTGCAAGGGCACAGGCCGATAGATCGTCGTTAGCATGTTCAAACTAAATAGCAACGCCGCCAAGCCATGGATACTAGCCCCAAACACCAGCAACCAGCGTGCCCAAACCAAGCCAGCCACTAATCCAGCCCACCCAAGATCAATCATTGCTACCGCGCTAATTGCCAAAAACACCTGCCAATTGGCAATATTAGCTAAACCCAAGGGTCGCCCCATAAAGCGTGGAATCATAAAATAGGCCATTCCGTAGATTAAAATCGTTGCAAAGCCTGCTAAATTCGATTCAACATGGATTGGGCGTAATTGCGCACCCAAAGCGCGATCAAAGGCAAAACTAATGCCCAAGCCAATCCCAACCGCCAAATAAAAAACTGCCGCACGAATCGACCACATGGTCAAGGGGCCGATCCGGCGTGGTTGCACAATGCTTAATTGGCTTGGTTGTTTGGCAGTCGGAGTAGCTAAGGCTGGAATCAACAGCCAAACCCAACAAGCTAAGCCAGCTAAAATTAAACTAGCTCCAAGCGCAAAGAGGGCAGGCAGATCAAAGCCCAAGCCAAGCACAATGCTCAGCAAACCGCCATGATGCAAACTCAAGCCCACTTTTAGCCAATGCGGATCACGGGTTGCTTGGCCCGACCAACGCGGCAAGACATGGCAGGCCACGCCAATAATCATCAACAGCATCCAACCAAGGGTCAATAAATGTTCAGCGCTCAACAGCCAACGGGCATGAATCAGGCCAAATTCACGGGCCAAAATTAAGCTCAGCGCTAGGGGTAAGCTGGCTCCAGAGGTTTTGGTGGCGAGGGTCGAGAGTCGATCGATTTGTTGTTGCAAGGGCGATGATGGCATGCTTGGGCGCAATTTAGGGCTGCGCAACAGTTGCATAATATTCCACATGAACAACCAACTGCCCAGCCACTCCAAACCCAAGCCTACGCGATAACTGAGCTGGCTATACCAAACCAAGCCACTGCTGGCCAGCACGACACCCAAACTCCAAACCAACCAATGCAACTCCAACCACGCCGGTTTGGGGAAATTGCGGCCACTGAATACCGGAGTTGTGTGGTAATTCACTGCAAAAATACTACAACTGATCCAGCCATACAACAGCAGATGCACCCAAGCATCCCAGCGCTGTGGGCCAGCCGCCGTCAAAGCCAAATGCACAATCGTCGCCAGCAACAAGGCCAGCAGGCCACTAAGCCAAAATAATTTACTATGCCGCGCCATATGATCACTCCATCAACTAGCAGTTCTTAGGCTAGTGTAGCCAAATGGAGCGCGTTAGACAGCGATATTTCTCACATGGCGTTGTGCTTAGTGATTGTGGGAAACAGGCCAGCCCGCCGTTGATGGCAACTAAAATAGATCAATTCGTCACTAGTGGCTTGGATTGAACGAGCTGCACCACGCGGCACACAGACGATCGAGCCAACGCCAATTGGTTGTTGCACCAAATCGATCTCTAAAATAGCCGTGCCTTCGAGCACAATCAACAGCACATCGACTTCGTGATTTTGGTGGTTGGGAATACCATCGCCAAAGCGAAAACGCAACAAATTGAGGTTGAGTTGATCGGTGGTATAGCTCCACAACGGGCCATCAAGCTCGCTTTGGTCGCGCAGTTGCGCCAAATCCAAGGGAGGAAAGGTACCAACAATCAATTGTGATAGTAATGCATGCATTGGGCAAATTCCTTGTACTATGGTGGCAGTCCAGTTCTAGTGCGACGAGGATACGCTGATGGATCGAAATGTTTTATTTGCCCATGTCAGTTTCACTCGCGATCTATCGCCAACGATTATTGCTGCGCTGAGCAGTCATGCCAATGAACAAACCATCGAGCGTGGCCAGATTATCACGCTTGAGGGTGACCCCGCCGTGGCAATGTATCTGGTGTATAGCGGGCGAATTAAGGTTGTACGGCATTCAATCGAGGGCCGCGAGCATATTTTACACGTAGTTGAGGCCTATGATCATTTTAATACAGTCCCGATGTTTCGTGAAGCCCGCTGCCCAGCCACCAGCGAAGCCTTAGTTACTAGCCAATTGTTGGCGATTCCGCGCGAACATATACGCCAAGTCGCCCAGCAACACCCTGAATTAGCCTTAGCAATTTTGGGCGAGTTTGCCAACCGCTTGCATAATTTGGTTGGCTTAGTTGAAAATTTGGCCTTGCATACGGTCAACGGGCGTTTGGCTCGTTTATTGTTGCAACAAGCCGCATTAGCCGAACAAAATCCCAATCTTGCACCTTTAACCCAAGCTGAAATGGCCGCGCATATTGGCTCAGTGCGTGAGATGGTCGGGCGAGCCTTGAAGGCCTTTGATGCCCAAGGCTTAATTCGGCTTGAGCGCGGCATGATCGAAATTATCAATCCCCAAGGTTTAGCTGCCCAAGCTGAGCTTTAGTTAATGGCTGGCTACTTGGGGCAAAGCGAATCGCAAACGAGCGGCTAATCGCTTCGGTTGGGCAGGCAATTTCGCAGCGATCACAGAAGGTACAAGCATCGGGCTTAACTAAGACTGCATGCTGCTGTTCGATCTTGACTGCGGCGGTTGGGCAAACCCGTTCGCAAACACCACAAGCAATACAACGTTGCACATTAATCACAGGTAATAGCATCACCAACTCCGATCGGTAGCTGTAACAATTCATTCGGCCCTTCACCCCCGACCCCTCGCTCGGCGGGCTAGGGGGCTAAGGTACAGGGGTAGTTTAACGTTCCCTCACCCCCAACCCCTCTCCCACTGCGGCGGGAGAGGGGCTTATGGTTTGGTGGTTCCCCCCTCGTCTCACACGGCGGGCTAGGGGGTGAGGACAGACCATTTAGTTTTTGGGGTCGCCATCGCCTGCTTGGAATAAGCCCAAAGCTCCGCGCCCGACAAAGTTGAAGGCGTGGGTCACGATTGGGTATAAACCATCTTCAGCGGTCGTAAATTCGACAATTGCGCCTTGCGCTGGGGCTAAATCAACAGCTTGCGAGCCATAGCCATTGGCAGTTTCAGGTCGTAATTGCACACCTTCTTTGATAACCGTGTTGAAAATGGTACCAACTACGTGGAACGAACTATCGATGCTTGGGCCAGCATTCAGCACAAACACCCGCACACTTGCCCCGGTTTTAACTTCCAATGGATGATCTTTGTATTGATTGGCAACGCCATTGAATACCACATATTCAGGGGCTGGAGCGGCTGAGGCAGCTTTTTCGAGGCTGACCAAATCGCCTTGAGGGCCGAGATACCATTCGCTTTGCACCAAGGCAAATTCATGATCAACTGCTGGCAAGCCTTCCTTGGGTTCAACAATCACCATCCCATACATCCCATTGGCAATATGATGCAGCGCGGGAGTTGTACCACAGTGATACATCCAAACGCCAGCATAATTAGCTTTCCATTCGTAAACCTTATCTTCGCCGACATTAATCGAGGTCATTTCATCGTTCCAAGCAACCTCGCTCGAGTGAAAATCGATTGAGTGCGGTACTTTGTTAGAGCTAGGATTTTTAAGCTGAATCCGCACAGTATCGCCAACCTTCACCCGAATGACTGGCCCTGGCACCGTGCCACCAAATGTCCAGACATGTTGAACATAGCCTGGAGCTACGGTCATATCTTTTTCTTCAACCACCAATTCGACTTCATGTACCGTACCTTCTAAGGCTGTTGGAGCTTTAGCATCGTACAAGGTGTACTCTGGAGCCGACTCATCAGCAACAATATCACTTTCAGGCGCAGGCCCGCTATGGTCATCCATCATGGTTGGGGTAATGGCAGCAGCATCAGCCGAGGCAACTTGAATTGAGCCTTTCATGCCCGCAGCTTCGTGGCCAGGCACAGCACAAATAAAATTCATGCCCTCAGCAGGAATCGTAACCTCGCCAGTCACCGTTTCGTTGGCCTTAGCACTAATCACTGTGCCATCCGGAAAGGTAATATCGTGAGGAATCACGCCATCATTAACTAATTTAATCGTATAGACCCCAGCGCTTGGCACTGTGAGATTCTGTGGTTTGAAGCCCATATCAAACGAATGAATTTCCAACACTTCCTTGCTAGCTGGTTGGCTGGCTTGTTGGCTCACAACTTGGCTTTCGGGTTTGATCGAAGTGGTTGGGGCCAGTGAACTGGTACGATCAGCTTGATCGCTACAGGCGGCAATACTTGCTAATAACAGACTAAAAATCACTACCATAGTGAATGATCGGCGGTTCATTGCGACGCTCCTTGCTTGAAAGCGAACCATCAATCGATGCTGGGGATCGCCAGTGATCGATATGCAATTGGATGTTGGCCAGCCGTTGTAATTACATAGCGCTAGCTTAGAACCTCACAATTGGTTTGGCTGTGACTTTTCTCGCATGATGCCTAGCTAGCTGCTTGTGAGAAAAGTCGCTGCTCGTTATGCAGGGATTAGCTATGCTAGGCCTAGATATATTGTTGTAAGGAGCATCCAATTTATGTCAACCACAACTGTAACCCCTGAAGTCATCGCCGAAAGCACCTTGGCTGCTTTAGCCGAAGCTCACCCCGATGTGATGGCTGTCTTACGTCAACATGGCTTTGATTTGTGTTGCGGCGGCGGATTAAGCCTGAGCCAAGCCGCCCAAGCTCATCAAATTGAGCTAGCGCCGATTGTCGCCGATTTAACTGCTATTTTGAGCAAAACAGCCTAATTTCGAGGAGCCAGCACTATGCCAACACTTGCTCGTTACTATATTCGCACTGCATTTGTTTGGTTGGTGCTGGCGTTCGGTTTAGGCAGCGCCATGCTCACCAGTCAACTATGGGGCTTCAAAACTAATCCATTAGCAGCCTTGCAAATCGTGTTTTATCACGCCCTAATGGTTGGTTGGGTCACCCAGTTGATTGTGGGCGTGGCGATTTGGCTATTTCCAGTGCATAGCCGTGAGCAGCCACGCGGCAACGAACGAATCGCGTGGGCTGCGTATATCACCTTTAATCTTGGGCTTGGGCTGCGCAGCGTGGTTGAGCCAATGTTGCAATGGCAACCAAGTCCAATCGTCAGTTGGGCGGTGGTCGTTGCGGCAATCTTGCAAGTTGGCGCATTATGGCTGATTTTGCTGATGCTCTGGCCACGGGTCAAGGGCAAAGCCGTCAAAGCCAAATAGACGAGGGAAGTATGCCAACATTTAGTCAAATCAGCATTCGGGCTGCCCTACTCTATTTGGTGATTGGCGGCAGCGTTGGTGGAATCTTATTGGTAAGCAAGGCATTTGGGGTTTGGCCATGGATTTGGTATTGGCGCACCGCCCACATTCATGCCATGCTGGTGGGTTGGCTGCTGAATTTAATTTTTGGCGTGGCCTTTTGGATTTTGCCGCGGCTTGATGCCAATGGCTGGCGTGGCTCGCCGTGGCTGGTTTGGTCGGCTAGCGGCTTGCTGCATAGTGCGCTGGCAGTGCTGGTTTGGGCCAGTATTTGGCCGTGGCCAGCAGCGATTTTCATCGCCAGCAGCCTTGAATGCATGGCGGCAATTGCCATGGCTTGGCATTGCTGGCCCCGTTTACAACCATTAATGATTGAGCCAATTCTGCACCAAAAGCTTAAATAATATGCTATGATGCCACTAGTTTTGGTGGAACAAGCTCATGGCAGATCCAAACCAACAATTGGGCCAAACTATTCGGCACAGCACGCTCAGCCGTTGGGGCTGGTTTTGCTGTTGCTACTTTATTGTACAACTAGCGCTAATTTGCCCCATGGCTTGTATCATCCATGAATTAAGTTTCAGCAATTCCGCCCATCTTCAAGCCAATCCTAGCGCAGTGCTGTTTGTCTGTCGGCTCGAAACGCCCCCAGCCAGCAGCCCCACCGCAGATCACATGCTGAGCACTGCGATCCATCGCCATCAACTAGTGGCATTGTTTGCAATGGTGCTGATTGGCCTGAATTTATTGCTCCATGTCAAACCGCAAACCCAGCGCATCTATCACCAACGGCTGCGTTTAGCCTCATTTGATGTACTACCCAAGCTACCCCCGCCACGTTCTGCCTAACCATTCAATTCATGATGTCAAGATCCGAGAAGCTCAACTGCGGTTGAGTTGTTGTGGCATGATTTTGAAAGGAAGCAGCATGTCAGCCTCATTTATTTTGTTAATTAATCACACCAGCACCGCCAGCATTCAAACCAACCTGTTGATGGAGCATGGCTATATTCCAATGCTTTTGCCGTTGAATCAATTGGCCCAATTGCCAGCCCTCCCACACCAAACCATCGTTGTCGCCTGTTTCAACAACCAAACCGAGCTTGAACAACTAACCACAACCCTGCCAAGCTGGAATACGCCATGGATTGGATGGAATTTGAGTGGCCAGATCGAACTTTCGATTGCGGCCTACAAAGCCAGCGCCGATATTGTGTTGACTGATAGTTGCACCGAGCAATTGTTGCTGAATGTGCTTAGCCAACGCAGCAACTACATCGCTGGCCAGAGCGACCCCATCGTCAAACAGCGCCAACGCCATTATCAACGAGGCACATTAATCAGCCTACCAGCCGAGCATATCTTATTAATTAATGAAGGTGTGGTGGGTTTAGCCATCTTGCATAGCGATGGTTCGCAGGTGTTGGTCAGCCTATGCGGCCCGCAACAGTTGGTGTATAGCACCGAACAACAATCAAGCGTTCAGCTATATGCCCATAGCGATGTGCTTGGTCAAGTCTATGCTTGGGCGCAAGTCGCCGAGCATCCATCATTATTGCAACGCCTACGCAGCCGATTAAGCCAAATGGAGCGTTGGGCTTCGATGCAAGCCAATGGCTATAGCGATCAGCGCATTTTAGGCTTGTTGGGGCTGTTAGCCGAGCAATTTGGCAAGCCAACCGAGCAAGGCATATTAATTGATATTCGCTTAACCCATGAACAACTCGCCTCGGCAATCGGAGTCAATCGCACCACCACCACTCGCCTACTGCGCGATCTGCGCAATCGTGGCTTGGTTTTCACCGCTGGCCATGGTGCCCAAGAGCGTTTTTGTTTGCCAGGTTAAAATTGGGGATCGGTTGTTGGGGGTCGGGGAGTTTGCTTTTAACCACGAAGGACACGAAGAGCACAAAGGGCTAAGCATAAGAGTTAAATCAGCATGATTCTAAATCCCGATCCCTGACCTCTGACAACTAGCCCCTCGCATAAAATTGTCATCTTGACACTACTGATCATTGTGTTAGAATGACATTATTAGGGGCGTTTGATACGTCCCGCTCTTTTTCTCACGATTTATAGTGTCAAAATGACACTTACTAGATATTTACCCAATGGAGAGTCATCATGACCATCATCGCAGCCGAAGCAATTGGCGTGGCACATGAACATGCCGAGGACTATGCAGGGCTTTCAATCGAGGAATTGGATCAACGGATTGCTACGGCTAAGGCCAAATTGGGCGAACGTTTGGTTATTCTGGGTCACCACTATCAACGTGATGATGTGGTCAAGCATGCCGATTTAAGTGGTGATTCCTATGGGCTTTCGGTTGATGCGCGGAAAACCGCTGCCGAATATATTGTCTTTTGTGGAGTTCACTTCATGGCCGAAAGCGCCGATATTCTTGGGCGTGACGACCAAACGGTGATTCTACCCGACCATACTGCTGGCTGCTCGATGGCCGATATGGCCGACATCGAACAGCTTGAAGAAGTCTGGGAGGAGCTTGACGAGATTTTGGGCGATGCCGAGGCTCAAGTCATGCCGATTACTTACGTCAACTCATCAGCTGCCGTCAAGGCCTTTGTCGGCGAACATGGCGGAGCTTGCTGTACCTCATCCAATGCTGAGCCAATTGTGCGCTGGGCCAAAAATCTGCGCCCCAAAATGCTATTCCTGCCCGATCAGCACCTTGGCCGCTATACCGCGTTTGCCAAACTTGGTATTCCGCTCGATAAAATGTTGGTTTGGAATCCTAATTTGCGCTATGGTGGGCATACCCCAGAGGCCATTCGCGAGGCTGAAGTCTTGCTATGGGCTGGTCATTGTTCGGTGCATGCCCAATTCCGCCCAGCCTATATCAAAGCTTGGCGCGAAAAGCATCCCGAAATTAATGTGATTGTACACCCTGAATGTACCTTGGGCGTGACCAACGAGGCCGATTATGTCGGCTCAACCGCCTATATCATCAAAACGATCAACGAGGCTCCAGCAGGCAGTATGTGGGCAGTGGGCACCGAAATCAATTTGGTCAATCGCTTGCAAACTAACAATCCCGATAAAACGATTGTCTCAGTTTCACCGTTTGCCTGTCTTTGCTCAACCATGTATCGGATCGATCCTGAGGAATTATGTTGGGTCTTGGAGAATTTGGTTGAGGGCAATGTAGTCAATCAAATTGCTGTGCCAACTGCCATCAAGCAAAAAGCCCGTTTGGCGCTCGAACGCATGCTCGAAATTGCAGGGAATTAATCCGACCGGCAGGATGGCCTCGACAGCAGTGCCATCCTGCCTCTTTTTAGGCTTAGGCATTCACTAATTTGCGTCGCAAGGCAATAATTTCGGTTTCAGTAATCAGCAGCACCAAAATCGCTTGTGAGATGAGAAAGCCATAGCCCCAAACCGTTGGATCAAAGCTAGGCCCAACAATCAACCAGACGCTTTGGGCCAGCCACAAGGCATTGACCGCCACCACAAACCAAGCCGCGCCACGTTTGATTGTTGGCCGAAACGAGAGCCACACCAACCAACTCACCCATGGAATCAAGCCCAAGCCGACATACCACAAAAAGCTACTTGGCAAACCAAAAAATTCAGCCAGCGGTTGATTCAAGCCCAACAAGCCAGCCATCAAGCCTCCAGCGCTCATTCCATCAAAGCGAATTGCATAACGTAATAATTGAGGATGTTGTAACCAACGCATACCATTGCTCCTTTGTTGTACCTAGTGTCAAATCCCAACAGCGTCAGGTTTGAAGAACCTAGCTGCAGCATAGGTGCTGATGGTTGGTAACACAATTACCTCAGAGGTAATCGTAGCAACTACCTAAATTGTGCTAAGATGCGGCAATGAAACAAGTAGCAATTGGTTCACTGATTCGTACTTGGCGGCAGCGTCGCCATCTGAGCCAGCTTGATCTGGCCAGCGATGCCAATATTTCAACCAAACACTTGAGTTTCTTGGAAACTGGGCGTTCATTGCCGAGCCGCGATATGCTCTTGCACTTGGCCGAACACTTAGAAGTACCGCTACGTGAGCAAAATGTGCTGTTGGTGGCGGCAGGGTTTGCACCGTTGTTCAGCGAACGGTCGCTTGATGATGTTGATTTAGATCCTGCTCGCGAGGCCATTCAGCATGTGTTACACGGCCACGAGCCATATCCAGTGATCGCGATTAATCGCCATTGGCAGATGATTATGGCCAATAATTGTATTGATTATTTTCTGGCAGGCGTAGCGGCAGATTTGTTAACTCCACCAGTTAATGTCTTGCGCTTGAGCCTGCATCCTGAGGGCTTAGCCCGACAAATTGTTAATTTAGCGGCTTGGAAAGCTCATTTATTGGCCCGTTTGCGCCACCAAATCGAGCTAACCGCCGACAACTATTTGGATGAGCTGTATCATGAATTGGCAGCCTATCCTACCAACCAAGCTCATTCTACGCCGATTCCGCCCTACCATGAAACTATGGACATTGCTTTGCCTTTCTCATTACGCACTACTCATGGCACGCTCAGCTTTTTTAGCACAACCATGGTTTTTGGCACACCAATTGACGTGACAGTTTCAGAATTGGCGATTGAAGCTTTTTTTCCGGCCAATGCGGCCACCGCCGAGCACTTGCGGCGGCTACATTCGGCTAAACTCAGTCAATAAGTGAGTTATAGATGACCAATGAACAAACAGATCATTCAAATTGGCCTGCTACGCCGATCGCAGCATCCTATTGGGTACTGCCAGAACGCTTGTTGGCGGGCGAACATCCCATGCTGCTAGAAAAAGAGCCGTTGCATGAGCGTTTACAGCACTTTAGCAAGGCCAAAATCAATGTTTTTATCGATCTCACTGAGCAAACCGAGACTCAAGAATTGGGCGATTACAGCACGGCGCTGCGCCAAATCCAATCAAATCAAGCGATTGTTCGCTATCATTTCCCAATCCCCGATATGAGTAGTCCATCAGTTTCCCAGATGCGAGCAATTCTGGCTCAAATAATCGATGCCCTTGATCAGCAGCAAAACGTATATGTGCATTGTTGGGGTGGGCTGGGCCGAACTGGAACTATCATCGGTTGCCTGCTTGTCGAACAGGGTTGGGAATATACCCAAGCCTTGACGCAGATCACGAGATTACGCCAAGCCACGCGCGACTCAGGCTATCCCTCGCCAAGCAATGATCTACAACGCCAATTTGTGGCAGATTGGCAAAAATAGAAGTTGATGCGATCTTAAAACAAAAGGGTTTTTAATCCTTATTCTTTCAATCTAGAAACAGGAAGCTAAATCAGCAGATTTAAAGAGATCAAGAATTACAGCCTTAACTACGGGAACTGATACGGAGTTGCCAAATTGGCGGTACGCCAGACTATCTTTGGGGTGAAATTGAAACGAATCAGGAAAGCCTTGTAACCGAGCGCATTCGCGTGGAGTTATACGACGAATACGATTCTGATGAACGACCCCTATTTTATGGGCATCACTACTAACCAAAGTAATAGAGACACTATCGGGATCTAAGAATTTAAAGACTTCAAAAGACATATTTCCGGCAACTGGATTAAAACGGCCATTAACTTCTTGCAAATAGCCTTTGGTTATCAGCGATTGCATAATAGAATCAAGGTCATCATGCTCAAAAAAAGTTTTTATTTGCTCAATCGTTAATTTTTTACCATCTTGATGTGAACCAAAGTGCTTCTTTCTCCGGTTCGCAATCAAAGCATTCATAAATTGAATTTCGTCTGACGTGCATTCACCTTTAATACCAAGTTCCCAAGAATGAATAGAATTACCATTACGATAATCAATTAGTCTTTTTCCATTGAGCTTGATTGGATGTCCAATAAATGCTAATAATTTATTAACAAAATCAGTAGAACAGTTATATTTATCCAGTGGATGATCTTCTAAAATATCTCTTACCAACATTATCTTGTTTGTATCAAATAAGCTAGCTTGATTTGATAGTTGTTTAAATTTATGTGAGTCAGTTGCGCCGATGTGAGAAGTAATGGTTAATTCTGGCTGTGATTGATCAAGCCCAACGATGTATACTCGTAGCCGATTCTGAGGAACTTGAAAATTTGAGCTATTTAAAATCAAATAGGCTACGCCATAATTTAATTCATGCAGCTTTTGTAAAATTGTCTTAAACGTTCGTCCCTTATCATGAGTGGTTAATCCACGTACATTCTCTAGCAAAAACCCTTTGGGTCGATAAGCTTTTAATATTCGCTCAATCTCAAAAAAGAGTGTGCCACGTGTATCGCCAAAGCCTTTTTGCTTACCTGCATAAGAAAATGGTTGACATGGAAAGCCTGCTAATAAAAAATCAAAGCTTGGGAAATCTTGAATTTGAGTTATATCTCCTTGAGATTGTTCATGAAAATTCATAGCATAGGTAGTTTGGGCATGTTTATCGATTTCCGAGGATAAAACACATGCAGTCTCTATTCCTAATTCATGCATTGCTTGCTCGAATCCGAGTCGCATTCCGCCAATACCAGCAAATAAATCGATAAACTTAAGCATTGAACTTCTCTTGGATAAATGCAGCCAGAACTGCTATTTCACTTTCGGAATAAGCCACAGTACAATCACTATACTGGCAGATTTTTCTGATCGCAGATGGCCGATCAAAATTACCAGCACCGTCAATAACATAGGCAATCCAATAATTTTGGGCATGCATACGATTTTGCCGATCACGAGCCTGACCTGCCTTACGTTCGATTGTGCTGTTGGTAGTTACCTGGAAGCTAACTTCTATCCCGACTTTTTTATCTGCAAATTCTACTAAAATATCAAATGGTGTTTTAGTCGAATCAGGATTACTCAAATCGCTTAATAGAATTCTCCCGTTTCGTGTAATATTATAATCATTAGGTAGATATTTAGATAAAATATCACAAACGTAGGTCTGTGCTATTTGTCCAAGAGAATTAGCTTTTGCGCCATTCGTAATTCGACTTACATTTATATATTTTTGATTCATATACGTATCAACAAGGTGATTGTTACCTAATATCATACCTATTTCACATTTCTCTAACCCTGCTAAATTAAACTGTTCGGTTGTTGAACCATAAAGCAAAATCATAATCATATCATAATATATATTTGATAAACTTCTCTCTAAAATAATCGATTTTCCATCTATAGCTAGTTTTTTATTTCCCATCCCTCCTGTAGGAAGATCTTTAAATATATATCTATATTTATTACTATTATATACGTAATCCATATAGTATTTAGAAGTAGAAATATCTTGAGGGAAAATTTCTTGAAAATCTTTGACTAAACGTTGAATCATTTCTCCGCCATAATCAGCTAAAACAACAAGATGTTTTAAAAAGAGATTAGCAGGCATATTTTCTGAAGTTATAGCTTCAAATATTTGTTCTGGATAATGTATTGGTAATTTAAGAATCTTAATAAATTTTTCTTGAGATTCAATTAATATAGGAAATATACTTGTTTGTGCAACAATAGCTGATAATTCTTGTGGCCACCACTTAATAGCATTAGATTCTAAATCCTCAAAGCTACGTTGATAGTTCAAACCATTCGTCCTTTCAATTCAAGCCTGAAATATGCTTATTCAGAATCTGAAGTAGTAGAGATATTTACATCGCTAGATTTATCTTTCAACGCTACTTGCAACTTCGGGCTGGTTAACTGATGTTTAATAATTAATTGATCCTCTTGTTCTAGTTGAGCCAATGCACATTTTACGGCAGTAAGCGATAATCCGCTTTCTTTGGCAATAATATGGGGGCTTGCAAAATTTTTTTGTGCAAGTACGTTCAAGACACCTTCCAAATGTTCTGGTTTGGGCTTTAATTTAAATGTACCAAAAGTCATTTAATCCTCCAGAATAGAGCAATTATGTCAAATCTAATTGGATTAGTAAGATTGTACTATAAACCACGAAACATATTTTCGTCAAACGTTTTAGCCCGAGAATCACCCAGCAAGTGTACCTTTGGTTACATTCGATAGGAGCGGCTTAGGCATACAATATGCATAGACCAATAGAGTGATAGAAAGAAAGGCTTGTATGATCGAACTTCCTGATCCACTTGATCAAGCCCCAACCCGTGATCTGCTCCACCATTACGTTGATGAGAGAATCCTTAATCGGGCAACCATGAAACGTGCCTTACAACTAAGCGGGTTTACGCCAACTGCCCAAGCGTGGGTGCGCTTCTTTAATCTTAGTTTGCTAGTGCTGGGTGCTGGCTTGGCAGTTTGTGGGGTCTATTTCTTCTTTGCCTTCAATTGGGCCAGCATGCATCGCTTCGCCAAACTAGGCTTGGTTGAAGGTGCCCTGGTAATCTCAACTGTTGCTGCCTTGTGGTATGGCTTAGAACGGATTCAAGGCAAGATTTTGCTCATGGTTAGTGCCTGTTTGGTTGGCGCACTGATGGCGTTATTCGGCCAAATTTATCAAACAGGTGCTGATGCCTACACCCTCTTTTTGAATTGGGCCTTAGTAATCACAGGCTTGGCAATTGCTGGCAATTTTGCGCCATTATGGCTGCTATGGTGGGGGCTTTGGAACCTTACGATTGTGCTTTACTACGATCAAACTGGTAATTTTCGCCAAACCAACGATTTATTCGCCTTGCTGATCTTCAATGGGCTAAGTTTTGCGCTTGCTGAAGGCCTACGCCAACGCAAATTGGCTTGGTTACAAACCAATTGGTTGCATCGAGTGCTTGGGTTAGGTTTGCTATGGGTGCTAGTGCTGATCAGCTTTAACTTTGGTGATCGATTTTTCAGCTATGGGTCGAACGAGCTTAATCCTGCCCGGGTAATCCTCTATCTCCTAGCAATTGTGGTGTTAGCTGGCATGACAACCTACCACCATTTTGTGAGGTTTGATGGGCTATTGGCCTTGGCCAGCCTTGGTACGATCTGGTTTTTTGTCGATCGCTGGCTGTTCGAATGGCTTTCGTATGATTCTGGAGCAACCTTCCTGCTCGCTGGCATGATCATTTTGGGCCAAACGGTTGGCTCAATTCTCTGGGTGCGCCAACGTCAACAACTGCTAGGAGGCCATGCATGAGCACTGCACGTTATAGCTTACGTCAATTATTCGCTGATCTTGAGCTCGAGCCACCAACATTTGTGCTGGCAGCTCAACCACCCAGCGACGATCCATGGTATATGCGGATTTTTGCTGGGATTGGAGCATGGTTCGCTGCACTCATGTTTCTTACTTTTTTGGGCATTACCAGCATTATTACCAATGAATTTGGGGCATTGGTTGTTGGATTGGGATTATGTGCCGCTGCGCTTGGGATTAATCGCCGCAATCAACCATCAACTTTTTTACGTCAACTCGCCCTAGCTATCAGCATCACTGGTCAACTGCTAGCAATCAGCGGCTGGACAGAGATTGTTGACTCATTGATAGTTGCGGCGCTTGGGGTGATTGTCTTAGAAATAGCCCTATTTGTCGCCCATCGCGATTTCACCCAACGATTAATCTCAACCTTGGCAGTAATTACCGCCATTCATGTGATTGCAGCTGATCTGAGCAATTGGGTCGAGAGTTTCAATTATATGTATCTGCTGTTGAGCGTTATGATCATTAGCTTTGCGCTCCTGATGTGGTCTGAACCAAAAATCCATGAAGATCAGCTTTGGTCAAGTGCTTCACCAATAGCCTACGGTATACTGCTGTTTATGGGCATCTCTAGCCTGCTAATCAACTTCAGTTGGGATGAATTCGTTGGGCGTGGTAGTTTCTTTATTCTGCCAGCGATTGTCGCGATCATCTGCTTGGGTACAACGATTTGGATGATTGTCAATGAATTTGAGTATAAATTGGGGCTAATTCAACTGGGATGTATCGGTCTTGGCTTATTATTCATCACCTTTGTTGGGATCAACACTCCAGCGATCATTATTGCCCTGTTGATTATTTTGCTCAGCTATTGGCGGGGTTATCCGGTAATGTTTGGGTTTGGTTGTTTAGCATTAATTGGTGCATTGAGTTTGTATTACTACAATCTTAATATTTTATTGCTCTACAAATCAATCATTTTATTTGGCACTGGAATGATATTACTGGTAATTCGGGCATTGGTGCTGAAATTGAATCAAAAGGAAGCTGTATGAGTATTCGTTATGGCTTAATTATCCTCAGTTTGGTGGCTTGTTTGGGCTTGGTTAATTTCAGTGTGGTGCAACGAGAAGCAATAATCAATACTGGGCGCGTGGTCTATCTTGAATTAGCCCCAGTTGACCCACGTTCGTTGCTGCAAGGTGATTATATGCAGTTGAATTACGATACCCTCCCATTTTCCTATGATCAAGCTTTTTCAAGTAAAGGCGTGTTGGTGCTCACAGTCGATCAGCAGCATATTGGCACATTTTCGCATTTTGAATATGGTGAGCAAGCCTTGGCCGCCAACCAACAACGGCTCAAATATCGCTCGAGAGGCTATGATGTGCAGTTAGCAGCCGACACATTCTTCTTTCAAGAAGGTACTGGCGAGCGTTTTGCCGAGGCTCGTTATGCTGAACTGCATATCGACGAGGCTGGAGAAATGGCCTTGGTCGGCTTACGTGATAAAGATTTGAATTTGATTAAATGATTTGCGCCACCCTTCCGTCCCGCCAGCGGGAGATGCAGGGGGTTTTCAGCCCCCTGCACCCCCAAATATTTATTTGATAGATTGACAAGATGTGTTCTAAATCCCTAACCTTCGTGTGCTTCGCGGTTCCATTTTCCGATCCTTTATTTTACCTATAACGCTTCGGCTTGGGCTTGGCTAAGGCTCGTCTCGACGATTGGGGGTTCAGCCTCGTGCGATTGGCTTTCCATAGTCATAACTGAGCGCAGCCCAAAACCCAACACGCCCATCGCAATCGTCACGACACCGCCAAGAATGTACCAAACTCGCAGGCCAAAGCTATCAGCAATTGGACCAGCCAACAACAAGCCCAGTGGAGCCATGGCGGTGGCAAAGCTGGCAACCAGCGAGAACACCCGCCCTTGCAATTCGGGAGCAATCACGCCTTGAATCATCGCCCCAAACGAGCCATTGACAATTGGCAAACTCAAACCAACCAAGCCATTCATAGCAATCGCTGCCCAAATCAATGAGCTTGGCATGATCCCCATCAACAGGGTGAAACTGCCCAATAGCACCAAACCAAAGAGGGCTGTGACGATTCGGCGCTTGAAACCGCCCCAAACGCTCAGTAAAATCCCACCGAGAATAATCCCAATTGAGAGTGCTGCTTCCATCCAGCCCAACTCGCTAGCTCCGCCACCAAAAATTTTGGTCACGAGCAAGGGTAATAACGAACCAATCGGAGTCATCACCAGATTGATCATGCTCACCATAATTAGGCTAATCAATAAGCCACGCCAGCCAATTACATAGGCAAAGCCTTCGCGCATATCTTGCCAAAAAGTAACGTTGCGGTCGGCATCACGTTGTGGCTGGGGAATACGCACAAACAGCAAGGGCAAAATTGCCAATATGGCTGTAACCACATCAATTGATAAAACGACTTGCAAGGGGAATTTAGCTATCAGCCATGCGCCCAGCGGTGCCGCAATAATATTCATACCACCATGCAAAGCTTGATTGAGGCCTTGAACCCGCGCTAAGTGAGTTTTGGGCACGAGTAAGACGGTTGAAGCACCCATGGCGGTCGCATGGAATCGCTCACAAATTGAGCGCAGCAATAACGCCAGATAAATATGCCAAACTGCATCAGCCTCACGCCAAAAGAGCAACGCTAAGCCGATCGTCACCAACATCGAACAGGCATCAGCAACTAACATAATCACTTGGCGATTCATGCGATCAACCCAAGTGCCAATAAACGGCGAAAGCAACACCGCTGGCAACATCGCCATTAATGTGGCAAAAGCCAAGGTTGTGGCCGAACCAGTGCGCAGGGTTAAATTCCAAATAATCGCAAATTGAACTAATTGGCTTCCGACTAATGAAAAAACTTGGCCCAGCCAAATACTCAGAAACCGACCCAACCAAGCCGATGAAGATGGATTTTGCATTGCTAGCTCCTCTGGTTGAAACTAGCCAAACTATAGCTGGCTCAGACTGCAATCGACAGCCTGCAAAAGATGTATCTTGGATATGTAGCTGTTTGGAGCCGAATTGAGGCTGAGCCAACCAGCACTACACCTTTTGGCGCAGCGTAAACAAACGCCCTTTGATGATGTCGATCAAAGGGCGTTGAAGTATTCCCTCACCCCCTAGCCCCCTCTCCCGCCGAGCGAGGCGAGGGGGAAAACCTCCTTCATAACTACTGAAACTCCCCTCTCCCGCCGCAGTGGGAAAGGGGTTGGGGGTGAGGGAACAATAATGGTTTTACTTGCGCACAATTGGCAAATACAGCTGATAGGGGGTAAATTCTTCGTAGACTACGGTGTAGGTCGTGGCACTCGCAGGTGTGATAAAGGTGCGTGGATTGCTGGTGTTATCATCGCTCCAGCGTACAAACCGCCACCAACGATTGTTATCAATATAGACTGGCGCAGTCACTCGTAGGCTGTAGTTTTCCCACGAAACAAATGGAGCATCGGCCTCGATTGGGTCGTTATTGACCACAAAATTGGCGTTGGCATTCGGAGTTGAAGCCAAGGTCACATCAACTTTATGGGGTTGGATGGTTTGGGTGACCACATGACTCAAGCCACTGCTATCAGTTGCAGTCAGTTCAAGCTCTAAATAACTATTGCTGGCCGCTAGCAAATCTTCGGGGGCTGGCGCAGTAAAGCTAAAACTATTGGTGGTTGGTTGGGTCAAATAGGGGTGAGTGTGGGTATCGTGGTGCAAAATCACTTTCCACGATAAAGCACTGGATGGCAATTGGCCTTGTTCAGCATCGCTGGCCTGCCCTCGCACCTGGATTGTTTGGCCAACCGCAAATTGAGCGTTTGAATTTGGTTGGGTAATGCTGGCATTCGGTGCAGTTGCCCCAACTCGCACAAGCGCCTGGCTCACATTCGATAAATCACCGTTGCTGCCGCGCAAATACAAGGTTGCGGTGTAGGTACCATTGCTGTTGTAGGTGTAGGATGTACTGGCTGTACTGGTTTCGCGGCTCGTGCCATTGCCAAAATTCCACAAATAGCTTGCGCCGCTGCTCGGATTGCTAGCAGTGAAGGTCACGGCCAAGGGAGCCGCACCAAAACTGGGGTTGGCTGTAAAAGCTGAATTCAAGCTGCTGCTACCATCATAGCTAATTCGGCGAATTTCGCCGCCATTGGCATAGGTCGCATAAAATAAGGCTTGGCGACCGCCGTTAGGGCCAAATGCCATATGCGTGACCGACCCAGGATCATCCGAGAAAGTCAGGACAGAATTGTAGGGTGCTTGGGCAGAAATCATAAAAATTTTGCCACAAACATAATCGCCAAACATATAGCCGCTGTAATTGCTGGGGAAGGTATTGGCGGGCACAAAAGCGCCACCAGTGATCGAATTGCAGTTGGTAAATGGTGCGCCAGCGTTGCCATGGCTATATTCATAAATCGGGTCAACCATATTGGCGGGCGTTGGCGAACATGGCCCAGTCGAATTATTGACCCGTGTACCTTCGCGACAATTCCAGCCATAATCCTTGCCCGCAACAACTTCGTCGATTTCTTCGCGCACATTTTGACCAACATCGTTGACAAACAAACGCACGCCGCTGGCATTGGGATCGAAAGTCATGCGATAGGGATTGCGAAAACCCCAAGCCCAAGTTTCTTGGCAAATCGTGCCGCTGGCAACTGAGCCAGTGTTACAACGCGCCGTACCACTGCCAATAAACGGATTATCACTGGGAATCGTGCCATCGGGATTGATGCGCAGAATTTTGCCAAGCAAGGTGTGTTGTTCACGTGAAGCATCGTTTGAGCCACCACAACCGCTATCAAGATAATCGCAGCCGCCATCGCCAACGCTCACATACAACTTGCCATCTTTGCCAAACGCAACATCGCCAGCATTATGATTGCCGTTGTATGAACCAATATTATCAATCAAGACCGATTCTGAGTTGATATCGAGTACATTATTGCTCCAAGTAAAGCGTGAAACACGATTCACTGGATTAACGGTTGTGCTCTGACGAGGGCAGTTGTTTGAAGTCTGGTTAAATTTATTGAAGGTATAGTAAACATACACATATGGGCGGCTAGTGGTAAATTGCGGATCAACCGCGATGCCCAACAAACCTCGCTCAAAATCGTAGCAAACTCGATTGCCAAGGCTCATTACGGTGCGCGTGCTTGTGCCATTCCAACCCAACAACTGACCATTTTGCTGAGTAATCAACATCTCACCAGAGGGCAGCCATGTAAACGCGGTTGGGGCATCAAGGCTACTAGCGGGGACAACCACGGTTTGGGTGAAGCCAGCCGGAACGGCACTAGGGGAGAGATCAGGGTTCGCTTGCTGAACAAATTGAGCAGAAAAACCTGAAAAGATCAGAACAACGATAATAATCCAACGCGACATACTTCCTCCTTAAAAACACGACCACCGCGAACAAGCTCAAAAAACCTTGCTCGCGGTGGTGTTCGCTCCGACAGCCAAGGCTGTTTAGGCGTTCCAAGCCTCTTCATCATAGGCTGGGAGTTCACAGCGCAAAGGCTTGTTTTCCCGCTCTGAGAGCGCAAAATCTGCTTGTAACAATTCTTGCAACTCGCGGGTTCCTTCGTATATCACCGCGCCACGGCTATTGCGCAAATAGCGTTCAACTGGATACTCGTCGCTAAAGCCATAAGCACCGTGAATTTGAATTGCATCGTTGGCGCAGTTGAAGCTTTCGACGGTGGCATGCCATTTGGCCAAGGTAGTTTCGCGGGTGTTGCGAATGCCTTGGTTTTTGAGCCAGCCAGCGCGATAGCACAACAACCGGGATGTTTCCAACTTCAGTACCATATGGCTAATCATGCGCTTGACCAATTGGTGTTGACCAATCGGCACGCCGAAGGTTTCGCGCTCTTTGGCATACTTGACCGATGCTTCCAAGGCAGCTTGGATCAAGCCAGTTGCGCCAGTTGCCACGGTGTAGCGGCCATTATCCAGCGCCGTCATAGCAATTTTGAAACCTTCGCCTTCTTCGCCCAAGCGATTGGCAACCGGTACGCGCACATTTTCGAATACGACGCTACCAGTGTTGCCAGCCCGCACGCCCAACTTGCCATGAATTGGCATGGTTGAAACGCCTTCAAAACTGCGTTCGACGATAAACGCGGTCATGCCGCGTTGTTTTTTGCCTTTGTCGGTGTAGGCTACCACCAAGAAATGGTCGGCCAAATCCGAGAGGCTAATCCAGGTTTTTTCGCCGTTGAGAATATAGTGATCGCCTTCGAGCACAGCGGTTGATTGCATGCCAGCAACGTCGGTGCCAGCGTTTGGCTCGGTCAGACAATAGGCAGCAATTTTTGCGCCAGTCGCTTGAGGTACAAGATATTTTTGTTTTTGTTCTTCAGTGCCCCATTGAAATACGGCTAATGAGTTGAGGCCAGTATGCACGCTGAGAATCACCCGCAGCGATGTATCAACCCGCTCTAATTCTTCACAAACGACTGCTAGCCCCAAATAATCGAAGCCTGCGCCGCCATATTTTTGTGGTAGACACACCCCGAGAAAACCGAGTTCACCCATGCGTTTGATAATTGGCAACATATGCTCGGCAGTTCCGGCATGCTCACCAGCGCCCTTACGATCCCATTCTTGGATGTAGGGTGCGACTTCTTTTTCAGCAAAATCGCGCACAGTTTTACGCAGCATATCGTGCTGTTCATTCAGCAAAAACCCGTAATTTTCGGTCCAATCAATCATGGCTTGTTCTACCTCGTGTGTGCTGTATAGCTCGTTGTTTGCCCCATTGCAAGCAACATTGTAGCTTCTAGCATAGCATATCTTGGCAATTTGCGGGTGAGGGGCGAGGGATCAGGGGCTGGGGGTCAGGATATTAGCGCTGAGAATATGAGGCTATAAGCTTTGGGCTATATATCGGAACATTAACCTAGATAAATCCGTGAAATCTGTGGCTAAAATAACCTTCGTGCTCTTCGTGGATCAATAACGCGAAACCACGAAGAACACAAAGAACGACTATTGGTAGTTATTTTTGACTTTTGACTTCTGCCTTTTGACTTTCTATCTGGCTCCCATCAACAACTCAAAGGTCAGTTGATCGAGCTTTTCGTAGCCGAGGCCACGTTCGCCAAGCGCTTGACGATCAAATTGATAGGCTTTGAGCGCAGCGGCACGTTCGGGCGTGTAGCCACCACGGAATTGCTCAACATCGGCATTTGGCGCGTTGATTTGAGCTAACAAGGCTTGAATCTCTGGGTCGGCGTTGAAACGCTGAACTTTTTCGGCCAAAATTTGGTAGGTGCGCATACAACCACGGGCAAAATCTTTAACTCCCTCAAGATCTTCGCTGCGGTAAGCATGGGCATCGAAATGCAATGGGCCATCGTAGCCAGCATCATGCAGCAATTTCACCAAGAAAAAGCTTTGTTTGTAGTTTTGCGCTCCAAAGCGATAATCTTGGTCGTAGCGGCCACTATTTTGATCGTTAAGATCGATATGGAACAATTTGCCAGCGTCAAGCGCCTGCGCCACGGCATGGGTAAAATTCAGGCCAGCCATGGTTTCGTGGGCAACTTCGGGATTCACACCCACCATCTCAGGCTGATCGAGGGTCTGAATAAAGCCCAACATTGCTCCGGTGGTCGGCAAGAAGATATCGCCACGTGGTTCGTTGGGCTTGGCTTCCAAGGCAAACCGATAGCCATAGCCTTGGGCATTGCTATATTCGCACAAAAAGTTCAGCGCTTCGCGGAACCACTTCAAGCCTTCGAGCAGGTTTTTCGAAGCATCAGTTTCGCTGCCTTCACGCCCACCCCAAAAAACATAGGTTTTAGCCCCAAATTCAGCGCCTAAATCCATTGCGGCCATGGTTTTTTGCAAGGCATAGGCTCGTACTGCTGGATCGTTACTGGTGAACGCGCCATCTTTGAAGGCTGGGTGACCGAATAAATTAGTGGTTGCCATCGGCACAACCAAGCCCGTATCCTTGAGCGCTTGCTTGAAATCGGCCACAATTTGGGCTTTTTGGCTGGCATTGGCATCAATCGGCACTAAATCATTATCGTGAAAATTAACTCCCCACGCCCCAACTTCTGCCAAAAGATGTACAATCTCAACTGGCGAGAGCGTTTTGCGCACTGGCTCGCCAAATGGGTCGCGCCCAACATTGCCAACTGTCCATAATCCGAAGGTAAATTTATGTTGTGTCATGATATTGATTCCTTAATTTGATCCACGAAGAGCACGAAGATGCCAGTTGTCAGGGGTCAGGAGGCAAGACAGCCACAAATTTCACCGATGCTCGCTTCTAATCCATAGCCTATAGCCTGATCCCTAGCCCCTGGTCTCTGACCCCTAAAACCTACTTCAACTTCACCACCAAATTGGTTGCTTGATCGAGGGCGGTAAGTTGGATACCCAACGGATGTTGCTCGACTAAGGCTCCATCGGCGCTGGCGACTTGTTGCACGCCAACCAGCACGACTTGCCAATCACTGGCTTGGCCTTCTTGTACGATGCTGATCGTGTCACCATCGCGGCGAGCACTCCACGAGGCAGCAATATCGCCATTGGTGGCAGGAACCATGGTGTAGGCTGCTTGACCATCGCCCAATTGGTACAAATTCAGGGTCACGCCGCTGCTATAGTCGTAGTCGGGGCGCTCGCTGTTGTTGCCAACCGCAATCAAGCTGTTGGGGCGAGCCAATAATGGCAGGCTCAGCATATCGTGAGTTTCGGTGACCCAGCGTGGGCCTTCGACGACTGCGCCAGTCGTAATTTGCGTCCAGCGCCCAGCAGGCACATAGTAGGTTACGGTGTTGTCGTAGGCGAATACTGGCGCAACCAACAACGAATCACCCAACATATATTGGCGATCAAGGAAATCGCAGGTCGGGTCGTTGGGGAATTCCAACAACATGGCCCGCATCACTGGAATCCCACTGTTGGAAGCGGTCACAGCAGCACCATAGAGGTATGGCATCAAGCGTGATTTGAGTTTGGTGAAGTAGCGCAGCACATCAACCGCTTCTTCATCGTAAATCCATGGCACACGATAGGTATGGTTGCCATGCAAACGGCTATGGGATGAAAGCATGCCAAAGGCAATCCAGCGTTTGTAAATTTCAACTGGTGGCATGCCCTCGAAGCCACCAATATCGTGGCTCCAGAAGCCAAAGCCTGAAAGCCCTAACGATAAACCGCCGCGCAAACTTTCAGCCATCGATTCGAAGGTCGATTCGCAATCGCCACCCCAGTGCACTGGGAATTGCTGACCACCAGCAGTTGCCGAGCGGGCAAACACTACTGCATCGTTTTCGCCGCGTTCAGTTTTCAACAAATCAAACACGGTTTTGTTGTAAAGATGAGTGTAGTAATTGTGCATCCGCTGCGGGTCGGAGCCATCGAAATAGGCTACATCGGTTGGAATCCGTTCGCCAAAGTCGGTTTTGAAACAATCTACGCCCATATCGAGCAGGCCTTTGAGTTTGGCCGCATACCAAGCACAAGCTGCGGGATTGGTAAAATCAACCAAGCCCATGCCCGATTGCCACATATCCGATTGCCACACATCGCCGTTGGGTTTCTTCACCAAGTAGCCATGCTCCATACCTTCGCGGAACATCGCCGAACGTTGAGCAATGTAAGGATTAATCCAAACACAAATCTTCAAACCACGATCTTTGAGCCGTTTGAGCATGCCCTCAGGATCAGGGAAGGTGCGTGAATCCCATTCGAGATCGCACCAGTGGAACTCGCGCATCCAAAAACAATCGAAGTGGAAGACGTGTAGGGGCAAATCGCGGTCGGCCATACCTTGGATAAAACTGGTGACGGTTTGCTCATCATACGAAGTGGTAAACGAGGTGGTGAGCCATAAACCAAATGACCATGCTGGCGGCAAGGCTGGGCGGCCAGTCAAGGCGGTAAGTTTTTCGAGAATCTCCTTGGGGGTTGGGCCATAGATCACAAAATATTCGAGGCTTTGGCCTGGTACGCTAAATTGCACCCGCGAAACTTTTTCCGAGGCAATTTCAAAAGCGACGTTTTCGGGCTGATTGACGAATACCCCATAGCCACGATTGGTCAGATAAAATGGCACATTTTTGTAGGCTTGCTCGCTGCCAGTGCCACCATCTTGGTTCCAAACATCGACTGATTGGCCATTTTTGACGAAGGCGGTAAAACGCTCGCCCAAGCCATAAACTTGCTCACCAACGCCGAGCGATAATTGCTCGTGCATAAATTCGCCAGCATCGGCCATGCTAATGTAGCCAACGCCTTTGCGCCCACTGCTGGTGACGCGGCGGTTTTCAGCCCAAAAATTAATACTCCAATCGCCAGTTTTGGGGATTTGCACGCTCAATTTGCCGCTGGTCAAGCGAAATTCTTGTTGATCTTCGCTGGTGCTAACACTCTCATTAGCCGATTCAGCAATGGCAAAATTGGGACCAAGTGAACGTTGACCTTCAAAATGGGTTAGTTTGACCCGAATCACATCGGGCATGGGCGAGGAAAAACGGGCAGTAATTGTGCCTAGGTTCAGGGTATCGCCCCGATGATTAATCCGTTTGCCTGGTGCATAGACCGTCAGCGTTGTATCGTTTATTTGGCCATCATAGGCCTGTGATGCAAAGAGCGCATTAACGCCCTCACGCATCATCCAATACCCATCAGTAAATTTCATTGTTTAATCCTTATGTTGATCCACGAAGGACACGAAGGACACGAAGGGCGGAACCGCGAAGAGCGCGAAGAACGCGAAGAACAATGGGTTCATCCTTCATCCTTTCGTTCTCTGCGCCTATGCGTTAAGGCTCCCTATGTTTTATGTTGCCTGATCTTTATTTCCTGAACCCTGAACCCTGAACCCTGAACCCTCGTCACTACTTCACACTGCCTGCGGCGATGCCTTTGGTCAGGGTGCGTTGGAAGATCAAGAAGAAAATGAAGCATGGCAAAATCCCCAACAAGGCTGAAGCACTGGATAAGGTGGCTTCCATGTTGCGTTGGCCTTGCAGCACACCCACCGCAATCGGCACCGTTTGGCGATCGTTGCTAATCAACAAAATCAACGGCAGGAAAAATTCATTCCATGTCCAGATGAAAAAGAAGGTGAAGAGCACCGAAAGCGTTGGCCGACTGACCGGAACAATAATCTTAAACAAGAGTTGCAGTTTGTTGCAGCCATCCAACATTGCCGCTTCGAGCATCTCTTTGGGAAACGTACTGAATACTGATGAAAGCAAGTAAGTGCCAAAGGCGCTCTGAATCACTGAGAAAATCAAGATCACTACAAAGCGCGTGTTGTAGAGATCGAATTCTTTGGAGAGGTAGTACAACGGATAAACCAGTGATTCTTGGGGCAGGGTGTTGGCAACCATAAATAGAATCAACAGCCAAACGCGGCCTTTGATTCGGCCAATGCCAAGCGCAAAGGCATTCAGCAACGACAACAGCACACCTATCACCGCCACACTAGCGCTAATCAACAAGCTATTAAGCAACTTCTGGCTATAATCGACCCGCTGCCAAAACGCCACGATCCCATCAATCGACCATTCGCTTGGCCAACTCAGTGGGCCGTTGCTAGCATAATCGGTTGGCGTTTTAAAGGCGTTGATCACCACAATTGCAAATGGCAACAGCACAATCAGCACAGCAATAATCAAGGCAGCCAACACAAGATAGCGGCCAAAACCAGCCTGATGTGGTTTTTTGAGGGTTGATTTCAAAGGTAGGCTGGTCATCTTAAAGCTCCTCGGCGGATTGGCGACGAATAAAGATGATCGTCAGCACTATGATGATCAAGGTCATGACGGTGGCAATCGCTGCACCATAGCCAACATTAGCCTTCTCGAAGAAGTTTTGATAGGCAAAGTAAGAGGGAACCAAGGTGGCATTGCCCGGGCCGCCACGGGTCAGCACATAAATTTGACCAAAAACTTTAAGCGAGGCAATCGTGGTGGTCAGCAGCACGACAAAAATCTCAGGCCGAATTAGGTGCACCGTGATAAAGCGAAAGCGATCAAACCAGCTTGCGCCATCGAGCACCGCTGCCTCGTAAATTTCAGGGTCGATGCGCTGCAAACCAGCCATGAAAATCACCAGCGGATAGCCCAGTTGGAACCAAACCATAATCATCATGACGCTGGGCAAGGCAGTTTGGCGATTACCAAGCCAGTTGCGAGTCAAATTCTCGAGGCCAAGCGTTTCGAGAAAGCCATTCAGCGCCCCATAGTTGGGGTGCAGAATCCAAGCCCAAA
The DNA here is from genome assembly GCF_039545135.1 of Herpetosiphon gulosus. NCBI lineage: Bacteria > Bacillati > Chloroflexota > Chloroflexia > Herpetosiphonales > Herpetosiphonaceae > Herpetosiphon > Herpetosiphon gulosus. Next base: position 180,511 of record NZ_BAABRU010000008.1, on the reverse strand, counting down.
CCACGCCAGCAATCGCCACGGGCAAAATTTGCGGCAGATAAAAGGCTGCGCGAAAAAAGCTAGCCGTGCCAGAGCCAAATTTATTGCCAATGTAATCGTAGAGCACCGCTGCCAGCAACAAACCCAGCAAGGTTGGCACAATCGTCATGGCAATCAGCATCGCCAAGTTGTTACGGAATGATGCCCAAAAGGTGCTATCACGGAACAAGCGGGCATAGTTATCGAGACCAGCCCATTTTGGCGTGCCGACACCCTGCCACGTGGTAAAACTTGTGCCAATATTCATCAAGAAGGGAATGGCGATAACCATCACAAACAAAATCAAGCCAGGTAGCAAAAACCACCAGTAGCCGCTGTTTGTTGAACGTTTAAGCATCATTGCCGTAACCTTTCGATTGGAAAATCAGGGGTCAGGGGCTAGGGGTCGGGGGTCAGAATCGCTATCCTTTTTCCTAAATCCTAGCCAAAAGACCCTATGTATTAGTTGTAATGGTTCATTGATTTGGCAATGAACTGCATGCCCTCACCCCCTAACCCCCGCTCCCGCCCGCGAGGCGAGGGGGAATCGCGCTCGATGCTCCCCTCTCCCGCCGCAGTGGGAGAGGGGCTGGGGGTGAGGGAGCAGACTGAGGATTACTGTCCTGACCCCTGACTCCTGACAGCTGGCCTCTAAACCCTACTTACCTAAGGTTGCCCGATTTTCTTGATATGGAATAGCGATTGCATCGAGCATTTCGCTGGGTGTTTTGGTGCCATCGATCAACTCTTGAACATTGGCAACCAAGACATCGTAGAAACCTGGGGCTGGCCAGTCGGGGTAGAAGGCTAAGCCATCGGCCTTGGAGATTGCATCGAAGTTTTGAATCAACTCTTTGTTCTTTTCGTTGGTGATTTTGCTCACGTCGGCGTTGACTGGCACGCCACCAGAGTTACCCAACAAGGTCTGAATATCTTGGCTCATCGTGATATCGATGAAATCGTAGACCAGATCTTTGTTTTTGGCATTGGTTGGCACGGCCCAGATGTTGCCGCTTGAGCCGGGGTGCAATTTGTTACCAGGGAACAAGAACGTGCCCCATTCAAAACCCTTAATTTCGTCGGTAAAGCGACCATACCACCAGCTGCCCGAAATCATGATTGGGAATGTGCCATTGGTGAAGGCCACGCCCATATCTTCGGCTTTGATGCCCGTTGCATCTTTGCTGATATAGCCTTTGCTGACCCACTCGGCCATTTTTTCTGCGCCATAGGTAAACTCGGGGCCACGGAAATCGACATCACCTTGATAGAGTTGGAAGGCATTAACAAATTCGCGATCAGCTTGGCTGAGCACCAATTCATAGAAAATCTGTTGGGCGGGATATTCAGCAGCGCCGACCGAGAGCGGCGTGACCCCTTGTTGCACAAAGGCATCCATGACGGCTTCAAATTCGGCCAAAGTGGTTGGCACTTGCAAGTTGGCCTTGGCGAACATATCTTTGTTGTAATAAACCATGACATATTCGGCATAGTTGGGCACGCCAAACCATTTGCCAGCGCCCATCACGCCTTTTTCATCGTAGCGGGCGGTGGTTTGCAAACTGGAGCTGAGCAATTTATCCCAACCGCGTTGGGTCGCCACCTCAGAAAGATCGGTCAGCAAGCCTTGGGTGGAAAGCAAGCCAGCAGTTGCATTACCTTTGTTGTATTCCAAAATATCGGGGGTTTCATCAGAGTTGAGCACCATGCCAGCGGTTTGGCGAATTTGCTCAAAGCCTTTTTCTTCAAACTGAATCGTTACACCAGGGTGTGATGCTTGAAATTGTTTGATTGACTCAGCCCAAGCGATGCCCATGGCGCTGTTAGCACCTTCGTAGTGCCAAAGTTTAATTGTGCGTGGCTCATTGCTGGTGGTGCTGCCGCTTGGCGCAGTGGTAGCGGTCTCAGAGCCGCAAGCCGCCAAGATGCTGGTGAGCAAAACCAACACTAAGATAAAAGAGAGTCGGAACGTTGACTTCGATGTGGACATCTGTGTCCTCCTTGGGAGCGTTACCATAGTCATTGTTAATTTCAGCCGACGAGTGAGCGGTGGTGAACTATCGTTCTGTGCGCCGCGCTTGACCGGTACTACCGCGCACAACTAATTGACATGGCAAGAGTGCTTGAGGCAACTCGCGATCTTGGGCTTCGAGTTGTTGGATGAGTAAATCGACCCCTAACGCCCCAAGCTCGGCGATTGGTGGCTCTAAAGTCGTCAAGGTTGGTAAGGTCATTTCGGCAACCCGTGCCGAAGAAACCAGCGAAATCAGTGAAATATCGTCAGGAATTGACCAGCCACGTTCACTGACAGCTTGAATAATGCCTGGAATCGCCCGTTCATTCATCACAATCAAGCCACTCAAATCAGGATGATCGGTTAACAGTTGGTTGAAGGTTTCGTAGCCTGCGGCAACTGAATCGTGGCAAAAGCTGCTCACACCCTGTAATTGAGCGGCAGCAATCGCCTCATTGAAGCGTTGCGCCACCCGCACGGTCGGGCCGTAACCAGCCTCAAACGCTTCTTGCGAATGATTGATAAAGCCAATTTGGCTGTGGCCAAGCTCAGCGAGGCAATTTACGGCGAGTTGGGTCGTGCGATCAAAATCGATATCAACATAGCTCATGCCATTGCTTTCGGCACAACGTCCAATCATGCTGAAGGGAAATTCAAGTTCACGCAGTAATTCAATCCGTGGATCATTGAGGTGGACTTCCATCACCAACACGCCATCGACAAGGCCTTGTTGCAAGAGTTGGCGTAGCTCGCTGGAATCGGTGGGCAACGACCATAAAACCAAGTGGTAGCCTTTATTGCGGGCCGCTTCCGCCGCACTGGTCACGAACTCAAGCTCAGTTAAGCCTAAGCCGCGTTCAGGCGTGGGGAAAAGCAGGGCAATAATTTTGCTGCGCTTGCTGGCCAAACCGCGAGCTAAGGCATGGGGCTTGTAACCCAGCTCTTCCATTGCGGCATAGATCCGCTGGCGGGTTTCTTCAGAGATCGGCCTCGTTCCATTGAGTGCATATGAGACGGTGCTGAGCGCAACCCCGGCTCGTTTCGCGACATCGACCATCGTTGGCACAATGCCCCCCGTTCTCGCTTGTGGCGTTTAGCTTAGTTTATCGAAGCGTGTAGTCGAAACGCATAGTCGAAACGCTTCGATGAACACTATACAAAACCTCAGCACGATTGTCAAGCAGGGGCTAGGGGTCAGGTTTCAGGGGCTAGAGAATATAGAACATAGAGCAAAGAACATAGAAGTTAGGGGTCAGGTTTCAGGGGCTAGGGGTCAGGAGACTAGGGATTAAATTTTGACGCAGAGGCGCAGAGCATGTGAGGAGTTAGGATTCAAAGCTGGTACAAGGTTTGGGGAACAGCAAAATAATCATCATAATCTGTGGCTAATCTGTGGCTAAAATAATTCTTCGTGTCCTTCGTGGATTAAATTCAACCTAGATGAAATTTCCTGACCCCTGATCCCTAGTCCCTGACCCCTTTGTGGATCAAAAGTGGTTTGGTTAAATGCTCAAAAGTGGTGCTTAACCAAGCCACTTGTGTTTGTTATGCTCAAGCTAGTTCTGAATTAATTGAGGTAGCCCAATGCATCCAGTTTTAGCTCACGATGCCGCCCAAATCGACCACATTTTAGCGCAGACCCTTGCCACCGCCAAACAATTTCTGCACGATTTACCACAACGTCCGGTTGGGGTTGCATCGCAAATCGATCAGCCTGATCAATTACCAACCAATGGTTTAGGAGCCGAACAAACGCTTGAGCATTTTTTGGCTCGCTACAGCGATACATTAACTGGTAGCACTGGCCCACGCTATTGGGGCTTCGTGACTGGCGGCGCGACTCCAGCAGCGCTAGCGGGCGATTGGCTGGTCAGTGCCTTCGATCAAAATCCGAGTGGCACAACCGAAACCGCCGCGATTCGGGTTGAAAATGAAGCCATCAGCATGTTGCGCGAATTATTTGGCTTGCCCACGAGTTTTAGCGGCGCATTCGTTTCTGGGGCAACCATGGCCAATTTTGTGGGCTTGGCGATTGGGCGGCAATGGGCAGCCCAGCAACTCAACCACGATGTTGCCCGTATGGGATTATCGGGGCTTGCGCCAATTCCTGTATTGAGCGGCGCACCCCACTCAAGCATTTATAAGGCCATGTCAATGTTGGGCATGGGTCGCCAACAGCTACAAACAATCACCTTGCAGTCTGAACGCGAGGCGGTTGATATCACAGCATTGCGCCAAGCACTCCAAGCCTTGCCAGCCAATCAACCAGCGATCGTTGTTGCTAATGCAGGCACGGTCAATAGTGTCGATTTTGACGATCTTATGGCAATCGCGGAACTCAAGCAGGAATTCAATTTCTGGTTGCATGTTGATGCGGCCTTTGGGGGCTTTGCCGCCTGTTCGCCGCGTTTTGCTCACTTGGTGCGTGGGCTTGAGCATGCCGATTCACTGACGATCGATGCTCACAAATGGCTCAATGTGCCGTATGATTCAGCCATGCAATTCACTCGCCATAGCGCCTTGCAAGTTGAAGTGTTTCATAATAGCGCGGCCTATCTCAGCCCAATTGGCGAAAATCCAGGCTTTTTTCATCGCACGCCCGAAAATTCACGTCGTTGGCGAGCACTGCCAGCATGGTTTACGCTTATGGCTTATGGTTCGGCTGGCTACCAAGAAATGGTTGAACGCGATTGCGATTTGGCCCAACTACTGGCTAGCTATATCAGCGATTCGCCGCTGTTTCGCTTGGTCGCGCCTGTGCGAATGAACGTCGTTTGTTTCAGTTTGGTGGGCAATCCTGATAGCACTACAATTCAGGCTTATCTTGATGCAGTGCGGGCTACCGGAGCGGTGTTTATGACCGCAACCGTCTATGCTGGGCAACCAGCGATTCGCGCGGCCTTCTCAAATTGGCGCACCACAGCCGCCGATGTTGAGCTAGCTTGGCAGGCAATAGAATGGGTTGCAAGAGAACATAGAACATAGAGCAAAGAACATAGGAGTTGGGGACTGGAGATCAGATTTTGACGTAGAGAAGGTGAGGGGCGAGGAGTCAGGGATCAGGGATTAGAGCGCATTGACCAATAGAGAACAAATATTGCTATCAATCTGTAGCTATACAATGTTTCGTGTCATTCGTGCAATTCGTGGCTAAAATAAAACTTCGTGCTCTTTGTGGATCAAAAAAGGATTTTGCATGCTCGCAATTCCACTCAACCCCAACTTGACTCGCCCATTGTATTTGCAAATAGCCGATCATATTACGGCATTGGCGCGGGCTGGCCAGTTGCAGGCCGAGCAACGACTGCCATCGTCTCGTCAATTGGCCGAGCACCTGAATCTACATCGCTCAACGATAGTAACCGCTTTTGATGAACTACGGGCACGCGGCATCATTCAGACCCTGCACGGCAGCGGCAGTTATATTTGCTCAGGCTTGTTTGATCAAACTCTGCAAGCACCCCAACCCCAAGCATTAATTACCCCAACGCTAGCCAACGATCAGCTGATTGCTGAATTGTGGCGATTAAACCATGCTGAGGGCATGATTTCGCTGGCCTTAGGCGTACCAGCCCCAGATATGTTTCCAAGCCAGCGCTTTGCCCAGTTACAACAACGGATTGCCCGCCGCAACCCCCAAACTGCTTGGAATTACACCCATCCACAGGGCTTTTACCCATTACGTCAAGCGATTGCCAATGATTTAGCACGTCATGGCATTCAAACCAGTGCTGAACAATTGATTATCACTAACGGAGCGAACGAAGCGATTAATTTGGTAACTCAAGCATTAGCTGTGGCAGGCGATAGCGGTTTGATCGAAGAACCCTCGTTTCATACGACCTTGCTCAATTTACAACAAGCGGGCATTCGGCTCAATGGCTTTGCAGTCAGCCATAATGGGCCAGATTGGGCAAGTTTAAATGCAGCTTTGCACACAGGCTCAAGCCATCCACGTTTTATTTTAGTTGTGCCCGATTATCATAACCCCACTGGTATGCGCTGGGCCAGCGACCAACGCTATCAATTATTAAACTGGGCCAATCAGCAGGCCATCCCAATTATCGAGGATGCAACCTATAGCGATTTAGGCTTAACTGGCCCAAGTCAGCCAGCCTTACGGGCTTTTGATCCGAATGTGATTTACATTGGCTCATATTCTAAATCGTTGATGCCAGGCCTACGAATTGGATTTATCGTTGCTAATGGCCTGCTTCAGCAGCAACTTGTCAGTTTAAAAACGATTACGAGCGGCAGCAACGAATCGTTTAGCCAACAAATGTTGGCCGAATATCTGCATGCTGGCGAATACCACGAACAATTAGCTTGGGTTACGGATATCTACAAACAACGCCGCGATGCCCTGCTTGAGGCCATTCAACGCTATTTACCTGCCGAAGTTCAGGCGACGATCGCTGATGGTGGTTTTTATAGTTGGCTGAGTTTGCCAGCCGATCAGCCTGTGATGCGGTTATTTCAACGCGCCTTGCAACGTGGTATAGTAATTTTCCCCGGCCAAGCCTTTTATCTTAATCAAGCCAATCCAACGCATAATGCTATTCGACTATGTTTCGCCCGCTACTCCGAAGAAGTATTGACTCATGCCGTGCGCTTGCTGGGTAGTTGTTTTGAGCAATCAACCCACTCGGCTTGATTACACCATAGACCACCCAATCCTCTTTAATATTCTAATCCTCGTGACAATTCATCATGCTAACCCCATGCTCAACGTCTTTAATATGCGATTGAAAGAATCAAGCTAAATCAGCACCCTTGTTGAGAATCTTACAAAACTTAATATCTTGAAGCTATTTATTTAATGGTATTGCATACTATATGGGTAGGTATTAAGCGCGTTGATTATTGGGCTATGATGCGCTATGATGAACCACGTTACCCTCCGTGTACACCAGCACTTGCCATTTTTACAGGAGCACCTGCATGTCAAAGATAATTTCAATCCACTCGTTTCGGGGTGGCACGGGTAAATCGAATACGACCGCTAACCTTGCCAGCTTAATCGCCGCAACTGGTCGCCGAGTTGGCGTAATTGATACCGATATTATGTCGCCTGGCATTCACGTCCTATTCGGCATGAATGAAGATGACATGAAATATTCGCTCAACGATTATCTATGGGGCAAATGCGAAATCAAACAAGCGGCCTATGATGTCAGTTCAACCGTCAAAGGCTTGAGCTCAGGTCGCATTTTCCTCATCCCTTCGAGCATCAAGGCTGGCGAAATTGCCCGCGTACTGCGCGAAGGCTACGATGTGGGTTTGCTCAACGATGGGTTTCATCGCTTGGTCGAAGAACTTAACCTCGATGTATTGTTGATCGATACCCACCCGGGCTTGAATGAAGAAACCTTGCTCTCGATTGCGATCTCCGATTCGTTGATTATTATTTTGCGCCCCGATTCGCAAGATTATCAAGGAACTGGGGTTACGGTCGATGTTGCCCATAAGTTGGATGTGCCGCAGCTGTTTTTGTTGGTGAACAAAGTACCAACCTCATTCAATTTTGCCGAAGTCAAGGCCCGCGTCGAAAAAACCTACAACAGCGAAGTTGCGGCGGTTCTGCCTCATTCCGATGAGATGATGACGCTGGCCAGTGCTGGCATTTTCGTCTTGCAATACCCCGACCATCCATTAAGCCAATCGCTGCGTGGAGTCGCCAATCGGTTAGTGTAATTTGTGGAATGAGGGCGAGGCACCCATGCCGAAGATTGTTTCCATCCATTCGTTTCGCCCAGGCACCGGTAAATCACAATTAACTGCCAATATTGCAACCATTTTGGCAGCCGCCGGCCAACGGGTGGCAATTATTGATAGCGATGTCCACTCGCCCTCAATCCAGTGGCTGTTTGGTTTGCCCGAGGGCGCAATCACCCATAGCCTGAATGATTTTCTGTGGGGCAAATGTGGCATCGAATCAACCGCCGTCAATCTCAATCCAACCGTTCGCCATCCGCTCAAGGGGCAGCTTTATTTAGTGCCATTTGCTACCCGCAACAGCACGATCGATTATGATATTAGCTTGCTCAGCGATAGTTTTGAGTTGTTGATCAATACTCTCCGGCTCGATGCGCTGCTGATCGATACGCAGCCAGGCGTGCAATTCGCCGCGCTGCCATCGATCGCCTTCTCGGATATTCAGGTGTTGGTGTTGCAGTTGCGCGAGCAAGATCTCCAAGGTACAGGCGTGGTGATCGATATTTCCGAGCAACTTGGCATCAACGAAATGGTATTGATTGTCAATCAAATTCCTGAGCATTATAATTTGCGCGAAGTCCAGCAAAAAATCGAGCAAATTTATCAACGTCCAGTCTTGGCAGCCTTGCCCTACGATGAATTGTTGGCCGATTACAATCAAGCAAGCTTGTTGCTTGAACGAACCTCATCGAATATCTTTGTGGTAGAACATCCCGACCATCCGATTTCCCTACTCTTAACGAATGTGGCTGCAACCTTGACCGCTTAATCGAACTTGGACATTGTTGTATTTGCGCAAAGGATGCTGGCTGCATGTTGAAACGGCTGGAACAAGGCTTAAAGTTACGTCCGAACGAATGGCGTTTGGTGCTAACGCTCATGGGCTTGTTAGCGCTCAATACCTTGGTGCTTGAGCTTGCCGATGTAGTAGCAATGGCGGGCTTTATCAGCAGCCTTGGCACCGAACAATTGCTGTGGCTCTGGCCAGTCGGCATGCTGCTAACGATTGTCGCTGCTGGCAGCTATGCCTTAATCGTTGATCGCACCGAGCGGATCAAATTAATTCAACGGCTATTGGCCGGCTTTGGGGCATGTTATCTGGCGATTTTAGGCCTATTTTGGTTCAAAGCACCCGCTTGGCTGATCTATCCAGCCTTGTCGATTTTGAACGAACAGCAATATGCAATTTTCCCGTTGGCGTTTTGGGCCTTAGCCAACGATATTTATGCGACTTCCGAGGCTAAACGCTTATTTCCCTTGCTAGGAGCTGGCGCGACCATCGGCAGCCTACTGGGCAACGGCTTGGCGGCGCTGATCGCCACCTGGTTGGTTGGCAGTGATCAGCAAAATACCAGTTTGGTGCTGGGTTTGTGTGCGGTTTTATGCTTTTTGGGCATTGGCCAAGTTTGGTTAATGTTTCATAAACACCCAGTTCGGGCGCGGCAAAGCAAAACTGAACGGGAATCGATTCGCGAGACCTTTAAAGTTGGAGCCGATGTGATTCGCCATGTGCCGCTGTTTAGTTTGTTGGCGCTGGTATTATTCACCACAGGCTTGGCTTTGACGGTGGTCGAATTTCACTTTTTGCGCAGCATTGATCAAATTGCAGCAGCCGATCCGTTACGCTTTCAACAAGTCTATGGTTTTTACAAATTGGCCTTTGTGGTCACCCTTTTGGCATTTCAATGGCTGTTAGCTGGGCGCTTGCTCAGCAAAACCAGCCCGAAACAAGGTTTTATCGCCCTACCTATCGTCTTACTGCTTTGTATTCTGGGGGCACTGGTTCAGCCACTGATCGGCGGGTTAATTGGTCGATTTGGGGCACGTTTAGCCCAAAGCGGCTGGGATGAACCATTACGCAAATCAGTTCAGAGTATTGTTCCCGACGAGCGGCGCGGGCGCGTAAGCGTTTTTCTTGATAGCTATTGTTATTCATTCGCGACAATCGTTGGGTGTGGGGTGATTAGTGTGCTGTTGTTGCCAAGCTGGCTGGGGGAGCTGGCGGCTTCGGTTAGTACGCTAATTTATCTTGGCTTTGCAGCAGTGGCAACTGCTGTCGGCCTTTGGGCCGCTTGGCGTATCCGCCATGTGTACGATAAAAGTCTGCTGAACTGGCGACTGTCGCGCTCTCGACGAAGGAGCGTTCTCGATGGCATCGAGTTCTGAGGCGCGATTAGCTCAGTTTGGTGAATTAGAACCATTGTGGAATAAGTTGCAAGATAGTGTGCGCTGGCCGATGATTCCGCCACTCGCCAATCGTGATGCTCCCAAGGGCATGCAATTGCGGGCAATTTTGGGGGCCGAAGCCAACGAAATTGGGCTGGTACAAGAGCTATTTGCCACGATTTTTCCACATTTGGCCCATTATGAGCCATTTTTGGCGATGTATGCTGAGCCATTTTCGCGCAGCCACCCCGCCACTCTCGACCATTTGTGGTTGATTGAGCAGCACGGCAAGCCAGTCGGGGTACGCATGTTCAGCTATCTGTATCGCCGCAATTTTGGTCACGGGGCATTTATTGGCATCGATCAACGGGCACGTGGCACGGGCATTGGGCGTTGGCTGGTGCAGGCTACCCATCAACAATTGGCACTCGATGCCTTGTATAGTGGCAATGAGGCGGTTTTGGGGTATAGTGCCGAAGTGACGAGGGTTGAGGATGCTCAGCATGAGCTTGAACGCCAAGAACGCGAGGCTCGTTTGCGCTTTCATCTGAATAATGGGGCAGTGCTGCTACCAGTTGAGTATATTGAGCCGCCAGTGATCAAAAATAGCGATGATCAGGCGGCGCGGCAACTAACAATTGCGCCGCAACCAATGCACTTGGTGTTTTACCCAAGCCAACCTAGCATGTTAAATGTTGCAACCATACGAACGATAGTTGAAGCGATTTACCATGATGTTTACTATTTGGAATCCGACAATCCTTTTGTGCAGCACGCCCTCGCGTCGTTGCGGTAAGGAATAGCACCTATGACAGCCGTAGCACCCAAAAGCCGTTTTTTGAGCCTGCGTTGGCGTTTGTTGGCCATTTTTACCCTGCTGTTTTTAATTGTTTTAACTGGGGTGTTTGTCTGGTTTTTGAATTATGCCACCGATAATGCCCAAACTGACCTCGAAGCCGATCTGATGGCGATTGCCAAAACGGCTGCCGCTGGAATTGATGGCGATGAACATAGCGCCTTGTATACCCAAGGCCAAATTGATGATCCAACTTATCTTAAAATCAATGCCTACTTGCGCGAGGTCAAAACTACCAATCCCAAGGCTTCAGGCATTTATACCTTCGTTCAGCTGCCCAATGAGCCAGAGCAAGCACGATTTGTGGTGAGCGCAGCAATTCCCCCAGGTCAATCGGCTACTCCGCGTGAACAAGAGCTGCTGACTGAATCGGCCTATGGCTGTACGATTAACCGTGATACCCGCCCTTTGATGAACGCAAATTTTACGGCAGCTGGTGGCTTTTCGTCAGCTATGGCCCGTGGTTTGCGCGAACCAAGCATCGATCCTAATCCATCAACTGATCAATGGGGTCAGTGGATTGCTGGAGCCGCACCAATTTTCAATGCCAAAGGCGAAACGGTTGGCGCAGTTGGGGTCGATATGTGTGTGGCCGAAGTTACCGCCGTGCGCAATCGCATCAGCCAAACCTTGATTCCCGGCTTTTTGATTGTGACGGTGCTCTTGGCTATTGCTATTTATCTGATTGCCCATCGCCTGACCAAGCCAATTATTGGCTTGACCGCCGTAGCCAAGCAAATTAGTAATGGCGACTATAGCTCAGAAGTACCCGAAAGCAGCAGCCGTTTGCGCGATGAAGTTGCCACGCTTGCCAGCGTTTTTGCCATGATGGTTGATAAAGTGCGCGAACGCGAACATAAATTGCGCCAGCAAGTGGCCGAATTGCAAATTATTGTTGATGAAGGCAAACGCAAACAGCAAGTTGATGAAATTGTTGATAGCGAATTCTTTCGTAATTTGCAAGAAAAAGCCCGTGAAGCTCGCCAACGCCGTGATCGCCGCCCGCCTGACCAAACCAGCTAACCACCAGCGGAGGCTCCAGCTATGCCAATCTATACCGTCAACGATCAACCGATTCATGTGTGGGAAGAGGGAGCAAGCGATAAACCAGTGGCCTTGTTAATTCATGGCTGGTCAAGCTCATGGTTCGCCATGTCGCCGTTGTTTCCAATTTTGTCACGCTATCGCTGTTTGGCGGTCGATTTGCCAGGCTACGGCCAATCGCCTAAGGGTGATAATCCGGTGAGCATTGTAGCCTACACAGATCTGTTGGCCGACCTTTTGCGCCAAGTCACCGATCAACCAGCGGTGTTGATTGGTCATTCGATGGGCGGAATGATTAGCTTGACCATGAGTTTGCGTCATCCTGAGCTAATCGAGCGCATGGTGTTGATTTGCCCAACGATCAGCGGGCGTTTATCGATGTTTATCAATATGTTTCTAGGGCCGTTGGTGGTGTTGGAGCGCGTGCCTTTTGCCGATCGAGTGACTTCGCTGATTGAAACCCGCATCTGGCGAATTACTGATCGCGTGATGAAACCAGCTTCGTATGCTGAGCGCAGCGCCATTAGCAGCGAAGCCCATGAACGCATCAAGGCCGATGTGCGGCGGCCAGGCCAAGGCCAAATTCGGGCTGAATGCTATCGCGCCATGCGCGAAAACGATTTGCGTGGCCAATTGCACAAGATTAGCCATCCTTCGCTCTATTTATGGGGCATGGAAGATAATACAGTGCCCTTGCGCGATGCCAGCAGCGTGGTCGCTGAATTGCCCGATGCCGATTTGCGAATTATTCCCAACGCGGGGCATTGGCCCCATTTTGAAGCCCTCGTCACCACTCAACGCTATGTTCGGGCATTTCTCAGCACCCCGATTAAGTTGCTCAAGGCACAATTCTAGCTGTGGAGTTGGTTTATGGATAGTTCAGCCGAACCAAGTGGCGGTCTTAGTTCCTTAGATTTTGAGCATTTATCGTTGGCCGAACGCACCATAATTCGGGCGATTTTGCGCCAGCGCGAGGTTGATGAAGCCAAACTAGTTGAGGCATTGGCCGATTTGCCCGATGCTGAGCAATTGAGTATTGCCGAAATGGAGCAGGCGATCGCCCAATTGATTGAACAGCAGCATGTCTTGATTCTCGAGGGTGAGCCACGTCGTTATAAAGTCAATTTACGCCCCAAACACACCAGCAGCCTGCGTCGCCCAATTTGGGATGCCCTGCAAAGCACCCCAGGCGATGAGCAGCAACAAGCCCGCAGCGAACGTCGCCGCCGTATCTCGAATGTGTGGGAAGCGCTCGATGAGCATAAACCGCGTCGCGATCTGCCTAATTTCAGCGATCAAGGCAATGATGAGCAATAAATTTTTAAATATTACTGACTAAAAAATAATCCCCACCGAATAAACGGTGAGGATTGAACATCTTTGAGGATTAATTAGGGTGAAGGTGTTAAATTTACATTGGTACGCATGATCTCCCAAGCAGGAAGAAGATCAGGTCCACCCCCATAATATACCTGTAATGTGTTTCCCGATGCTAATCCATGTGGATCGGTTAATATTCCTGGGTTATGAATAACATTTGTTCCTTGGTTAGGGTTTACATTAATCATCTCAGATGGTGTCTGATAATCGTTTGTCCAGCGAACTCCGTTACGCGATTGAAGAACATAGAGTGGATTTTTATTTTGGGTTTCTGGTGTTACCTTTAAATCATGAGCGCTCATTGCAATAAAAGTTCCGTAGTCTTTATGATAGGTTGGCACAAGATCCATATCGGAATACACCTGATAGCCTACATCACTATCATCAAATATCCCATTATGTGAGATTTTGAGCCGAGTAGACATCCAATTAGCGCTATCGGTATAATATAAGTAAAAGCGGCCATTTAAATACAATGCGGTTGGCTGTCCTATACCATAGAGTGTTGGGGGCGAATAGGTATTTGCAATAACAGGTTGTGGTTTTCCGGTGGTAGGATTAACTCGCTTTGTCCAATTGACCCCATTAGTTGATGTTGCCAAATAAATCTGATTATACTGAATATATCCCGCAGGACAAAGATTTTGAATCGCTGTTTTATCACATTGTTCTTGGGTTGGGCCTGCAGCATCATAGTACATGTAATAGGTTCCATTGACCTTAACAACGGAAGGATCACATGCATGCCCTTTCTTAGCACCATTTGTTTCTGGGGAATTAATCATAACTTGTAAAACAATATTGGAATTAATCGTCCAATTCGTTCCATCGGTTGATTCTGCATAACGAATAACATCCCAAACTGTATCGGTATCACCAGGAACTACTGTAACTTCGCTAGTGCACCACCACATTTTATAAATATTCCCATCCTTCATAATAGAAGGAGCATAATCATAATTGGAAGGACGACTAAATGCATTAGATTCTGATTGATCGCCCGAAATAGAAAGATGTGAATAAATTCCAGTGTTGACTAATTCGATATCGTAAACATGAGTTCGCTGATAAGCCCCATTAATGTTCGTACCACCAAAATAACTTTCATGCACCCGAAGTGTCAAATCATCGATTTGATCGCGATTTGCCACACCAGTCAGCGGAATCGTAATCCAATTTTGGGCATCACGTTGGCTGGCACTAAATGTTCCAAGAATGGTGTATCCACCATCAGTATCATGAATAATCGGCGTTATTTTTCCATCACAACTAGTTGTACAAGTTGTATAGAATTTTATTCGTAATTGAGTATATGGTTGCCAATTCTGTGGGACAAGGACTAGGTGATAATCAGCAAAGTCATTTTGTCCATCATTATCGCTAATGACATCCCAAAAATTGATATTATCGGTTTGTGCTGGAGCCCATGCATAATGTGGGCCTTGGGTCGTTAAGCCATTAGCATAGAGAACGCCACGTGGATCTACGCCCTTCTCAAAATCAGCAAGGGTCATATGCGGAACATTTGAGCCTATTTCTGCACCGATCGTATAGAGATGAGTTCGTTGCATACGGGTGCTCGGTTGGGTTTGGCCATTTGCAGCCACTGCACCAAAATAGTCTTCATAAATCCGAAAACGGATCTGATCAATTTGATCTTTGGCAGCAGCTGGTAACCCACTAAGACTCATCCGATGTATATCATGTTGTGCGGTCCCATTGACCAATGTGCCTATAACAACATCCCCATAGCTTGTATCATGGATAATAACTTGAATTTTTCCTTTTTCAGAAGTAACTTGGCTTCCATTATAAATATTTGTATAGAACGTAAGGGTTATGCGATCATAACGGCTGAGATCTAAAGATGTGGTATTAAGAATTTGATCGGCATATTCATTTTGATCATCACGATCACTGGTAACATCCCAGTAATTAATGTTATCAGGCTGATTTGGTGTCCAGGCAAAGCTAGGGGAAGTGATTGCTAAAGGGGCAGGGGAAGACTGGCTCCAACGTGGATCAACACCGGTTTCAAAATCGGCAATTGGGTAACGGATTGCACTATCGGCGGCAAAACCTATGTTAGCTGTGGCTCCAAAAATAAGGAGTGTCAGTATTAAGTACGTGATACGTTTGGTAGTCATTAGATCCTCTCAAAATATTAATCATCAAATTGTCGTACAAGAACGTGATTAGGCTTGATATTAGCCAATTTATATCATCATATCTCCTCTCTCATTTCTTCTGACTGCTATCATAACCAGTATAGGTAATTGACCAAACACCGCGATCAAGCTTGATTGGTTGGGCAGCTTTCGCAGGGTCATGTAAATGCTTATCAAGTGAACTAAGAAAATAAATCACCTCACGGCCACTTTGTTCGGGTGGATTAAAGAATGTTGGACGATGTTTATAGTTTAAGTAACCAATCCAAAGTAAGCCAATAATTGCGGTAGTTGTAACCGCCATTCGCTTAATTGTGATTGATCCAAGCAAGATTTGTGATTTTATAAATCGATAATAGCCAAGTTGGAGCACAACTAGTATGAGCAAGAGTTGTTGAACATAGAAATAGCGATTTGCTGACCATGGATCAAACAAAAGCGATTCACGTTGTAACAGTAAATTACGGCTAATTGTTGGCATCATCGTCATGCCAACGATCAAGAATCCGATCATAAAAAATTGTTCCAGCACACTTTTAGGCAGATATGTTCGCCAGCGATAGATTAAGCCTACTAGGCTTAGTCCAATCATAATTCCAATCGCCATAGCTAAATAAAGTGTGTGTTGGTTTAATTCGATCCGTAATATATTGCCAAAAATCCCTTCAAAAAAGACTCGTTCAAAGACCAGTTGAACGCCAAACCCAAGGTTCATTGGAGCGAATGAGGTTTCAGATTTAATTGGTTCAACACTTGTCAGCATATACAACCCAACCCCAGCGATCAGGGTTGCATGATAGATTTTGTCGCGCAGGGTTGGGCGCTTGAACAAAAAATAAATACAGAATGGCACAATAATCAATACCATAGCATGTGAGAAAATTATTAATAATGATATAATCGTTTGAAAAATTGTCGCGAGCTTTGATGAGCTTACAGGAAGCATAATTAATAGAAGTAATACAAAAAAACTATTCCAAATGGAATATACAGTATTACTTTGAAGTACATAGTCACCAGTTGGCAGTAATACCATAATTAAACAAATAATTAATCGAACATCATCATTTTCAATAAAATAACGAAATCGACGTAAACCAAATAATGTAAATGCCGCAGCACTGTTAAACAAACAAAACAAAGCCATTAGATATGGTGATAATGGTAAGAATGGCGAAAATAATGATAGATAAATAACAATGTTAGGAACTATTGAACGATATCCTGCATACATAAACCCTATTTGATCGATAGTATGGTTATTGAGCATATAGCTAAAGAAATACCCATCTTCTACAAAGAGATTTGGGTACAAGAATGCTGTTCTACCACGAACGAATATGATGATAGTGCTTATAAAAAATACGAGGAAAAGTTTAATCGTATGCGAATATGATTTCATCACAAGTACCTTTGGTTAATTCTATAATGATAGAAATAAAAATTGTAGACCTTTAAATGCTGTGAATCAAATCTTGATAGACATAATATCAAAGCTGAGCATTGCAAGGGCTTTTATCTATGGACTATGATAACCGAATTTAGGGAATCGTTTGAAATTATCACCATATCGGTATAGTCTCATTTGGCACATCATCAACTGAGGTTGAGCGATGAATTTCTCTGGCTCAAAGTTTGAATAGTAGGAATCCGATAGCCAAAATCGCTGAACCTGCAGTAATGGAGAACCAAGATCATTAAACCCAAAAAGCTTGTTTTTATGAAATTACTGCTTGACTTTTTGAAGTTTAATCGTTATACTACCCAATATTAGAACATTTGTTTTATTAGCAAAGGTGCTTGGCTGATGAATGCATCTGAACAATCAACCGAGGATTTTCCTTCCAAACTAAGCCAACCAGCACTGCGAGCCTTACACAATGCTGGTTATCGCAGTTTAGCGCAATTGACCCAAGTCAGCGCTCGGGAGCTAGGCAAATTACATGGCATGGGGCCGAAGGGCATTCGTCAGTTGCACGAAGCGTTGGCAGCTAAAGGTTTAGCCTTTGCCGATGAAACAAAATCAACGGATTGAGTACAGTCGATTGTGTTTGTAGGTAAGGAGTTGCTACGTGAATACCCAAGTTTTTATTAATCTCGCAGTGCAAGATCTCTCCAAATCAATTGAATTCTTCAAAGCCCTGGGCTACCAACAAAATCTGCAATTTAGCGACGAAACTGCTGCTAGCATTGTGATTAGCGATACAATTTATGTCATGTTGCTGACCCATCCCAAATTCAAAGAATTTATTCCTCAAACTGCGGCAATTAGCGATGCCCGCAGTGCGACTGAAGTGCTGGTGTCGTTGACGATGGAAAGCCGCGAGGCTGTTGACCACATGTTTGATAAAGCACTATCACTTGGCGCTACCAGCTTTAGCGAGCCAATTGAAATGGGTGCTATGTATAGTCGCGCCATTCAGGACTTCGATGGCCACATCTGGGAATTCTTCCATATGGACATGAACGCTGCCCCGCCTCAATAAGTGCTAGCAAGCCGTTTGATTTTCACAGCACCATGAATTCATGGTGCTGTTTGGATTTTTTAGGTTTTGGTTTAAACTTAGCCCAGCATTTAGCGATCGGTGGGTTTATGAGCCAAATCTGGGTTGATGGAACAGTTATTCGTGGCCATGGTGTGGCTTCAGGGCAATCGGCTGTATCACCCTATCCTGCTGGCACAATCGCCATGCAACAGCCCTATTTTGCAACATTAGGCCTTGATTTAACTGGCTTGCATTTGGCAACGATTAATTTCGATATTCAGCCTGCCCAGTGGCGTTTGCTCCAAGCCGATTATAGTTTTCGGGCAGTCCATTGGACTGAATTACACCCACCTGAGGATTTTTCGTTTATCAGTTGTCAATTGTTCTGGCAAACTCAAACCTATGCTGGCTATATTTACTATCCCCATCCTGCGACCAAAATTCAGCATTTTCAATCGCCCAGTTTGTTGGAATTATTGCTACCTTGGATTCCAACGATCAGCTATGGTGTACAGGCCCGTTTGAGCTATCGACCTGAGCAAATTCAAATTCAAGCGGCGGCTCTGCTATAATCGCAGACATAGCCGACCATTTTAGCAGGACATAACACTATGTTTGGACGTGAAATTCTTGGGCATCCCGCTGCTGCGCTACGCCGCGAATGGATTGTAACCAATGGGGCTGGGGCATATGCTATGGGTTCGCTCTTGGCCAATGCCCCAATTCGCAAATATCATGGCTTGTTGATTGCTGCCTTAGAGCCACCGCTTGGTCGTACTTTGTTGGTTGGTGGTTTGCAAACTAGCGCTGAATATGGCTCACAAACCTATGAACTGAGCAGCTTTGAAACTAGCGATGGCCGTTTAAGCACGGGCTATCGTAATCTTGAAACTTGGCAACTAGATGGCGCGATTCCAACTGCGCGGTATGTCTTAGCCGAAGCGGTGCTAGGCCAACGCATTTGGATGGAAGATGGGGCTAATACCACCTATCTGCTGCTGACCCATGAGCGTGGCAACGACCCGATCAAACTTGAATTACGCCCATTATTGAGCGAGCGTGATCATCACGATACAACCGTGGATGCTAATTGGCAGCCAAGTTTTGCCGCCTTGGCTAATGGTGTATTGATGACCACGCCTGCTGGCACGCAGGTGCGCATGCTCAGCGACCATGCGACATGGCAAAACGAGCCAGCAACATGGGTTGAAGATATTTATTATCGTGAAGAATTAGAGCGGGGCTACCCTGATACCGCACGATTGTTGCAAACGGGCCGATTTAGGGCAACCTTGCAGCCAGGTCAAAGCCTAACTTTGATATTTTCGACCGAGGCCAATCCAAGCACTGATGGTCTGGCAGCGCTGGCCCGTGAACAAGCACGCCAAGCCCAATTGCTTGAGCAGGCTCGCCTCTTGCACAAAGCTCCCGAATTTATTAAGCAACTGGTGTATGCCGCCGATCAATTTATGGTGCGGCGGACGGTACAATTGCCTGATGGCAGCACATGGCAAGGCTGGAGCGTGATTGCTGGCTATCCTTGGTTTAGCGATTGGGGCCGCGACACCATGATTGCTTTGCCAGGTTTGTTGATGGCAACGGGGCGGGCTACGTTGGCGGCTGATGTTTTGCGTACGTGGAGCCACTTTTTGAGCCAAGGGATGTTACCCAACCGCTTCCCTGATGTTGGCGCTGAGCCAGAATACAACACCGTCGATGCAACGCTCTGGTTTTTTCAGGCGCTACGCACGGTTTATCAAGCAACTGGCGATATTCAATTGGTCGCCGATTTATACCCCAAATTGGTCGAAATTATTGATTGGCATGAACGTGGCACGCGCTACTCAATCAAAGTGGCCGATGATTATCTCTTGACTGCTGGCGAACCTAATGTCCAATTAACCTGGATGGATGCCAAGTTTGAAGATTGGGTAGTCACACCACGCGAGGGCAAGGCGGTTGAAATTAATGCCTTGTGGTATAGCGCCCTACGAACCTTGGGCGAGTTTGCCACCTTACTGGGTAATGATCACGATGTTGAGCGCTTTCGCTGTGCTGCTGAACGAGTAGCGGTTGCTTATCGCCGCTTTTGGTCGGCTGAGCATGGCTATCTCTACGATGTGATCGACGGCCCGCATGGCGCTGATTCGGCGTTGCGACCCAACCAACTATTGGCAGTTTCGGTGGCGCACTCGCCGCTTGATGATGCCACCGCCAAAGCAGTGGTTGATAGCTGCGCCCGCCATCTCTTAACGTCATATGGTTTACGCTCATTGGCTCCCCACGACCCCCAATATCTTGGCGTGTATGGCGGCGATTTAAAAACTCGCGATGCCTCGTATCATCAAGGGATTACTTGGGGCTGGCTAATTGGGCCATATATCAGTGCGGTCAGCAAAGTCTATGGGGTTGAGCAAGCGCGGAGTTATCTGCAACCATTCGCCGATCACCTGCGCGATGCTGGGATTGGCTCGGTCAGCGAGATTTTCGATGGCGATGCACCGATCACTCCGCGTGGCTGCCCATGGCAAGCTTGGAGTGTGGCTGAATTGCTGCGTTGTAGCGTCGAACTAAATAATCGCTAAGCTGCGTCTTTACGGAGATAGGTTTTTAAGTAATCTTCGATCCCTCACCCCCAACCCCTCTCCCACGGCGGCGGAGAGGGGAGTTCCAGTCTTCATGATGGCGGTTTCCCCCGCGCCTCGCTGGGCGGGAGAGGGGAGATCCACTGGTCATGCTGGGCTGGTTCCCCCCTCGCCTCGCGTGCGGGAGCGGGGGTCAGGGGGTGAGGGCATGCCAATCGACGGCATATCCCACCTAATCATTGTTAAAAGCCTACCCTTGAAAGATTAGGTTAGGGGGTGAGGGCATGCCAATCGACGGCATATCCCACCTAACGATGGTTAATGTAAGGGGTTTTTATCCCCTGCACCCCCTAAAATAGGATTGAAGAATTCCACTAAGGTAGTACGCGCATCAAGCTATAGTGATTGATGATTATATTCTTTATCGATAACTATTTTGCAGGCTTGCCAAGCGCCAAAAAGCCACTATGTCGAGAGGGCCGGGCTATGCTATAATGCAGCCTGTTGCCACTGCCTGTAGGAGACCCAACCAATGACGCACTACTACCCTGATGGTGCTGCCCCGGTCGTCATGCATACGGTTGCACGCATCGAACGCCAACTACCAGTTGAAGGAGAAGTGCTGGTGCGGGTTGGTAGTCGGGTGGAGCCAGATGATATCGTGTTGCGGGCACAATACCCACTTGATCCCCAAATTATTAATATTGCCCGTGATCTGGGGGTTTTGCCAACCCAAGTTTATTCGAAAATGAAAAAAGAAGAGGGCAATAAAGTTGCCAAGGGCGAAGTTTTGGCGCGGGCGGGGTTAATTGCTGGCTCTACGGTGGTGGCTCCAGTTGCTGGTACAATAACAACAATCGATCGTAGCACTGGCTATGTGACATTAACTCCAAATTCATTGCCAATCGAGCTCAAAGCCCAAGTTCGTGGGATCGTGATGGAAGTGCCAGATTCGCGCACGGTCATTATCGAAACGCCTGCATCGTATGTTCAGGGCATTTTTGGCCTTGGTGGCGAGCGTTTTGGGGTGCTGCGGTTGCTAGTGACTGATCCCAAGGAACAAGTTGATATTAGCTCGATCGATGCCCGTTCGGCCTATGCGATCTTGATTGGCGGAGCCAGCATCACCGCAGCGGCACTCCGCCGAGCAATTGATGAACAAGTACGCGGTGTGATCGTCGGCGGGATCGAAGAACATGAACTGCGCGATTTCCTTGGCGATGATGGATTTGATGCTTGGCGCACAGGCTATAATACATGGCGCTTGCCGGCCCCGCCCTACAACCGTGATCCAGGCCTGACCCTGATGATCACTGAAGGCTTTGGGGTGAATCCTATGAACGAAGCGCTTTTCAAAGTTTTAGCTTCGTATGATCAACAAGAAGCCTTGATCGAAGGCGTTACCCAACTTCGTAGCCCTCAACGCCGCCCTCGGGTGGTGATTCCACTCTCACGGGTACGCAATATCGAACAATCTGCCGTGGTGAAAGCCAGCTTGGCAGTTGGTAGCCCAGCGCGGATTGTGGCTGGACCACATCGTGGCACAGTTGGCACTGTGCGCAGTTTTCCGGCATTGCCACAACTCTTGCCCTCTGGTGTTCGTTCGCATGTCGTTGAAATAACCCTTAGTGATGGGAAGCAAACGCTGCTACCGGCAGCAGCTCTTGAACCCCTATCACCCTGATCCTACCAATCTAGGTTGATCGAGGAGTGTAGTTGGCCATGACCGAACGCCAACCCAACGAAGCCTCTGAGTATAGCCGTGCTCCGGCTATCCTTGTTGTTGATGATGATACGTCGATTTGCCGCTATTGCGCGAAAGCACTTCGCAATGTTGGCTATCAGGTTATTGACACCACATCGGGTTTAGTCGCACTTGATCATTTACGCCATCAAGTGTTTGATTTGTTGTTGACCGATATTAAAATGCCTGAGATGAGTGGGCTTGAGTTGGCGCGGCAGGCGCGGGCATTAAATCCAGGCTTAGCCGTGATTATCATGACAGGCCAAACAACCTTGGAAACCTTGCGCGAAGCCGTCCAACAAGGCGTAACCAGCTATCTGAGCAAGCCTTTCGAAATCGAAGAAATGCGCTTGACGGTAGCCCAAGTGTTGCATCAACGGGCAATGGTGTTACAAAAGGTCAAGCTTGAAGCAATTGTGCATCAACTTGAATTAAGCAGCGCCTTTAATCGCACGCTTTCGCTAAGCGAATTGTGTGGCGAGATTGTACGGGTCACCAATAGCGAAATTGGCTGTCAATTTGGCTATTTTCTGTTGCAGCAACCCGATGAATCGCCGCGTTTGTTGATGGGGCAAGCGAGCCACCCCCAATTAAATGAGGCTGGCTGGCAGCTTTTGCAAGAAACCTATCAACAGCAACAGCCAATTCAAACTACGCTCAAGCTAGCCGAAGCTGACCACAACGTGATCACCTTTCCGCTGCGAGTTGGTGGAGCGATGATCGGCAGTGCCTTGTTTGATTATACCGAGGCCTTGCCCAGCGCTCAGATCGAAGGCATGATGCTGTTGTTGAATCAAGCGGCAGCAGCGCTGAATAATGCCCAACTCTTCACCCGCGTGCAAGAAGCCAATAGCCGTTTACAAGAACTTGATCGGCTGAAGAGTGAATTTATTTCGATTACTTCGCATGAGTTGCGCACGCCGCTAGCAGTCGTACTAGGCTATGGCATCGTGATTCAAGAACGCAGTGAGCCGCCAATTCGCACCTATCTTGATCGTTTGGTCGAGAGCGCTCAGCGCATGAAAGAAATCATCGACGATATGACCCATCTGCGGCGTTTGGATACCCGCCAAACCGAGCTGCAGGTCGAGCCAATTGTGCTCGATGAATTGCTCTACGAAGTGATTGATCAAATGCATGGGCTGGCGCAGAAGAAATCGCAGACGCTTTCATTAGCCACCCCACCCGATGCCTTGTGCACCTTGTATGCCGATCGGGCCAAAATTGCCTTGGTGCTGATGAGTTTGCTTTCGAATGCCATGAAATTCACCCCGGCTGAGGGGATGATTACGGTACGGGCATGGTGTGAGACTGTTCAAGCAGTGCCCTATGAACATGCGTATTTCAAAGGTACGCTGCAACCTGGCCCATGGGTCTTTGTTAGCGTCAGCGATTCAGGCATTGGCATTCCTGAGTCCCATCTACAACGGATATTCGAGCGTTTTTACCAAGTAGCCCAATCACTCACCCGAGAGTATGGGGGTACTGGGGTAGGTTTAGCCCTTGTGCAAGGGCTAGTTGCATTGCATAATGGTCATGTTTGGGTTCAAAGCGAAGAAGGTCGCGGCAGTACGTTTACGGTTGCACTGCCACAGCGGGGGCTTTAGCCTCACAGGTAGGAGTTTGTATGGGCTATAGGGTCTTTGTGGTAGCTGGTGATAATCCGGTGCTTCAATCGCTGAGTACGGCTGTCACAGGCGATATTGAGCTTTCTATGTTGCAATCTTCCAATGAAGCATTGTGGGAGTTGCAGCAAATTGCGCCCGATGTCTTGGTTGCCGATTACGATTTGCCCGGGTTTAGTGGCTTGGATTTGGCTGATCTTGTGCCAAATTTCGCGCCCGACACACGGGTGATTCTGGTTGCACGTTCGGCTAACCCTGAGGTTGCTGAACAAGCGGCACAACGTGGGGTATTTCGCTTCATCGACCGTAATTTAACTGCGGTGTTGGTGCTTGATGCTTTAGATGAAGCGTTGCAAGCCGTCCCGCCGCCGCGCCCGGTCGAGCCAGAGCCTGTCTATGAACCAGAACCTGAGCCAGAACCACAACCCGAAGCTCCTGCTCGCTTTGCTCCGCCGCCAAGCGTTTCCAAAGCACCTGCACCTGCGCGGATGGGTGGTCCACCGCCAGTTTCCAAAGCGCCAACGCCGATAGCCCGTTCAACTGCGCCCGCCAGCGTGAGCAAAGCACCGCCGCCAGTTAGTCCGCGGCCAACTGCACCACCTCAGCGAACACGAACTGCGCCACCGCCAGTTAGCGCCCGCCCAACTCCAGTTTCGCGTTCCGCACCACCACCAGTTAGCCCACGGCCTGCGGCCCAACAACCAAACCGTCAAGCACCTGCGCCAGCGCGGCCAACCACGCCTGCCCAACAAACGCCGCCCCCAGTGCAGCAAACGCCACCACCTGCCCCAGCCACGAATTTTGATGATTCGTTTGGCTCGAAGTTGCGTAGCGGTGGTTCGTTGGTGCTCACTGCTGAAACCTTGGCTCCTTTGGTGGCAAAACTAAAAGATCTCGGCGTACAGCTTGGGGCGCAATCGACAATTTTGACCGACCGTTGGGGTGTACCATTGGTCGAAGAGGGCCATACCTCGCTGCCATTGCCGCCATTTTTGCCCTTGTTGGCCACCAGCTTCTCAACAATGGTCGATTATACCCGTCAACTGCATAACGACCCAGGCAGCGGCCTGTATATGCACGAAGGTGATATTTACGATTTCTATATTTTTGATGTTGGCAAGCAATTTTTGCTGGTCATGGTCTTTGATAAAACCATCGCTGCCCCCAAACTTGGTACGGTCTGGCTCTATGCCAAACGAGCCGTGCGCGAATTAGCCGACGAGCTTGAGGGTTAATCGCCATTCAACGAGGCTCGGTAGTCAAGCTCAGCAACTACCGAGCCTCGTTTTCAACCACTTTCACCCGCTAAGACAGCACATGTTAATCCTTCGGTTTATTGCCTATATTCCATTCGCCATCGTATCCTAGGCCTAGCTAATCCGCACTTGCGACAATGCAGTCACTGCATCTTTTGTGTTGTGAGGTATTCCACAATGACGACACACGCAGCTACCGGTGCATCGCAGATTGAGCACAGCTATGATGCTGGTTTCGCCGCCGCCCAGCAAGCCTGTACGCAGCTTGCCCCCCATTCGCCAACCTGTCTGATCGCCTTTACCACTGATGCCTATGATCAGGCCGCCGTTGTTCAAGGCATTCGTGCAGCAAGCCAACAAGCGCCATTAATCGGCTGTTGTGCTGGCGGCATTATTAGCAATGCCGGCACTTTTACCCATGGTGTGGTGCTACTCGCACTGGCTTCCGATGATCTCAAGCTGGATTTGAGCCTTGTCGCAGGGGTCAAAGCCGATCCGGGCAAGGTTGCCGATCAGTTGGCTGATCAATTAGAGGCTGTTTTAGATAACCCTACTAGTCAACAAGCTGCCTTGATCTTGGTCGATGGTTTGGCTGGCACCTTGACCGATTTTGTGCAGCATGCCACCGCTGCTTTTGGCCCGTTATGCCCGCTGGTTGGTGGCGGCGCTGGCGATAGCTTCCAATTCAAACAAACCTATCAATTTGTCAACGATCAGGTAATTAGCGATGGTGCCGCAGTTGGCCTACTGCAATCGTCAACTCCAATGGGGATTGGGGTGCAACATGGCTGGGAGCCTGCCGCCCGCGGTTTGGTGGTTACGCGCAGCGAAGGCACGATTATTTATGAGCTTGATGGGCGGCCTGCCTTTGCGGTCTATCAAGAGCTTTTCCCCGATTTGACGGTGGAAAATTTTGGGCGATTTGTGATCGATCATCCAATTGGTTTACCCCAAATTAATGGCGAATTTTTGATTCGCGACCCGCTGCGCACCCATCCTGATGGCTCGATCGAATGCATTGCCAGCGTGCCCAAAAATGTGGTCGCGCATATTATGCATGGCTCGCATGAAACCTTGTTCAACGCCGCGCAACTGGCCACCAAACGGGCTTTGGCTGCACTGAATGGGCCACCAGCAGCATTAATTATCTTTGATTGCGTCTCGCGTTTGGCTATGTTGGGCGATGCAGCCGCCACCGAAGTGCAGCGCATTCGCGAAGTTGCTGGTTTGGATGTACCAGTTGTCGGGATGTTTAGCTTTGGTGAAATTGCTGCCGCTGAAACGGGCGGGGCGTTGTTTCATAATAAAACCGTTGTTGTGTACGCTATTGGTCAGGCCTGACCATTGAACGGATGAACCTTGTATGCTCAATCGTGAAATCGAACTTGCCATTCTCTATGAAATTTCATCGCTGCCTTTAACGCTCACAACGATTGAGGCAACCTTGGATGTTGCGCTGGATAAAGTCACGCGGCTGTTTGCCTGCGAAGTTGCGGTCTGTTATCTGCTCGAAGCCCCATTGCAATTGGTTGCCAAGGCCTGCCGTGGCGTGCGGCTCAAGCGTGTTTTGCCAAGCATCGAGCTTGAACAACCACAGCAACTAGGCGATTATAGCCATGCTTGGCAGGCTGGCGAACCCTTGCCATGGCCCGCTGACCCCTTGCAAGGCCAGTACCCGATGCAAGCAGCAATTGGCTTGCCAATTTGGAACGAAGGTGCATTGCTAGGTTGGATCTACGCTGGGCGTTTGAAAGGCCAAACTTTCAGCACCGTCGAAGTTTCGTTATTCAACATTTTTGCTAATCGGATTGGCAGCGCCTTGGCAATTACACTTGGACGCTTGCGTGATCAGCAGCAACAGCGCGATTTAGCCCAAGCCAATGCGCAACTTGAGCAAACCCTAACCCGCTTGACCGATGTTTATCAAGAGCAAGAGCAACTGTTGCAAACCATTCGTGAGCTTTCGGCTCCGTTATTGCAGATTGCCGATGCCGTGATGTTGTTGCCCTTGATTGGCACAGTTGACGAAGAACGAGCCAGTCAAATCACCGCCAATGTGCTTATGACAATCAGCCAAAATCATGCGACGGTCTGTATTATTGACATTACGGGGATCGCCGCGCTGGATTATGTGGCGGCCAATAGTTTGTTGCAGTTGGCCCAATCGGCGCGTTTGCTCGGCACCCAAATTATCTTATGTGGCATTTCGCCTGATGTTGCCCAAATTTTGGTCTCGTTGGGCATGAATTTGGCCTGCACCCGCACCACCAACGATTTACAACATGCTTTGCGGTTAGCCTTCCAACTAGCGGGATCGCGTGATTATCACATGTTTGCTTAAACAATTAATGGGTGAACTCAACCCACTGAGCGCACCCATTTTGCGTCCCTCGGCCTATCGTTACCTAATCTGGCTCCCAGACTGCCTCGCCATCCATTACCCGTTGTAATTGTTCTGGAAACCGATCATGGCGTAAAGGTTTACCAATAAATCCATCGAACCCCGAAGCGCGTACTTTAGCAACATCTTCAGCAGTATTATCGGCACTGACTGCAACCACGATGGCATTGCTTAATTTCGGATGAACCCGAATCTTTTCGAGAATGCTATATCCGTCATCACCAGGCAAATTTAAATCAAGCAGGACTAAATTAATTGGTGGAACGTCATTTTTAGCCATAAATGCGAAAAGTTGCTTACCTGATGGCCGAACGTTGCAATAACGCACACGCGGGTCATCATTCAGCATTTCGGTAATAATCCACATGTTGTCGGCGTTATCTTCGACAACCATAACAAACGCTTTTTGAATTGGGGGCATCGCTGCATCCTTTCTGTGGTACATGGAGCGCGATAATGGCGTAGCGATCTTACTCTATTGTATGCCACACTTGAAAAAAGTACAACTAGCTCGGTTACGATAACCTTACAAATTCATCCACTGCTCCTTTTGCATTAAGCACAGCATGAAAATCATTAAGTAATTATTAAGGAATTTAAGCTGAACGAGAACAACTTCTTGAACATGCGGCTTGAAACATCACCAAATTAAGGAGAATGAATGCAGGTTGGGTATGTACCACGTTGGTTGCGCCAACGGGCGGTTTAAACGCTTTGCAGGCCAAGCTTTGCCTAATTATGACCCAGATAAACGTAGCTATATTCGTGAGCGTATCGCAGAACACCAGACCTCAACTAATCAATCAACTCAATTTGCAGCATTTTATGGCGCTGAAATCGCCGCAACGGTTGGTTACCCAAGCTTGGGGTTGTCAGCCTATGCGAGGTGAGTGGTGGCAACTCTTGATGCATCAGTAGATCCAATTAGTTTATTAACCCCTTGACAGTGCTGCTATGCTTGCGACTGTGGAAATTTTACCCTACCCATAGGGTCTGTGAGGAAACGCATTATGAAACTGGTTCGTCGTTTGGCATCAGGTTTGATGTTGTTGATGGTGATGGGTGTTTTGGCTGCTTGTGGTGGTTCAGCCGCCGAAGCCCCCGAAGTTCGGGCCGAAAAATTCTTCAACGATTTTGTGGCTGCGTTCAATGATACCAAGCTCAGCGAAACCGCTACCCAAGAAAAATGGGCCGATACCCTTTCAAAATATTTCGTGCCTGAGCAACAAGCTGCCCAAAAAGCCGAAATCTTAACGTCATTGCAACAATTGGGTTCGCTTGGCGCTGAATTGAACGTCAAGGTCGAAAACCTCAAAGTTGAAAAAGTTTCAGAAAGCGGCGACGATGCTGAAATCAAAATCGCCAGTGGCACAATGAGCATGTCGGTGATGGGTCAAGAACAAAAAACCGATATGGCGACCGAAGGCTTTGGTTCATCGGGTAGCAGCACCTCGAAAATGAAAAAAGTCGATAATGTTTGGTATATCATTCCATAAGCAACGAGCTTAACCAAGCAAACGCCCCGCCGATCGTTTGATCGTGCGGGGCATTTGCTAAAAAAGACCAAGATTTAGTGATTTGCCGACATGTTCAAGGCATCTTTGCGTTCGTTGACGAAGCGGTTTTTCAAGCCTTGAATAACTCCAGCATCGCTGGTGTTCTTGAAATAGGCCAAGCGACCATTATCTAAGGTTTTGCTCCGTTCGGTGTAAATCGCATTAATAATTTGCGATTCGCTCATTTGGCTGAGATCTTTGCCACGGAGCGCATTGGTGATCACACTTGCGCCTGGGCCATGTTGGACTGAAGTTGACCAAACAACATCGCGCATTGCAGGTGAGTAGTTGTTTACATCAAAGCCAGCAGCCTTGAGCTTGTTGACTTGGGGCTGATAGTGAGTGTTTTCAATATACTGATGTTGGGCAGCAGCAAAGCCTTGTGGATCACGAGCAGCGATTTGCTTCCACTTGGCGGTAAATTCAGCGCTACCAGGCTTCAAGCCCTCAAATTCTTTGGCATATTGTTCGCCAGCAGGGTTACGCAAAAATTCAGCGACCCGTCCGCCATTAACAAAGACTATTTTGCCGTCTTTTTTGATGGCAGTTTGGCTGGTCATTTGGTATGAGCCATACGAAGCGCCGCCAAGGTCGCCTTTACCCGATGAAACAGTGCCTGGGCCACGTCCACCAGTTTCGTATTTTTCAGAGAGTTTGCCAAGGTTTGAGTTTGCCCCAGCGGCTGCATTACCACCAGTTGGTTGGGCTGAGGCAGTTCCGCCACCGCCGCCACCGCCACCACCGCCACTAGTAGCCTTGGGTTGGCCAGTTGGTTGGGCTGAGGCAGCTCCGCCACCACCACCGCTGCCACCACTTGCTTGGGCCGAGGCAGCTCCACCACCGCCACCACCGCCGCCACCGCCGCCACCACTGCCACTGGCAGAAGCGCTGCTGGTGCCACCAGCCATTACCCCAACATTACTTGGGCTAGCGCTGGCTGCGGCAGTATCGCCACCTGCACTTGAAGCTCCACCACCACCAGCGCTTGAACTAGTACTTTGGGTGCTGGCTGAGCCATCAGTTGGGTCGCCTTTAAATAAATTGGCAGCCTCTTGTTCGGCTTGCTGTAACACCTTCTTGATTTCTAAGGTTGTGCTTTGGGCGGTTTGGAAGGCATTGATCAGCCGTTGAACTGCAGGCAAAATATCAGCTTGCATTTCGTTCTGAAAGGCAACTGCAGCATCACCTTGCCATGTAGAACGTAAGTTTTCAATAGTTTGTTTGAGCGTATTTTGCATTGCCGTAACACTCTCGGCATTTTTGCTGAGGCGTTGGGCAACTTGATCCATTACTTCAAAATCAGCTTGAACGATTGGTGCGGCCATGAATCCTCCAACACTAGCGTGCTAAAAGGGTGGTAATAGCCCTCGACGGTAGGCTATTGCCAAAATCTTAACCGTATCCTGCTCTGGGGAGTCATGGTAGTGTGTTGGTTGTTATACCACGAACAGCTTAATAATGACATAAAAGGTGGATTTGTGTCAAATGGCTTTTAAAATAGCTAGATAGCTTGTTTTTGGAACCAATCGGGCTGTGGTTGATACGTTTGCCCTTGATTTTGGCGACGTGTGCCGCTCAATGCATTTGAATCAGCCACAATCAAGCGCCATGGTGCAGCCACAGTATGCGGATCGCTATTAATCCCAATCCGCGGAGTTTGCACAATTGCCTGATCTGGAATGCTTGGGCCTTGCTCGAACCACAAGCCAGCCTGTTGTGAACTCAGATCAATACCATCAAGGCTTTTATCAACCGCTAAGGCCCGACAAACCATGCTTGGCCCACTGGCAATTCGCATGGGCTTGGCAGGATCTTTTTGGGCAAGTTGGGCCATCGTGGCACTGCCACTCAAGGGTTCAATCGCTCGAATCAGCACGGCTGAGCCTTCGCCAAGGCCTTGGGTCACGACATTTAAACAATGATAAATGCCATAGATGATGTAGACGTAGCTGATGCCGCCAAGCTGGAACATCGAACGGGCGCGAGGGGTATTGCGGCGATGGGCATGGCACGAAGGATCATCAGGGGTATAAGCTTCAGTTTCAACGATCCGCCCACGTAATTCTTCGCCAGTTGCCAAGCGTCGTACTAGGCTACAACCTAAAAGCTCACGCGCAACCACCAACGAATGGCGTTGATGAAATTCAGCACTCAGAATTTTTGGCATAAACACCCACTCAATCAATAGCTCGTTTGTGCGGATAGTATAGCTGATTTTAGGCGCTGGTGCTGAGCCACGTCAGCCCAGCAATAATTAAGAAGATGATCCATGAGGGGTGTTTGGCACGTGAGCCAATCAGGGCAATGCCAAAGCAAACAATAAAGGTGATTGAGCTGGTACGCAAGAGCAAAATTTGGCTAGGATTGAGTTGAGCTTGTAGGGCACAATCGAAAAAGAGCCAAGCCATGCCCAAGCCGAGCACACTGGTGATATGCCATGTAAAACGCAAGGTTGGCAGGCGCGATTGGAGCAAGTGGTTAGGGGTGGTTTGGATTTGACGCGCTAATGGCCGCAAGATTAATTGTTCACCAAAAATACTATGGGCTAACGCCATGAGCACGGTGAGTAATCCTGCGACCATCAAATAGCTATTCATCGTTTAAGCTCAGCTATTGTGATAACTGAGTGCGCAAGACTTGCAATGCGCCCGCCTCAATTTGTTGAATCCGTTGGCGGGTACGGCCCACCACTGCTCCAACTTCGGAAAGCGAACGGCTTTTACCATCTTTTAAGCCATATCGTAATGTCAATACTTCTTGCTCTTGCTCGGAGAGTTGGTTGAGCATGGCCCGGGTATATTGGGCATCAATGCTCGTCAGCAAACATTCGAGTTCATCTTCCCAATCTTCGTCGGGCAAACTATCGCCGAGCAACATATCAGTTTCTTCATTTTTAGGGGTTGCCAACGAGATTGGCACTTGGGCGATGCTCAGTAAATCGCAAATTTTTTCTTCGGGGACACCCAAGGCAGTGCTAATTTCGTGGGCACTTGGCTCGCGGCCTAGTGCTTGCAGCAATTTGGTTTCGATCCGCCGCACTTTAATCAACAGCTCCCAGCGATGCACTGGTAAGCGAATTAATCGACCTTGATTGGCCAACGAACGAGTGATCGCTTGGCGAATCCACCAAGTAGCATAGGTTGAGAAGCGCACGCCTTTAGTGGCATCAAAGCGCTCGATCGCATTCATCAGGCCAATATTGCCCTCTTGAATTAAATCTTGGAAGGGCAGGCCAAAGCCACGATAGCGCTTGGCAATGCTGACGACCAAGCGTAAATTGGCTCGCACCAATTGTTCGTGGGCTGGCTCTTTGAGTTTGGTTACACATTGCTCAAATAGGGCACAGCTTGGGCAACGTTCAATTCGACAGGCTGGGGTGGGCTGAGCTTGACGCGCTACATGAACAATTTGGGTTAGCTTTTGCTCCTCTTCTGCCGCCAGGAGTGGAGTTTCAGCAATTTCATTAAGATAACGTTGCAACCCATCATCAAGGGCTGGTTCGTTGCTGGCGTGCAACATCATTGGCTCACTCCTATAAATCGATGCTGTGGCGGGCGTATAGCTAGTTTAATCAGCTTAAAAGGGCTTGACATCAGGTCGTGACCTGATATTTGGTGCGTTAATTGGGCTTAATTGGTTTGCCAAAGCCTCCATTTGTGGCATAGACTCTGCTATGTGAGGTTTGGAAATTGATAATCTAGAGTTGTAGCTAGTGATTTAGTTAGTCGATGAGGTTCACATATATGCAAAACGAAGCCAATCCTGATGCTTCACCAACGGTGGCTAGTTTGCCCAATGGGATTTGGATGGGTGCACGCGATTTAGGCAATGGCGCGGTGGCGTTTGGCCTGTATGCACCATGGAAGCAGAGTGTCCATTTAATTGGCTCGTTTAACGATTGGAACCAGACCGCTGATCGATTAAATGTTTCGGATCGCGGGATTTGGTGGATTATCAAAGAAAATCTGGCCGCTGGCGAATATGCCTATCAATTTGTGATTGATGGCGAGACGATCATCGGTGACCCCTATGCTCGTGAATTGCGCTGGGCTGGTGGCGATCAGCCGCAGGCGATTATTCATGTTGGCGAGCCAGCCTACGAGTGGCAGGACGATAGTTTTGGCATTCGTCCGCTGAATGAATTAGTGATTTATGAAATTCATGTTGGCGATTTTAGTGAAGCTGGCACATTCAAAGCCGTCACTGAACGAATTCCCTATTTGCAAGATTTAGGGGTCAACGCGATTGAATTGATGCCGTTATTTGAATTTCCTGGTGATCGGTCGTGGGGCTATAATCCGGCCTATTTCTTTGCCCCCGAATCGACCTACGGCACGCCCGCCGATTTGCGCGAGTTGATTGATACGGCCCACCAACATGGCATTGGGGTAATTTTGGACGTGGTGTTTAATCATGTCGATCACTCTAGCCCAATTAACTATTTGTATCCCTATGATCAAAGCCCCTACTTTAGCAGCGACGGCAACCCGTGGGGCTTCCCCGATTTGAACCATTGGAACGAAGCGGTTAAGCAGTTGCTCAGCGATGTGCAAACCTATTGGCTCAGCGATATGCACATCGACGGTTTTCGCTATGATCACGCCGAGGGAATTGGCTTTGACGGCGAGAATGGCGTTTCATTCTTGGGCTGGCAAGCTCGCCAAATCAAGCCGCATGTCTATTTGATTGCCGAAAATCTCAAAGATTATACTGGCATGGTGCATCAAACTGATATGGATTCATCGTGGCATCGTTCGTTTCATTCGCAAATGTTTGCCAACTTGCGCGAAGGCGATTTCGAGGGCAATCAATATGGCAATGTTGAGGCCACGCTGGGAATAATTGATTTTCGCAATGCTGGCTATAGCGATAATGCCCAAGCGATCAATTATCTTGAATCGCACGATGAGCAGCGGATTGTTTACGAAGCCCAAACCAACCAAAATATCAGCCGCGAAACGGCATATTTGAAATCGCGGCTGGGCGCGATTGTGCTGTTTACCGCTGCTGGTGTGCCGATGCTCTACCATGGCCAAGAATTTGGCATGGATACTGAGCGCACGATCGATAAAAATGTGCTCAAATGGGAGTTATTGCAAACGTCTGAGGGCACTGATTTGCATGCTTTCTATCGTGGCATGATCCAATTGCGTACCTCATCGAAGGCCTTGGTTGGCAATAATATTCGGCCAGTCGCCATCGATGCTGAGCGCAAATTGTTGGCCTACTATCGCTGGGCCGACGATGGCAGCGAACATGTGATTGTCGTGGTGAATTTTGGCATCACCCTACAATACCTTGACGTGCATTTTCCGGTTGGTGGCTTATGGCACGAATGGGTCTACAACTACGATCGTGAAACGCCCGAAGGCATGGCCACAATCGAAGTACCTGGCTCTGGTGGCAAGGTCTTTGTCTTGCGCTAATCAAAAAATACGCACAAATGTATTGATTTAGAGTTTAAGTTTGCTATAATAGCTGTATTTGGGGGTGGCATGAAACTGGCATCAGCAGCAACCAAGCAGCTATTATGGCAAGCCCGCCAATATATCGATGGCACCTATGCCGACCAAGTAGAGTTACCACAACTGGCTGAGCAGATTGGCTTTTCGCAATATCACTTTTTGCGCCTGTTTCAGCGCAATTTTGCAATTACCCCTCGCCAGTATTTGATTCATCGGCGGATCGAACGAGCGCGTGAGTTGCTCGTCGCTAGTGATTTATCGGTAACCGAAGTCTGTTTTGCGGTTGGGTTTCAGAGCCTCGGCTCGTTCAGCAGCCTATTTCAACGCAGCACTGGCCATGCGCCCAGCCACTATCGCCGCCGCAACTTCCAAGGTTTCAGCCTACCTCGGCGCTTTGTACCCTCGTGCTATCTCACGATTTTTGGCATTGGTTTGAGCTACAAGCACTAACTGCGCAATTTTCAAGAAGTTTTTGGCCGCTGATCAGCCTATACTCAACTTATGAACAAATGTTCGTAATAATGTATTAGGAGCAATCAAATGATTACCAAACTTTCGCATGCAACGATTTATGTACTCGACCACGATGTCGCCTACGATTTTTATGTCAATAAATTAGGCTT
Organism: Herpetosiphon gulosus; assembly: GCF_039545135.1. NCBI lineage: Bacteria > Bacillati > Chloroflexota > Chloroflexia > Herpetosiphonales > Herpetosiphonaceae > Herpetosiphon > Herpetosiphon gulosus. The sequence continues at coordinate 145,409 of NZ_BAABRU010000008.1, read as the reverse complement.
TGACGTGCGAATGGATATGAAGTTAGATAATGGTTTTCGTTGGCTGACGGTCGGCCCCAAAACCCAGCCTGAGCTCGATTTGGTGCTATTCGAAGTCAAAGAAGGCGGCACGATGATGAGCACTGAGGTTGTTGGTCAAATGCGCTCGGTCTTGCAAAGCGGTGTGGTTGGGCCAGGCGTTTTCCAAACTGCCGATTGTCATGGCGCTTATATCGAGCTTCAAGCGCGTGGGGTCGAATTTGTGGCTCCGCCGCAAGAGCAATTTTATGGGATCGAAGCCACTTTCAAAGATCCCTTTGGCAATACTTTTAGCCTAACTCAGCCCAAAATGTAATGCTGTTTGGCAGGCCAGCACCTTCATTTTACGCTGAGGGTGCTGGCTCAATTTTGGGGCATAGAGATTCAAGCCCTATGGCAAGTTTCAACAGCCTACCCAGCACCGCACCAAGCTTCTAATCCCCGCCAAGTTGACAACTACCCCGCTATCATCCACAATGCAGCGACTATTGACGACAATTCAGACATTCCAACGATAGAAAGGTTCCAAGGTTTTTATGCGCATTGCAGTTACAGGCGGGGCAGGCTTTATTGGCTCCAACTTTGTGCGTTATTGGATGGATACGAATCCTACTGATGAGGTTGTGGTAATTGATGCCCTGACTTATGCAGGCCATCTAAGCAACTTGGCAGGCTATCGCGAGCGCCCTAATTGCCAGTTTGTGCAGGCTGATATTTGCGATTACCCAGCCATGCTCAAGCTGTTGGCGGGGGTCAATTTGGTGGTGCACTTTGCCGCCGAAACCCACGTTGATCGCTCATTGGGCGAGTTTGAAATGGAACGTCAATTTTATCGCTCGAATATCGAAGGCACTGCTAGCTTGCTACGAGCTTCCCGCGAAGCTGGGGTCGGCCACTTTCACCATGTTTCGACCGATGAAGTATTTGGCGATTTAGCCTTCGATGATCCCCAAAAATTCCACGAAACCTATCCTTATAATCCCAGTAGCCCCTATGCTGTGAGCAAAGCAGCCTCGGATCATGTGGTGCGAGCCTTTGCCCACACCCACAAATACCCAATTACCATCACCAACTGCACCAACAATTATGGCCCATTCCAAACGCCTGAAAAATTGATTCCTCGTTCGATTGCGCTGTTGTTAGCAGGCCAAAAAGTGAAGCTCTATACCGATGCTGAAGGCATTCCTGGCCGCAACATCCGCGACTGGCTGCATGTCCAAGATCACTGCGAAGCGATCGCTTTGGTGATTCAAAAAGGCCGAATTGGCGAAACCTATGGAATTGGCGGCGAGGCTGAGCTTTCCAACTATCACTTGGTCGAAACCATGCTCGACATTATGAGCGAATATCTTGATCGCTCGTTGACAATTGAAAATAGCGTGGAATTTGTGGCTGATCGCCCTGGCCACGACCGCCGTTATGCCATGGATTTGAGCAAAATCAAGCGCGAGTTGGGATGGCAACCACGCTATTCGTTCCAACAAGGCTTTTTGGAAACCGTCCAATGGTATACATCGCCCGAAGGCCAAGCATGGCTCGCCAGTTTGAACGATCGCACCAGCGATGTGCGAGCCAATCAAGAGCAGGTCGTCGCCGTGCGCGAAAACTGGCAAGCTGAGCATCAATCCTAATTAGGGCATGCCCTCACCCCCTAGCCCCCTCTCCTGCCCAGCGAGCGAGGGGGATTGCATCATGATGATTGGAAATCCCCTCTCCCGCCGCAGTGGGAGAGGGGTTGGGGGTGAGGGAACGTTAAAACCGACCCTTGTAAGGCTAGGGGTGAGGGAATGCAGATTATCCAATAACCGATAGATCATCAACTGTTAAGAATTTAGCCTCAATCTTTAAGCTACGATAGCTTCGATCGTTACAAGGAGCTATAGGCGATGGTCGATCAGTTTTTACGCCAACCCAAAGAGCAATTATTAGCCCCAATCGCCCAACGACTCCAGCGTGTACACCCAACTATCATCACCTTGGCAGCCTTTGGTTGCGGCTTGGCAGCGGCAATTTGCGCTTGGCAACAAATGTATTGGGCCTGCTTTGGCTGTTGGCTGCTCAATCGGCTGCTCGATGGGCTTGATGGCACGGTTGCGCGGTTAAGCAACCAGCAAAGCGATTTAGGTGGCTACATCGATATTCTGCTCGATGTGATTATTTATGCTTTGCTGCCGATTGGCTTAGTGGCGGGGCAACCGACGCTTGGCAATGCCTTGACTGCCGCTGGCCTGATCAGCAGCTTTTATGTCAATGCAATTTCGTGGGCCTATTTGGCGGCAATTTTAGAAAAACGCCAACAAGGAGCTAAAGCCCAAGCCGCTATGACCAGCATCGCCATGCCGAGTGGCTTGATCGAAGGCACTGAAACGGTGCTGTTCTTCAGTTTGTTTATTGCACTCCCCAGCCACTTGAGCCTGTTATTTCAGCTGATGACTGCCTTGGTTGTCGTTACGATTGGCCAGCGCTTGATTTGGGCCAAACGCTATCTTCGCGAGGAACCACGCCATGACCACTAGCACATCGACATCGACCAAATCGTTTTGGCAACGCCATTGGCAAAAATTGCTCGCTGCGGGGTTTTGGGTGTTGCTGGTTGGCGGCTATCTCTGGTATTCATGGCGCAATCAGCTTTCGCCTGCGGCGGCGGTTGGTCAATTAATCGAACTACTCAAAAGCGATATAGGCGTGTTGATTTACATTGGGGTGTACCTGCTACGCCCGTTGATTTTCTTCCCAGCCACATTTTTAACGCTTGCTGGCGGCAGTGTCTTTGGCAGCGTTTGGGGCTTGATTTACACCGTGATTGGGGCCAATGGCTCGGCCCTCGTAGCCTATACGATTGGGCGTTTTTTCGGCCAACCCGAACAAAACCAAAATCAAACCGGCATCGTAAATGGCTATATCGAGCGTTTACGCCGCAACAGCTTCGAAACGATTATGTTGATGCGCTTGATCTTTTTGCCCTACGATTTAGTGAATTATCTGGCAGGGATTTTGCGGATCAACTGGAAGCAATTTTTGCTGGCAACCATGCTCGGCTCGTTTCCTGGCACGCTGACCTTTGTGCTATTTGGGGCATCGTTCGAGGGCGATTTTGCCAACGCCGAGTTTTCGTTTAATCCTTGGGCCTTTGCTGGCTCAGTTATTATTTTTATGATCAGTATCGCGATTTCGCGCTGGCTTAAGCGTCGTGAAGCCGCTAAACCAGCGGCCTAGCCGAGGGTAAACACAGAGTTATGCAAGCAACCGCAGGCAAACGGATTTGGAATTTGGGGTTGTTGATTGGCCTTTTGAGCCTGATCATCGCCAGTTGTGGCAGCAATGCCGCAACACCAACCAGCGCTCCCAGCAACACCGACCTTGATCTGAGCAATTGGGCCAGGATTGAGCAGGCCGCCAATGGCCAAACGGTCAACTGGTATATGTGGGGTGGCTCGGATAGCATCAATCGCTTTGTTGATGAATTTTATGGCAAGGCACTCAAAGAACGCTACAATATTACGCTCAATCGCGTGCCAGTCGCCGATACCGTCGATGTGGTCAATCAGTTGCTCAGCGAAAAAGAGGCGGGCAAAACTACTGGCGCTGTCGATTTAATTTGGATCAACGGCGAAAATTTTGCCTCTTTGAAACAAGCTAAACTGTTGCGTGGCGATTGGGGCCAAAACCTGCCCAACAGCAAATATGTCAACTGGAACAATCCCGCAGTCAATCTGGATTTTGGCGAGCCAGTCGAAAGCCTCGAAAGCCCATGGTCATCGGCTCAATTTCAGTTGATTTACGATTCAGCTAAGCTTCAAGCCAGCGATTTGCCCCGTTCGTATGCTGCGCTCAAGGAGTATGCCTGCGCCAATCCGGGCAAAGTTACCTATATCGCACCTGGCCCAGGCGCATTTCAGGGTACACGCTTTGTCAAACAAGCCTTGTTTGAAGTCAGTGGCGGCGCTGAACAATGGCTCGGAGCTTTCAATCAGCAATTATGGGATCAATGGTCGCCCAAGTTGTGGGAATATTTCAATCAGTTAGAAGGTTGCTTGTGGCGCGAAGGCAGCACCTACCCCAAAACCGAAAACGAATTACACAGCCTGTTTGCTAATGGCGAAGTTGATTTTTCAATCACCCAAGCAATCGCTGGAGCTGGCTCGTTGATCAAGGAAAATTTAGTGCCAGCAAGTGCCCGAGCATTTGTCTTTGATGATAATATGATCGGCGATTTCAACTATGTCGCCATCCCCAGCACCGCGCCAAATCCAGCAGCGGCCTTGGTATTAGCCAATTTGATTCTCGACCCTGAACTTCAAGCAGCCCAAATTTTGCCGGAAAATGGTTTTGGCTTGGGCTATGGCATCGACCCAACCAAGGTCAGCGACCCGGCTTTGGCAGCCAAATTGGCGAGTGCCGCCCAACAACTGGGCGATCCAGCCACGCCTGCCAGTGATTTGGCCAAATCGTTGCGCAGCGATATCGCCGCCGAATATCAAAGTTTGATTGAGCAAGGCTGGGATGCCAATGTGTTGCGAAAGTAATTGCAATGGCTAAATGGCGCAACTGGCTTGGATTAGCGCCAGCAAGCATCATTATGCTCGGTTTGTTTGGTAGCAGCCTTGGCTATGGCATCGCCCAAAGCCTTGGCTGGCTAGCATTTTTAGATCAGCGCGAGCTAAGCTTGGCGGCCTATCGTAATGTTTTGCTCGGCCAGCAGCTTGGCAGCCAATGGTGGTCAGCTCTGCTTTTTTCGGTGTGGGTCAGTCTTGCCGCCACGCTTGGCTCGGCATTCATTTGCTTGGGCTTGCTCAGCAGCATCGCCGAGCGTCAACAGCACTATCGCGGGCTAAGCATTGTCAGCAATTTGCACTTAGCGATTCCGCATAGCGTTTGGGCCATGGCCTTGCTGTTGGTGCTTAGTCAAAGCGGCATCTTGGCCCGCATCGGCTTTGCCGTCGGTTGGCTCGACCAGCCCAAGGATTTTCCGGTATTGGTGCGCGATCGCTGGGGCATTGGGATTATTCTGGCTTATATCACCAAGGAAGTGCCATTTTTGCTGCTCATCGGCTTGGCAACATTACGTCAACAAGGTCGAGCCTATCTTTTGGTGGCCCAAAGTTTGGGGGCTAATCGTTGGCAACGCTTGCGCTTGGTGCTTTGGCCGCTCTTGGCTCCCAGCTTAATCAGCGGGAGCTTGTTGGTGTTTAGTTTTATTTTTGGAGCCTACGAAGTGCCAGCCTTGGTTGGGGTGCGCTACCCTGAAATGCTAGCAACGATGGCCTTGGAGCTATTTCTCAATCCCGATTTGCAAGCGCGAGCTGAGGGTATGGCTGTAAGCATGCTGATGAGTTTAATTATTCTGGTAGTGGTGGGCTTGGCTTGGCGGTGGCGACGAGCGGAGCAGCAACCATGAGTTATCGCAGGCAGGTATTGCTCTTAGCGTTGTTATTAATTGTGCCCATCGCAATTTTTCTGGTGTATGCCTTTGCTCAAGGCTGGTTTTTTCCGACGCTGTGGCCTGAACGCTGGGATAGTGGGCTGTTTATGCGTCAATTGCGCGATCCACAGGTGCGGCGGGGGTTTGAGCAAAGCTTGATCATCGCGATAGGCGTGAGTGGTTTAGCGCTGATTCTCGGCTATCCAGCAGCACGAGTCTTGGAATTGCAGCAATTTCGTGGGCGTGGCTTAATCTATGGTTTGTTTTTTCTGCCAACGGTCGTGCCGAGCGTTGCCACAGGCATTGGCTTGAACATCGTATTTTTGCGGCTAGGCTTGGCTGGCACGCTGTTTGGGGTGATGTTGGTGCATTTGATTCCAGTTTTGCCGTATGTGGTGCTGACCTTGGGCAGTAGTTTGGCCCATTATGATCGTCATTATGAACATCAAGCAGCGGTTTTGGGCGCTAGCCCATGGCAAGTATTTTGGCGAGTCAGCCTGCCTTTGCTCTTGCCAAGTTTGGTGGTGGCTGGTGTATTGGCATTTTTAATTTCGTGGAGCCAATATGTGCTGAGCTTGCTGATCGGCGGCGGCAAGATTATCACCCTGCCGCTGTTGTTATTTTCAGCAGCCAGCGGCGGCAACTATAGCCTGATCGCCAGTTTGAGCCTGATTTTTATTGCGCCGCTCTTGCTGTTGCTAGGCTTGGTGGCTCGCTACTTGGGTTCGCCAGCAACAGGAGCTACACCACGGCCATGAGTTATTTGCAACTTGATCAACTAACTAAATTGTATGCACAACAGACCATTCTCCAAAATATCAATCTAATGCTCAATCAAGGTGAGTTTTTGGCCTTGCTTGGGCCTTCTGGCTCAGGCAAATCGACGATTCTAAAACTATTGGCAGGCATTGAAGCACCGGATGCTGGCGAGATTCGGCTGGCGGAGCGTTTGCTGAATCCTGTGCCTGCTCATCAACGTGAGATTGTTTTGCTGTTTCAGCAGCCCTATTTATTTCCGTTTCTCTCGGTAGCCGAAAACATTGGCTTTGGCTTGAAAGCTCGCAAAACACCCAAAAAAATAATTGTCCAAAAAGTGGCTGAACTTTTAGAATTAGTTGAATTGAGCGGCATGCAGCAGCGCAAACCGCAGCAACTATCAGGCGGGCAGCAGCAGCGCGTGGCGCTTGCGCGAGCTTTGGCAGTTCAGCCCAAAGTGCTGTTGCTCGACGAGCCGTTGAGCAGCCTTGATCCCGAAATTCGGGTTAATTTGCAAGGCGTGATTGCGCGGCTGCATCGCGAATTACACATGACCACCATCATCGTGACTCACGATTTAAGCGAGGCCTTGGCGTTGGCGCAACGCACAGCCTTATTGATCAACGGTGAAATTATTGCCGATTTGAACTCAATGGAACTATTTGAGCGACCGCCCAACCGTGCCGCCGCCCAATTCGTGGGGGTTGGAGCAATTATTGCGGGGCAGATGCAAGGCGCAACATTTTGCAGCAGCCTTGGTCAATTTAATGGAAACTTTGCCCCGAATACAAGGCACGTTGCAATTCGGCCTGAGCATATCCAAATTAACGATCAGGCTCACCCTCAAACTATTGCAGCCCAAATTATCGAACGGCGCTACCTTGGTGAGCGCTGGGAATATCGTTTGCAAACTAACGAGCAAATGGTTGTAGCACGCGAAACAGCCCAAGCAATTCGCGAAATTGGCCAAACGGTGTATGTGCATTTCCCTCAGCAATGGCTATTTGCGCTCAACGATTAAACAAAAACATCCGGCGGAGCATAACACTCCACCGGATGCTGAAGCTCAGTGATTAGTTATCTTTAGCCGTGTAAGGCAAGAAGACCACATAGGTTGCTGTGCCAGTCGTTGCGGTTGGCGTAACCGAAGCAGTCGCGGTTGGCGTAGCTGTTTCAGTTGGCGTTGGCGTAATTGTTGGCGTATTGGTGATCGTTGGCGTAATGCCTGGCTCCAAGGTTGCCGTGTTGGTTGGCGTGTTGCTTGGAGTTGGCGTATTGGTATTGGTTGGTGTGTTGATTGGCGTTTCGGTTGCTGTGGCCGTTGCCGTATTGGTTGGGGTATCAGTGGCCGTCGCCGTTGCCGTATTGGTTGGGGTGTTGGTGGCGGTCGCCGTTGCCGTATTAGTTGGCGTGGCAGTTGCCAACGAACCAAACCAATTAATATCCAAGTAGTTAATCTTGGTATTGGTGCCACCAACTGGATCAACCGTCAACTTACCATCGCTGACCGTAACTCGCACGGTGTTGGTTTGATGCAAGCTGGCTGCGCCATTCGAGGCATTAGCCGGCGGCACGAATTGGTTGATCGCCACCACGCCTTCGATTGTAACGTTATGCGACATTGCTGAGCCACCAGCTTGGGCATCGCCGACCGCCACGGTTACATCATAGACCCCGTTTGGAATCGATGCTTCCCACTTGCCGCCACCAGTGGTCAACTGCATGTGCATCAAGGTATCCAAACGTGGATCGCTATTGACGCTACGGCGACGTGGATCTGTGATCAAGCTCTTGGGCTGACCAGCACTATCAACCCAGCCATAGGTTAGGCCAGAGCCTTGGCCTGGATCGACACGCAAACCATAACCTTGGCCATAATCCTTGGCATAGCCATTGGGCACAACCCCAGCATCGTTGGGCTGGAAGTTGACCTTCAAGAAGAAGGTGCCTTCGGGCGTTGGCGTGAAGGTACCAATTGGCGTATTAGTTGGCGATGGCAAGGCGGTTGGGGTAGCAAAGGTCATATTTTGCGCCCCAAAGACCTCGATTGCGCTCACGGTTGGGCGGCTAGCTTCAGGTGCGAACTTGATATTCAGCACCCCATCAGTCACATTGACTGTGAATAAACGGGTATCAGCAGCTTTAGCACCAACAGCGAGGGTTGGGTCGTAGTCGTTGAGCACCCGCGTTCCTTCGAGATTAACATCGAAGACCCGCTTGCCAGTGCCACCAGCCACGCCGTTCGCCACCCCAAAGAAGATTTCGGCGAAGTGCAAGCGCACGGTGTATTGGCCGCTGGTTGGCACTGGAATCGCATAATCCAAGGTTGCGGTGGTTGCGCCCGTGGCAAAGCGATCATCGTAATACAACACATCGTTATCGGTGTTGGCGACATCGCCTAAGCTGCCTGGGTTCGAGGTGCTACCATTTTGCGAATAGCTATCGGAAGCCCAGCGCACACCATCAGGTGTGGTCAAGCTGCTGAAACCGCCTGCATTGAAGCGGGTCAACAATGGCAAGACCTGTACTTGCAACGAGGTTGCAACGCTGCTTGAGCCATTGCTGGCGGTGACGGTTACGTTATACGTGCCTTTGGTTGCAAAGGCATGGCGCACCTTACCAGTGCTTTCGTTGACCACTGGAGTGCCATCGCCAAAGTTCCAAGCAAAATTGACGTTGCTGCCACAAGCCACCACAGCTTGGAAGGTAATTGCATCGTTAGGCGATGATGGGCCGTTCGAGACCGCCACCACTTGCTCGATTGGCTTATCGCCAACCAAGATCGTCACGGTGTCGCTGGTGCTTGCGCCGCCAGCATCGGTTGCAGTAAAGCGGAACACCAAGGTGCTAGCGCTAGCTGGAGCGGTAAAGCTACGATTATTGCCACTACCCGACAAAGTAACCGTTGTACCTTCAAGTTGGGTCCAAGCACCAGTTACGGTCGTGTTTTCATAATCACTGCTGGTGCCAGCCAAATTCACGCTAGCATTTAGCGCAACTTGCTGATCAGCCCCAGCATTGGCGGTTGGTGGCACATTGCCATTGACCGTGCTTGCAAAGACCTCAATTGCTGAGATTGAAGCAAAGTCCATTTCAGCATCAAATGCTAGTTGCAATTGGCCATCGATAACCGTAATTCCATCGATTGGCACAATGACGGCGGCGCGAGCAGCCCCAACCGAGCCAGTGATATCGAAGTTGTCGAGGATAGTTTCGCCTTCAGCTCGAACATCAAACACCCGTCGGCCTGGGCCAGCAGCCCCACCACCAGGCGCACCCCAGAAGAGTTCGGCGAAGTGCAAACGCACATCGACTTTTTGCACCGTGGCAGGCACACTCAAGTTATAGGTAATCGTGCGAGTTGCATTACCCACATTGCCACGATAGGTCTGATAGAGCGTGTCATCGAGAGTATTGTCGATTGCTGGCGTACCAGTGCCTTCAGCCGCAGCATTGCTTGGCTCGAATAAGCCAGTATCAGCTTGCCAAACGTTGCTGGCGCTATCGGTGAAGCTGTTGGCGCTGCCAACATCAACCCGTGCCAAAACTGGCCGCGCGGCGGTGGTTTCGTCAAGCCCAATCACAAATTTATCAAAAACCGCGTTGAAGGTTGTACTGGTTTTGTGGGTGGTCAAAATGCCTGCATTAACCTTGCGATCAAAGAAGCGTTGATAGCGCCCACCGGTCAGGGTCACTTGGCCCAATGTCGTAAAGCTTGGGTTAGGATTAGCTGCGGTAATAATCCGATAGGCAGCCGTGGCCACCCCGGTTTTTGGATCGCCAGTCAAGCGCAATTCGGTTGCTACAACATTGGCAGGGCTAGCAATGGCTGGGCTAGTTGCCACAGTTGCACTTGTCCCATTAGTTTCGTTGGTAAAAACGATGACTGGTTGGGTGCTGGCTGAGCTAAGCATCACTTTCAGATAATTATCTTGCTCCATGCCCCAGAAGATGCCTGCTTGACGATTGGCACTGGTAAAGCCCGCCACACTGCCATCGATCCGCGTCGTAATTGCAAAACGTGAGGCTTGAGCGTTGAACGGCAGTTGCAAGGCATTAACTTGGGTATTGGTTGTGCCATCCTGGGTGCCTGCAGGCGACACCAAGGTCAGCGTGCCGGCTCCAGTAGTGTTCATCGTCAGCAGCGTTGGGTCATATGACGAACCAACGCTAATCTGTTTGAAGTCATTCTTGTTGCGTTGGGTGATTGGGAAGCCCGTGCCAACGCTGGTGTTATCAATCAAGGTATTGGGATAATTTTGATTGAATTCCAAGTTGAGGCTAGGCGTGCCAGGCATTGCCGCCACGGTTGAATCATCAACAGCCACAAACTCAGGCCGAATGTTGTTCACAATATAAACATTATCGTTGTAGTCGTAGTTGATCCCGTTAAAGTCCATCGAGAGCACATAACTATTGGGAATCAAGACCCCGTTGCGATCACGCAATGGCCACGCCCGTAGATAGTGCTTGCCAACTGGATTGTTGTATTGAGGATCGCCCCATGCGGTTTGTGAGATGATAAATTGGAACGTTCCAGTTGGGTTCAAATTGATATCAAACAAATCACTGCCATCATACAAGCGTGGCAAGTAGGTTTGACCATCGGATGGATGGTGGGTGCTAGATTCTTGCAGGGTTGTGCTGCCTTGGGCTGCCCAAGCAATATCGCTGGCGGTGCTCGTGGTACAGCACTGGTGTAAGCCAGCCAATTGCACCACCCGCACTGGTTTGCTTGAATCAAAGCGCGTCCAGTAAGGCGAAATCACTTCTTCGCCAATTTGAGTTAATGCACCTGAATCAGCATTCCAGGTTTGGCCTGGATAAACGATCCGCACATCATAACCAAAGAAATCCATAATTTGTTGGATATTTGGTTCATCGTCGCCCTCATTTTGGGCTTGCCACCAGCCACGAAGCTCAATGATTTTATTCGGCTCAGCAGCATCATTGGTCTTGAGCAACATCTGGCCCGAATAGGCAATCCCAGGAGGGTTGCTACGAGGGTCATTTGGTGGCGTGAAATCCAAGCGAATATCACGGAATGTATTGGGCTGCAAAATCGTTGGCAAACTCAAAGTACCGCTCAACGTCCATGAGCCAGTAATGGTCATGCTGCTCAGAATCAACGGCCCAGTGCCGGTGTTACGCACCCGCACCACACCCGTATTGCGGAAGTAGTTGCGTGTGCCACTGCGTGCAGCCGGATTTTGAATCTTGCTAAACATCAGCCAATCGTTATAGGGGATGTTATGCGATTCAACATTTTCGATTTCCAGCTGACCAGCGCCGAAACATGCCCCAGCCAAGACTTGAAGCGTCATCATAGTTTGGAGTTGACGCACAGCACTCTCGATGGCTGAACTAAAGTTTTGATCATTGTACTGACGGGTACTCACAGCACCGTCAATTGCTGGCCGATACATACCTTTGAGACCAAAGGTAACACCACCAGAGCCACCCTGTGGCCCACCCAAAATCACCATCGGGATATAAACCCGATTGGTTGCTGGCGGCACAGTTACGGTTGGGGTCACCGTCACGGTTGGCGTACCAGGCGTAACTGTAATCGTTGGCGTAACGGTCGCGGTTGGTGTACCAGGCGTAACGCTTGGGCCAACAGTTGGGCTTGGCGTAAAGGTATTGGTCGGTTGGGTTGTACCAGGCGTGGTTGGCACTGGTGTGGTCGTCACGGTTGGCGTATTCGATGGCGTAGCCGTATTGGTTGCCGTCGCCGTGCTAGTTGATGTTGGTGTATTGGTCACCGTGGGCGTATTAGTTGCCGTTGGTGTATTGGTTGGCGTATGGGTTGGGGTTGGGGTTGGTGGCTCCACATAGGGAGTGATCGTCACAAAGTTGATCTTGGTGTTGATCCCACCATTGGCATCGATGGTTAAGCGATTATCACTAACCGTCGCCACAACCGTTTGAGTCGAGTGGCGGGTTGGTGCACCAGTTGCCCCCGATGAGGCAAAATTGTTAATCGCATTCACGCCTTCAACATTGATCGTATGCCGATCAAACTCTGGCACTTGCTGGGTTTGGGGATCGCCCACGGCAACCGTGACCGAGTAGATACCGTTGGGAATTGCAATTTCCCATGAGCCAGGTTCTTTGACCCCACCGAAGCCACCGGAAAGATCGTTGGCTCGCATGTGCATCAATGAATCGTAGCGTTTGTCGATATTAGCGACAAAACGATAGCGGCCATTGGTATCAAGCAGAATTGGGGTGATCGTATTGGGGTTGACCCAGCCATAATACAACGAGCCATCGCCTTGATCTTTTTCGTTGCGATTACCAAACGCTTGACCCCAATCGCGCATGTAGCCAAGCGGCACAGCAGTCGAGGCACTTTGGAAATTGATTTGAATTGGTGTGCTCATGCTTGGCAAGCGCACTGGCCGCACATTGCGCACAATAAAGACCAAATCTTGATATTCTAAGCCAGCCGTAGCCTCTTCAAAGACCACCACATAGGCATTGGTAACGGTTGAATCGTTGGTCGTTTTAAGTGGGTAAACCCGCATGTGATGAGGGTTAGCTACATCAAAGCTGTTCAAGCTATCTTGACCATAGACCAAGCGATTAGCGTGGGCTGGCCATTGAGTATAGAAATCGAAGAATTCATAGCCTGGATCGAGTGTCAAACTACCATTGATGCTTGGATTCAAGCGTTGAGCACTGGTATTTGGCACTGAGAAGATGCTCGTGCGATTGGCCCCAGCGCTCTTGACTGGATACCAACCCAAAGTTAGGGCCGTGCTAGCAGGACCACTTGGGGCAAAGACCGCCAATGGTTCTAGGGTAATCGGCGAAGTTGTCGCACGGGTGAAGAAATCGGCCACAATTTCTTGGCCAAGCACCAACGATGTCCCATTAGCACTATGGATCGGTGTTGTCGATGGATCATCATCGCCAACATTCATCGGGAATTCGTAGGTATCGAGAATCCACTGCAACGATGGCTCTGTGCCATTGGCATAGACCAAGCCGCGTAATGCCCCATCGATTTTGGGATTAATTGGGTCGTTGCTTTGAATTTGGATAATCGCGCCTTTTGTGCCCAAGCTGGTGGCAGCATTAGCTCGCATCACCACATTCAAGCTCAAGGTTGCGCTTGGAATTAAGGTTTGTGGGAAGCTTGGCAAGTTGGTAATCACAAACGAGCCAGCCTCAGGCCCAATTAACTGCACACCTGTTACGCTCAAATTGGCTTGACCAGTGTTACTGATCACAAAGGTTTGAGTCGTTGAATCGAGTGTACCAGCGGTTGGCCGTGCCAAATTAAACACGCGCCGAGCTGGGCGAATATCAATCCGTGGTTCGGGCTGAATATCAGGTGTCAGCAGATAGATTTTTTCGGCCAAATAGTCGGAAACATATAAGTTGCCGTTGGCGGTATTTTCAATCACATCAAGCGGCCCTGAGAAATCTTTCATCCCAGGTAGGCCACCTTGTTCGCTGATAATTTCTTTGTTAGCACCAATTGTCAGCACAACCAAGTCTTTGCTACCGCTGTAGCGCGTAACAATCAACTTGCCTTTGAGTGCGCCATTGAAGGTGTTTGATTTATATTCGATTGTGCCGTTGGGTGATTTGTGTAAGCCGAAATCCCATGAGAAGCCGCGATAGTTGCGGTCGGATTGCGTACCAACTGGATAGCCAACATTGCTGCCACCAGGCGCAACTTCAGCGGGATCGACGGCTGAACTTGGGTTACCGCCGTTCAAGACCCACTCACAACGTTGCGGGTTGGGATGCCCATAATAGCCACCTTGATCAACCCGATAGAGAAAATCGGATTGATCAGGAATGCGGGTATTCGAGCTTGACGATAGTTTTGGCACATCTGGACCAACATATGCGCCATTGGTCGCAAAGTCGATCCGATTTTGACATGGAGCATAGTTTGACAAATTACTTGGGGTTGGTGGGGTATTACCACCAGCAGCCGAGCCATTGGTCGCCGTATACAACTCGCCATTTGTATGCCAAATCAAGTCGTAGGCGTTGCGTACACCTGAGGCATAAATGGTGACAGGCACATTTACAGCAAATGGATCGTAGGTGCCACCATCTTCAGTTTGCACATTCAATGGTAACGAGCCGCTGGCTAAGGCAGTTTGATTGATCCGCAGCACTGCAGCGCCTAATTTATGCTCTGGCCGCAAGTTCCAACCATTATCAATATGACCCATGGCGCTATTGCTACCAACAGTCATATACAATGCGCCATCCGGCCCAAACACCAAACTATTTGAAAGGTGATCGCGTGATGAGCGCGGCATGCCAATCAAATAATCTTGGGCACTGGTTAGATTGGCTCCGGTCAGGCGCGTAAGTTTACCGCTCCAATCGGGGCCGTTGCTCAGCGCATAGGGGCTGTGAGTAATCCACAAAATTGGGCTGGATGGGGTTGAGGCTGGATCAAAGACCAAACCAATGATCATGCGATCTTGGGTTGTACCAGTATAGGTCCGCACCGTTTGGATGGTCAAGCTACCAGCACTATCCAGGGTTCCATCGGGATTGATACTATAGCGCACAATTTGGCCTTTGACCGTGGCAGCGTAGAGCTTGCCATCAGGGCCAATTGCCAACGAAGTATAGCCAGAATCATTGGGCATGGTAATGCCCGTCGCAACTTTGTTAAAACGAATGTTGCCAGTTGCCGCAGGGCCACCAGCACTCCCAGTCGTAAAGGTCGATTCATAGGCTTCAAACGGTTCGCCAGCAATATCAAGTAGCAAATTGTTCGCAGCTACCCCCACATTCACCCGAAAACGATATTGGGTAAATGGGTCGAGATAATCGTTGGGATTGAGAATAATCACATCGCCCGCTGCCGAGGTGGTTAAACGGGCGGCGATTTCATAACTATCAATCACCCGAATCAATTTGACAGAAGCTGCTGTCAAGGTTTGGGGGTCAAGCCCGCCATTAGGAATATACACGTTTGCTGCAATGAAAATATCACGGTTGACCGAGGTCGAGCCGTTGAGCGGCAAGGTATCGGTTACCCGTGGTGCCTCTAGTAGGGCTTTAGCTTGAGTTGGCGTGAGTGGCTGGCGAGTTACCGCCGGAACCGCCGCTGCCACCATGGTTGGTGGTGCGCCCACAAGCCAAAGGTTGCTAAACAAGAATGCTGCGAGCACCCCATGCAACCAACGAACAATAGACCGCTTCATGGTCATGACCCCTCCTGGAACAGCTTGTGACCCGTAGCGAGTGGTGGCCTTTCAACGCTTAACGCGCAAAAAACCGCATCAATCGCGATCGATCAAAAAAAGAGCATTTGCTACGGGACATCGTTATCGATCAGTATATCAGTTGAGATTGACTAAAAGTACGGTACTGTTATATACAATGGTACTAATTTTGTCAATCCTTGCATCGCAAATTTTGGTTTTCTTGGCCAGCATTTGCATGAATTTTAATACTTTTTTGTTATATTTTAATGTTTTAAAAAACATTTTTAAGGAATTCACGTCATGACTAAGCTGTGAGTTTTGAGCAAATACGGAGCCATCCGCGCGTGATGGCTCCGTTGGAATCGGGCTTAGTTTTTGACGGTATACGGCAGCCAAATTCGATAGGTCGCCGCGCCTTGGGTTGCCGTAGCGCTGGGCGTTACGGTTTCGGTCGGTGTGTTAGTCGGCGTATTACTTGGCGTGGCCGTGTTGGTCGGTGTAAAGGTCGCCGTCACCGTGCCAGTCGATGTTGGCGTTGGCGTATTGGTATTGGTCGGTGTATTCGTGATTGTTGGTGTTAGCGTATTGGTTGGTGTGTTGGTTGCCGTCGGCGATGGTGTATTGGTTGCCGTTGGCGATGGCGTGACCGTTGGCGTAACATTGGCAATGTTGAGAATTGGCCCCCAAACCTCAATCGCCGAAATCTTGCCTTGATCAACATTGCCTGGCTGGCCCGTTGGCAAACCAATATTGACCGCACCATCAGTAATATTGGTGGTAAAGGTCTTGGTGATTGGCCGGAAGGTTGCGCCAGTTTCGCTGAAAATATCGAAATTGGTCAACACCGTTGTGCCTTCAAGCTGAACATTGAATTTACGCTGGTTCGGCCCAGGCCGGCCATTCGTGCCCCAATACAGTTCGGCAAAGTGCAAGCGCACCGCATACGTACCAGTGCTGCTGACCGGAATTGTATATTGCACCGCTGAGCCGCTGGTATTGCGTTCAGAGCAGTACAACCGATCAAAGTCGCGGGTCACATTGTAGATTTGGGGACACGAAACGCCTGGAATCAAGACATAGGTGCCGCCACCAGTTGAATATGGACGGTTGGCACTCGTATCAGGACTCCAAGCAGCTCCGTCGTTGGTCGTCCAATCACGATCACCACCGTTGATCCGCGCCACGATATCGCGATAACTCAAGCGGAAGAAATCGAAAATAAATGAGATGGTATTTGGTGTGCCATGATTGGTTGCCAAAATTCCCGCTGGCGTTCCCGTATTGAAGAACCACAAAGGAACATTGATCGTGCCAATTGCTGTCCAGTTGCCGCCATCAGTTTTATAATAGGCGGTCATGGTCTGAGCAGCAGGATTGCCGTCTAAGCGCAGGTCGATATTGCTCACACCAGGCAATATCATGCTCGGATTATTATTGGTTGGATCGATTTGCAAGTTTCCGGCAACTTCCATGGCAAATTGCAACCCTGTGTCGCCACTCGTACCGTCGCCATTCAAATTGGCCGTTGCCACCAATTTCACGTAGTTATCTTGGTTGGGGCCGAAGAACAAACCTGCCGCTTGATCGCCCTCAGGCGTGCGCCCAAGGAACATTTCGGTGATCCGCGTTTCAACTCGGAAGTTGCGATGGGGATCAAAGCCTATTTGCAAAGCGTTGGATTGGGTATTGATCGTACCAGCATTCGTGCCTTCGGTGGTGATGATGTTGGTAAAACCACCAGCAGCGCCAACTGCAATCTTGGCTTCGGCGGTACGAGTAACTCCGTTGGTAATTTGCACCCCAGTAAAGCCCGTATTGGCAACCTTACCTAGCGGTGCATCACCAGGATTCCAATTGAATTCAACGGGTAATTTGGTGTTGTTGCCGTTTGCTGCATCAAAATACAACTGATCATTGACATCAAGAATGCCATCGTTATCGTCGTCAGGATCAGTCAAATCGGAAATCATGTCGCCATCAAAATCGTTGGGCACGCTGGCACGGCTACACAAATTGGTAGCATTTTGATCTTCATCAAAATCCGAGTAGCCATCGTTATCGCTATCGACCGCACTAGAGTAGGGCGGCGGTGGCGGACAATTGGGTAAATCTTCTGGCTCAAGGATGGTAATTGCATCGCTGCCAAATTCGGCCACATAAATCACACCCTTGGCATCGGTCACCACATCAAGCGGTTGATTGAACTTGGCCAAGGTTTGAATCATGGTTGGGTTGCCATTCGCATCAAGCTGAACGCGGCTGACATCTTGATTTTGACCATAGGTTGCGACAATCAAATTGCCTTGCAACGCACCACCAAAGGCATTGCTAATGTACGCCGTAATCCCATTAGTGGATGGGCGGAAATCGTAGGTCAAGGCTGGTGGATTGTAGTTTGGTGGCGTTGGCAAACCCTGGGCATTACCATTGTTCAGCACACATTCGCCACGGGCAGGGTTGGGATGGCCACCATACGAGCCTTGAGTCACAATTTTCAGGGTATCGGGCAAATAGCGTGGGTTAATTTCCACCCCACCAGGGCATTGAGCGGCACTCGGCGTATCGCCATAGCCATCGTTGCCACCATTGACATTGGCATAAAACTTATTATTGAGCCAAATAAAATCATAAACATTGCGATAGCCAGTCGCATACATCTCAAATTGGCCAGCAAATGGAGCTAAAGCTGCCGCATTATTGACATTTTTGACATCAATGCCTGCTGAAGGAAAGCCTGCATCGCGCACATTGGCTCGCAAAATTGCCGCCGAGAGATAATATTCGGCCAAATTGCTAAAGTGAGCGCTTGGTGCACCATTATTGGTATTGCTCGACGACGAGATATACATCCAGCCATCTGGACCCCAAACAATGCTGTTGGTGCTATGGTTCTCGCGTGAGCGCGGCAAACCCTTAATAATATCGGTAGAGGTTGCAAAATTATTAGTGCTGACCAATTTGCTAATTGTGCCCGAGCGGGTGTTGATTTTTTGCGAGGTTGTATCGCTGTTGTAGCCATAGCGTGGGTCACTATGCGAAACATACAAAATCATGTTCGATGGCGTTGAAGCCGGATCAAACAAAATCCCCACCAACTGACGACCATTCACCCCAGTTGCAGGCGAACCGTCGTCGTTAGTATTAGGATAATTGTAGATTGTTTCGATCACCTGAACGGCGGTAGCTTGATGGTTGGTTGGGTTGAGCGTAATTGCAAAAATTCGCCCATTAAACTGGCCGACATACAAACGCCCATCGGGGCCGAAGATCATCCCGGTTGGGCTATCGAACAACGAAGCGCCAGTTAATGCCGAACTCGAATTAAAAATCGTTTGGCGAAAAAAACTAATGCTTCCAGAATGCACATGTTGCCGCTCAGGATTATAACTATATTGAACTGTTGAGCGAGTTTGGGCGGCTGCATCATGGGTCAATGGTTGCAACAGTAATCCACCAGCCAACAGACTGAAGATTACGAGCATCACAACCACCCGCGCATGAAACTGTCGTTTGATCATCACAAATCCTTTCGAGAACATGAGCTAAGCGCAGATCAACCTGCTATTGCCAAATTCCTGCTGGTGCTACGCCTATGATCGTGCCTAGATTAGTGCGGCATGTCAAGCGACAGGCTAAGTCGAATGGGAATGTGGTGACATCTTAACAATTTTGGCCATGCCGCAAATGGCATAATGCTCATAACTCGTCCTCTAATTGTGAACTATAGCGCATAGCAGCATGCTTGTCGTGGGAATTATGGCCTAAACCCAGGCGCTATTTCTGTGATGATCGCTCCTACACCTTATGGGTGACCTATGGGTGATAAAAGTTAAATGGCTTTAACCTTTAACCCAACTTAGCGCACATATCAGCAGAACCACACACTCCAGGGGCTGCTCAAGCCTATCGTGATAAAAATAGCGAACATCAAATGAGTCTATTACAGCATATGGTTGGTTTTTTGTGCGCACGGTTTTTTAAGAATTAAGCCTGTGCTGGAGCCACATGATCAGCAATTGCCCTCAATTGGCCAGCTATCGGTTAAAATAGGCCTAGGCTTTCATTCAATGGTGCATGAAAGCAAGATTCACTAGGAGGTTCTTGTGCTAATCGATCTTATCGGTGTCCCGCTCGATTTGGGTGCAGGGCGGCGCGGCGTGGACATGGGGCCAAGTGCAATTCGTTATGCAGGCTTACGTTCACAATTAGAGGAGCTTGGTCATACCGTGATTGATCGGGGCAATCTCACGGCCAGCATCGCCGAAACCCTGCCCGTCGGCGACCTAACGTTGCGCTATTTCGAGCCAATTCGTGATACCTTGATTCAATTAGCCAGCGAGGTTGATCAGTCGTGTAGCCAAGGCCATGTGCCAGTCGTGCTTGGTGGTGACCATAGTTTAGGCTTGGGTTCGGTTAGTGGAGCCGCCCACAATCGTGATATTGGGGTGCTCTGGATTGATGCCCACGGCGATTTCAATATTCCTAGCACTTCGCCTTCGGGCAATATTCATGGCATGCCCTTGGCAGCACTGTGTGGTTACGGCGATGAACGCTTGATTCATTTGAGTGGTCAGCGCCTAGCAAATTCGATGATTAACCCACATCGAGTGGCGTTAGTAGCGGTGCGCGACCTCGACCCCGAAGAGCGCCAATTGCTCACCGAGGCTGGAGTACAAGTCTTTGCCACTGAATATATCGATCGCTATGGCATGTATGAAACCATGGTACGGGCGATCAGCGTTGCCAACCAAGCTCGTGATGGTTTCTATGTCAGCTTCGATCTAGATGTACTTGATCCTG
Organism: Herpetosiphon gulosus; assembly: GCF_039545135.1. Taxonomy (NCBI): domain Bacteria; kingdom Bacillati; phylum Chloroflexota; class Chloroflexia; order Herpetosiphonales; family Herpetosiphonaceae; genus Herpetosiphon; species Herpetosiphon gulosus. The sequence goes on along the minus strand of NZ_BAABRU010000008.1, from coordinate 125,219 downwards.
CGGTTGCGCCTGGGGTTGGCACACCTGTGCCTGGTGGCTTAACCTATCGCGAAGCCCATTTGGCCGCCGAATTGATCGCCGAATCAGGGCGCATGATTGGCTTAGATATTGTCGAAGTCAATCCAATTCTTGATGATCGCAATCGCACGGCAACAGTTGCGGTTGAAATTGCGCTCTCGACCCTAGGCAAACGGGTCTGGCACAAACAGCATCCGCGCACTGCGCTCTAAAATTAACGCAACAAGCGGGGCAAATGCCCCGCCTGTTGATCTCCAAAGGATTTAAGCGTTATTCCGCCCGAATCGCAAAGGGCAGCCAAATTTTCCATTCGGTTTGTGGCGGCGCTTGCACCACCACGGTTGTTGTATCCGTTTGCGAATTGGTGCCATTGCTGGCGGTTAACTCAACCGTATAGTTACCAGCGTTTGGATAGGTATGGCTAATCGTGGTATTGGTTGAGGTCACCACAGCAGTGTTATCACCAAAATCCCACGCATAGGTTACATTCGTACCAGCCTGAATCGTCGCCTCAAAATTGGTAACATCACCAGTAGTGGTTGGGCCATCGTTGGTTGCTTCCAAGCCAGCAATCGCTTGATCAGGAGTGCTGGTTGGTTCGCGTACCAAAATCAAGCCACGTGAAATATCGCTGATCATCAAAGTGCCGCTTGGCAAGTAAGGATAAACCCCCCAAGCCCCATCGAAATCGGAGTCATTGCTACCAGGATAGGTATCGAAGAAGGCTGCTTCTTGGATGCTATTAGGGTTAGTCACATCAAGAATCGTCAAACCACGCAAATAGTTCGACATGTAATATTTATTACCAATCGTATAGCCGTTATGGTCGATTGCGGCGGTTGGGCCGTCCCATACAGCGCTAATCGTTGGATTATCCAGATCATGAATATCCATGGTACGAACGCGGGTATTATGACCTAAATTTTGTTCATCCAATTCGTCTTGAATGAACAGATACATTTTGTCATCACTATACCAGCCCGAGTGGGTGTAACCACTGCCTGAATAAGGCCGTGAACTAATGTGGAATGGATTGGCCGAATCGGTAATATCCCAAATTTCGACCGACGATTCGCTGAAATCGAACAAGATTTCGCACGAGGCTTGGTGGCCAGGCGCACATGCCGAAGTCCGTGAATCGGTAATAATCATGCTGGTGTCGTCGTGGGTATAGCTAATATTCGTATCCGGCACGCCAGTATCAATAATTTGCGGAGTCAACGGATTGCTCATATCAAAGGCGCGAAACACGCCTGAATTCAAGCGACTGCCGTTTTTACCAACCCCGTTCATATACAGCACAGCCGTTTTGCCAGGCAACGCCACATTGGTGCTGAGATCAACATTCTTAATATAGACGGTGTGCGATGAGCCAAAGTCAGCGGTATAGGTTGCCGCCAAACTAACCGAAGGTGTTGGATCACTCAAGTGATTCAGATCGACAATCTGCAAGCCTTGAGTGCGACTTTCGGTTGAAAGGTAGGCATAGGCATTCCAACGATTTTGAGCTTGGTTGAAATATTGATAGACCTTAACTTCACGCCACGATGAGCTATTGCCTGGCACCGTGCCAATCACCACCGGATTGGTTGGATCAGTCACATCAACCACGCCAGTACCGTTGGAGACCCCAATAATCGCATATTCGCGATCAGTATTGAGATCGACGTGGCCCCACAAATTACTGCCGGCACCGGCACCATTACCATTTACCCGAAAACTTGAGAGTGGCACACTGCCCAAAAAGTCGATGCCACTACACTCGAAAATCCCAGCCATGCCATTCGTACAAGGCTGAGCAGTACTTGGGGTTTCCAATTCGCTAGGAATTTGCATCCGCTCAAGTTCTGGGCTATGACGACCATCGCGATCTTCAACCCGCGCAAAGCCAATTGCCGCCAACTGCTCCCGATAGCGGCTGGGAATCCCAGCAACATAGGTTGGGTTGGCTTGGGGATCTTGCTGCATGAAATTATCACGAGCACTATACCCACCGCGCACTGGAATTTGGAGGCTCAGCAATAAGCCTACCTTACGAGCATCGTAGCTATAATCGCCAGCAGCAACCCGAATTTCATCACCTTTGCCAGTCCCACGGCTAATCGCATAATCGATCGTCAAACAGGGCTGCCAAATCTTCGAACAATCACCCTCATCTTTGCCAAATGGTGCAACATAAATCTTATGATCATGATTGCTATGGGCCGAAATCGAAGCAATTGGCGCTAACACAAACGCCGCCAACACCGCAAAACCGACCGCTAACGAACGCGACCAACGTCCATTGTGTGTGTGCATGCCAGAACCTCACTGTAGGACCATCGGAAAAAACAGGGGCCGCCTTTGGAGATGCCCTATTATACGCGATTCTTAATATGTGTATAATGTTAAACGGCTGATATTGCTAAAATTCTTTAATTTCTATGTAATTTAGTGAGCATACTCATGGCTGATCGTGAACAAATTCGGCTGACTGAGCTAGCTTCTTGCGCTGGCTGAGCCGCCAAAATGGGGGCAGGTGCTCTCAGCAATTTAATTAGTAGCTTGCGTTTACCCAGCAGCCCGCAGCTTTTAGTTGGCCTCGATGTCAGCGATGATGCAGCGGTCTATCAACTTAACCAAGAGCAAGCGTTGGTGCAAACGGTGGATTTCTTTCCGCCGATTGTTGATGATCCCTATAGTTTTGGGGCGATTGCCGCTGCCAATGCGCTAAGCGATGTCTATGCCATGGGTGGCAAGCCGATTTTGGCTTTGGCGATTGCCGGATTCCCACGCGATTTAGATCCAGCGATTATTCAAGCAATTATGCAGGGCGGTGCAGATAAAGTTGCCGAAGCCGGAGCCGTATTAGCTGGCGGCCATACGATCATTGATAATGAGCCAAAATATGGCTTATGCGTGACTGGTTTAATCGATCCAGCCTTAATTACCCGCAAAGCCCAAGCCCAAGCGGGCGATCAGTTATACCTTACCAAAGCGCTCGGCACAGGCGTGATTAGCACCGCCAGCAAGCGCCAAGTTGGCGAGCCAGCAGATTTAGCAGCAGCAATCGAGAGCATGCTCAAACTCAATCGCCAAGCAGCCGAGCATATCGCGGCACTTGGCACAATTCGCAGCGCCACCGATATTACAGGATTTGGCTTGTTGGGCCATGGCTTGGAGTTGGCTCGTAATAGTGGGGTTGGGCTACAGATCAATAGTCGGGCCTTACCATTGTTGCCAGGAGCCTATCGCTACGCCCAAGCCGGAATTATGCCCGGTGGGTTGCATACCAATCGCGCTTATGTCGAGCAACAAATGCCAGTTAATTATGCAGAAACAGCTGATCCAGCCCATCAAGCCTTGTTATACGATCCCCAAACCTCGGGCGGCTTGTTAATTGCAGTTGTAGCCGAGCATGCCAATGCCCTCGAACAGCGTTTTGCCCAAGCTGGCGATCCACTTTGGCTAATTGGCGAGGTGATCGAGCAGCAAGTGCTTGAAATTATTTAATCGAGGGAGCAGGGAGCGGCATTGAACGCAGAGGGTCAGTAGGGGCTAGGGGTCAGGATTCAGGGATGAAGCCACACAGTGGGAATATCACAAGTCGCTTGGGGATAGCACGATGATAATAGCAATCTATGCTCATCTGTGGCGAAAAACTTAACTTCGTGCTTTTCATAGCCCTCTAGTCCCTGAGAGCTGACTCCTGCCCCCTTGTTAAACGCACCACGCTAATTTCGGGACGCTTAGCAAAACGCAGCGGTGGCCCGGTAAACCCCCATCCACGATTGACATAGATTTGGCTATTGGCAAGTTGATAGCGCCCAGCCACAAAATGATCACGCGAACGTACAACACTTTCGGTTAAGATTGGAACCCAAATCTGGCCACCATGAGTATGGCCAGCCAAAATCAGCTGCGGCCCATACGCCTTTACCACGCTTGGCGCAAAAATCGGGTTATGCAAGAGCGTGATGCAGGGATCGCTAGCCCGTAACTTGGCAAATGCTCGCGCCGGATCAATACTGCTATGGCTCCAGCCATCACCATCATCATGTTTGGGGTCATCTAAGCCCACCAAATTTAAACGGTCAGCGCCACGCCGAATAATCGTATGCTGATTGATCAACAGCCCAAGATCTGCTCGTTTAATCGCCCAAATCATACGATCAATATCGCCAGTATAGTAATCGTGGTTGCCGAGCACCGAAAAAATGCCTTCGCGGGCTTGCAATTGGCGCAGCGGAACAGTTGCATCATCAGCAAATTTCGCATGCTGATCAACAAAATCACCAGTGATCGCCACGATATCAGCATCAAGCTGGTTAATTAATGATACGGCGCGGGCTACATCAGTGGCGGGAGTATAAGCACAGACATGTAAATCGCTTAATTGCACAATTTTAAAGCCCTCAAAACGGCTAGGCAAATTGGCAATCGGCAACTCAAGCTCAACAATTTCAGGGTTGAATGGCTCAATCACACTGCTATAACCAACCAAACCACCCAATAAGCCAGCTTCAAGCATAAAACGCCGCCGACTTAACGTTTCGGCATTAGGAGCGGCTGCAACCACTAAATCGGCTTTAGTTGCAGCAAGTACGCGGCGGCCAAGCCACAAGGGATGTAGCAATACCAGCAAACCAAGCACTAAGGGCAAACAGAGCAATGCCCGAAAAAGCCATTGGCTCAGCCAGAAACGCCAGCCAGTTTGCTCGGCCAGCCACTGCCAATCTTTGAACCATGCTAAATTCCAGCCAAACATGCCGCCCAGCAGCGCCATACCAGCCAGCCAAACGCTGATACTCAGCCCCCAAAAACTCAGCTTACGCACCACAAGCCTGCTCTCCACATATATTACCGGCTTCATCATTCTAGCACTCAAGTATGCTGGCTCACTGCAATCAATACAATCAATCGCTAGTCCACCCTCGCAATTAGGAGTTGCACTGAAGAACAGAGAGCAAAGAACAATAGCTATTCGTAGATTAAGTTTTAACGCAGAGGCGCGGAGAGTAAGGATGAAGGATGAGGGATAAAAGCAAACGTAAAAGGCAGAAAGGTCGAGTCTAGTGGCTATGGTTCAGCTATTTGGCATCGCAGAATAATCAAATCCATCTGTGTCAATCTGTGGCTAAAAAATCCTTCGTGCGCTTCGTGGATCAATCAGGGTACAATCAATTTGGAGCACTACTCAATTATTGGAGAACGTTTGATGCAGATTGATCCAGCATTAGCTCAAGCGATTGAGGCCAATTCCGGCTTTGAATTGGCCCAAGTGGAGTTTATCGGGGCAGGTTGGTTTGCCCAAGCCTATCGATTTTGCAGCCAAGCCAAGCACTATGTTGTGCGGATTAGCAAGTATTACAACGATTTCTTAAAGGATGTCTACGCCTACCAGCATTGGGGCCAACAGCTGCCAATTCCAGCAATTCTGGCGCATGGTCAATTTGCTGATGGCTGGGCCTACGCGATTAGCCCGCATGTTGCAGGCCAAACAATTGTCTCACTCGAAGCAGCAGAACTCAGGCAGATTCAGCCAGCACTCTTTAAAAGTTTGCATCAACTGCATCAACTTAAGCTAGGATCAGTCACTGGATGGGGTTCGGTCAACAGTCAAGGCCATGGCCGCTATCAATCATGGGCTGAAGAAGTTTTAGATATTGGCAACTACAAATTTGATTTTGATTGGCACGATTGGATTAAGCGCGACGATCAAACTGGGCTTTTGTTACGCCAAGGCTATCGCGTAATGGAACAATTGCTAGGCTCTATCAACCCTGAACGGCATTTAATTCATCGTGATTTTGGCTTTGATAATGTGCTCTGTCAGCCGCCAACAATTGTGGCGGTGCTCGATTGGGCCGATTTTGGCTATGGCGATTGGGTTTATGATATTGCCCAGCAAAGTTGTTATGGTCAAGCTGAAATCTATTTACAGTCATGGCTCAAATTTGCCCAGCACCACGATCTAATTCCTGATAATTTTGAAAAGCGTTTGCACTGCTATTGGCTGCGGATGAATTTGACCGATTTGATTGTGTCGCAGTTGCGCAACGATTGGCAGTGGCAACGTGAAATTGTGGCAGAATTAAGCTGGTTAATTGAAAATCCTGTGGTAGTGAGGCTAGATGAATGAAGATCACCACAAGTCAAGAGCTTATCGGCTGGCATCGGTATCTTGAGCAATTGGGGCCACGGCTAACTGGCAGCGAGGCTCATCAGGCCTTTATTGAATTTTTGGCAGCAGAATTAACCAACTTAGGCTGTGAGGTTCAGCGTGATCGTTATTATTTTACCCGTTGGCAGGCCCAAAATTGGAATTTAGCCCTGCTTGATGGCGCTGACAACGAAACCAACATTCCCTGTAGCTTTTACTATCCATATTCTGGTTGTACGCCGCCTGAGGGTATCGTCGGCGAATTGGTTGATTGTGGCAAAAGCCCTGGTAATTTTCAGCAAGCCGCTGGCAAAATTGCCTTGGTTGAAGTGGCAGTTCCGGCCTTACCAACCATGCTGTTTCTGCATCCAACTAAATTTGCCCAAGCCCAACAATTGCCCAAACTGCTGCGAAACCCAACGCTTGGCTCGTTTCTGACTGGCCCAAATTTAGCCGCCGCCAAACAAGCTGGAGTAAAAGGCGTAATCTGCATTTGGTCGAAAATCTCAGCGGCCAATGCCGATGCCCAATATTTGCCCTTCACCACCAGCTATCAAGCTTGTCCAGCACTTTGGGTCAATCACACAGTTGGCCAACAACTCAACCGGGCAGTCGGCCAACAAATTCGTTTCACCCTCGAAGCGACGCTTACCGAACAATGTCCAACTGATAGCTTGTATGTGGTTTTGCCAGGCCAAGCATCTAGCGAAAGTATTTTGATTAATACCCATACCGATGGGCCGAACGCGCCTGAGGAAAATGGCGCACTGGGTTTATTGGCATTAGTGCGTTGGTTCAAACAACAGCAGCATCAACGTAATTTAATTTTTATTTTTGCCACAGGCCATTTTCAATTGCCGCAACTTGGCAAGCATGGCCAAGCTACCAGCACTTGGCTGGCCGAGCACCCCGAATTGTGGAACGGCCAGCAGTGGAGGGCGATTGCAGGTGTGACCTTGGAGCATTTGGGCTGTACTGAATGGCTTGATAATCGGGCATTAAGCGATTATCAACCAAGCCAGCAACCCGAAATTGAGTTGACCTATACCACTAGCCCAATGCTAGAGCAACTCTACTACACCGCATTGTTGCAACGCACCAAACAGCGCGTGCTCACAATTATGCCAATCAATGAAATTTATTTTGGCGAGGGCGAGCCATTCTACAAAGCCAATATTCCGACGATTTCGCTGATTCCAGCGCCCAATTATTTATGTGCCACGCCCAGCAACGCCGCAATCGATAAACTCGATTTTGATTTGATGCAGCAACAAATCGAAACCTTCGCCCGCGTGATCAAGCTGATTGATCAGACCAGCACCAGCCAATTGGGGGTAGCTGAGCCACAGCCATTTAGCCTTGTTGGCAGCCTTTTCCGGCGGATGGTTGGAGCCAATCAGGGTCATTAAACCACCACAGCTTCACATTCGATATATTCAATTTCAAAGTAGGGGGCATAGCAACAAACCCATGCTTGGCGCTGCGCCCCTTGTTCATTCAATATATCTAGCAAGAAAACCTGATTTTGACGGCGATCGCGGCCATCAAACGGGCCAAAATCCAAATAGCAACGCCTTTGGCTTATAATTTGATACTGATGTTCTTCAGCCCAAGCCTTGATCAATTGCTTAATTGCCTGCGATTGCTTGATACTCAAATACAGGCCAAGGACAGCAATCAAACCCAGCATAAATGGCACAACATACAGCATTATTCAACTTCCAAATCGATTTCATAATTGCCAAAGAAATAGCCACGGTAGCGCAGCCAACCAGCAATCGGCTGGCCTGCTTGATCACGTAATTCAATTTTATACACCTGATCGTTTTCGCCAGTGCGCCAGAGAAATGGCCCTAAACTGAGCCAAGGTCGCTTTATTTCAACAATTTGATAGCGCTGGCCCAACGCCCAGGCTTCAATATGTTCGTTGCGCTTGAGAATTTGATACCGCCCAAGCAAGAATGCCCCACTCACCACAGCCAACGTCGCTAAAACATACACAATCATAACAATCCTTCCTTTACACTTGCTCTCAATACGTTAATCCCGATCGTTGGTTACCCATCAAAGCGTACATCAAGTTGATCGGAGAATAGGCCGCTAATCCAGCCACCGCAACGCACCCAGATCGCCCGCGCCATTCCTTGTGGATCAATCACATCGACATAGAATACTGTATGATACTTACCAGAACGCCAGAAGAACGGGCCACGCCGCAACCAACGTTGCTCCAAGGCGATAATTCGATAGCCATTTGTAGCAGCCCATTGCTGAATTAATTGCACTGAACGTTTATGCTCAAACACATGCCAAGCGATAATCAGGCCCAAGAAACCAACAAATATCAGAAATGGCAAAAACGAATCCATGATTAATCCTTTCATACTCTCAGAACGTAGAATGGTTATACTATAGGCTGTACGTGCTGGTGCATGTGGAGTTGCAAACATGAGCAATGAGCTATTTCTACGCCGCAAATGGACGTTTAAGGCCCATGGTTCACAGGTGGTGATGATTAAACGCCCAGTCGAATCGAGTGAACATGTGATCATGAAGGCATTAATTTGGGCTTTGTATTTGCCCAGTTATCCTGAGGCACGGGTTGAAACCCCAATCGGCCTGCGCTATAAGCCCGATGTGATTGCGCTCGATTGCCAAGGGTTACCAAGTGTTTGGGGCGAGGCCGGCCATGTGGGGATGGATAAACTGGAAACCTTGCTCAAGCGCTATCGCCAAACTCATTTTGTGTTTGCCAAATGGGACAGCAACTTGGAGCCATTGGCTCAAGTGGTTGGCGAACTGACGAGCAGCATCAAACGTTCAGCCCCAATTGATCTGCTTTCGATCCCAGCAGATAGTGGCGAGCGGTTCTTCGGCGCTGATGGCACCATTACGGTTGAACATAGCCAGATTAATTATCGGCGTTTAACGCGGCCATAATTTGGCTGACGGTGTGTTCGTGATCTTCGCCAGTGCAATCTACGGTAATATTGGCAAATTGTTGATAAAGTGGCACGCGCTCGGCATATAAATCGGCAAAACTTTGGCCTGGCTGCATGACAATGCCCCGTGAATCCATATCGGTAATCCTTGGCAACAGCTCATCTAATTCAATTGAAAGATAGACAATTGTGCCAAGCCGCTGGAAATTAGCCATAGCATCGGGGCTATAGATCACGCTGCCGCCCGTCGCTACCACATATTGATCAAGCTCTAGTTCGGCACAATATTGATTTTCGACCGCACAAAATTGCTCAGCCCCCAGTCGTTCGAGAATATCAATCAAGCGGCCATGTTGGCGGGTTTGAATCACCACATCGGTATCGATAAAATCAAATACCAAAGCTTTGGCCAATAAAATGCCTAATGTACTTTTGCCCGAGCCAGGCATGCCAATTAAAATCACATTGCGATGCTGCGCCATTGCCAAATCTCCAAAACATAAGCGAGGGCTGTATTATACGCTAAGCAGCGTAAACACAAAAAAGCTCGCACCGCGATCAGGGAGGGATCGGCGCGGTGCGAGCAATGCAGGGTGTTTACCATCGCAAAGCCGGCTCACTGGCTTCGCAATAGTCGCAGATCGAGTAGGATTCAGGGGCTAGGGATCAGGGGTCAGTTTGGCTATAGGCGCTAGGCTATCGGAATTATTGCAATACCACAAAATGTTCCGATAGCCCATAGCCTTCAGCCAAAAGCCATCTATGTTCTATGTTCTATTCCCAACCCCTAAATCCTACTATTCATCCTTCATCCCTCTTCCCTCATACTTTCTAATGGGCTCCAACAAATTGTTCGTGCTCGGTCGAGCCGCTCAAAGCGGTGGTCGATGACATCCCACCTGAAACTGCTTGAGCTACCAAATCGAAGTAGCCAGTGCCAACTTCGCGTTGGTGCTTGACGGCGGTATAGCCTTCGCTTTCGCGGTTGAATTCAGCTTGTTGCAATTGGACATAGGCGCTCATGCCTTGGTCGCGATAGCCTGTTGCCAAATCGAACATGCTGTAGTTCAAGGCGTGGAAGCCAGCCAAGGTGATGAATTGGAACTTGTAACCCATCGCACCAAGTTCACTTTGGAACTTAGCAATCGTGGCATCATCCAAGTTGCGCTTCCAGTTGAACGATGGCGAGCAGTTGTAGGCCAACAATTTGCCTGGATATTGAGCATGGATCGCTTCAGCAAATTTCCGCGCTTCTTCCAAATCTGGGGTTGAGGTTTCACACCAGATCAAGTCGGCATATGGAGCATAGGCCAAGCCACGGGCAATTGCTGAATCGATCCCACCGCGAATACAGAAGAAGCCTTCGGGGGTGCGTTCGCCTGTACAAAACTCGCGGTCACGTGGATCAACGTCGCTGGTCAAGAGGTATGCACCATTGGCATCGGTACGAGCGACGACCAAAGTTGGTACGTCCATCACGTCGGCGGCCAAGCGGGCAGCTTGCAGCGTGCGAATAAAGTGGCTGGTTGGGATCAAGACTTTGCCGCCCAAGTGGCCACATTTCTTTTCTGATGATAATTGATCTTCAAAGTGCACCCCAGCCGCGCCAGCTTCGATCATGGCCTTCATCATTTCAAAGGCATTCAGTGGGCCACCAAAGCCAGCTTCAGCATCGGCAACAATTGGCGCAAACCAGTACGTGCCATCTTTTGCTTCTGAATGATAAATTTGGTCGCAGCGTTGCAAGGTTTGGTTGATGCGCTTGACGACTTGGGGCACACTGTTAGCGGGATACAAGCTTTGATCGGGATACATTTGCCCAGCCATATTGGCATCGGCGGCCACCTGCCAGCCACTCAAGTAAATCGCCTTCAAGCCAGCTTTGACCATCTGCATCGCTTGATTACCAGTCAGCGCACCCAACGCATGCACGTAATCTTCGCTGTGTAAGAGATCCCACAAGCGTTCAGCACCCATGCGAGCTAAAGTTTGCTCAATAATGACTGAACCGCGCAAGCGCACAACATCTTCGGCTGTGTAATCGCGCTGAATCCCCTGCCAACGTGCGTCCGTTGCCCAACCCCGTTCCAGTTCTGTTGTTGAGATACCGTTCGTGGTGTTCATGGCTGACTCCTTTGTCAAATTACAATAGTGGCTATTCATTACAATCGCTCAAAGCGCTTGGGCAACGTCGCCAAGGTAATGAAAATCAAGAATCTATCCCAGCGTAGGATTGCAGGTTTTGGTCATTGTTGTTTGATGCCAGCGCCTGCAAGCTGCCAATTAATTCATTTAATCGATTTGTTCGTAAGCGGGAAGCGTGAGAAATTCGGTAAAGTTTGGGTTAGCAACCAGTTGATCAAACAATTGGCTAGCCCGATCATAATGACCGTTGCGATAGCGTTCTGCGCCAACTTCTTGTTCGATATTGGCCAGTTCTTCGACGATCAACTTGCGCACCCAATCGAGGGTGATTTTGCGAAAATCCTCGGTGATGCCATTGGGTTGATGCACCCATTGCCAAACTTGAGCACGGGAGATTTCAGCAGTCGCTGCATCTTCCATCAAGTTGTAGAGCGGCACGCAGCCTAAACCACCAAGCCAGGCTTCGATATATTGGATGCCAACGCTGATATTTTTGCGCAAGCCTTGCTCGGTAATCGGCGCTGATGGCTCGAAGCGCAGCAAATCATCGGCAGTAATTTCAACCTCAAGTTGCTTGCCAATTTGGTTAGCTTCAGGCATCAAGGCATCAAAGGCAGCCTTGGCCAAAGGAACCAAACCTGGGTGAGCGACCCAAGTACCGTCGTGACCGTCGCGGGCTTCACGCTCTTTATCGGCTTGCACTTTAGCGAGGGCTTCAGCATTGGCTTGAGCATCGTGCTTGATTGGAATTTGAGCAGCCATCCCACCCATCGCGTGAGCGCCACGGCGATGGCAGGTTTTGATCGCCAGCAATGAATATGAGCGCATAAAGCGTGAGGTCATCGTTACCAAAGCCCGATCAGCCAGCACAAAATGTTGTAATTTGGCAAATTTCTTGATGCAGCTGAAGATGTAATCCCAGCGGCCACAGTTTAGGCCAGCCGAATGGTCGCGCAATTCATACAGAATTTCGTCCATCTCGAAAGCTGCCAAAATTGTTTCAATCAAGACAGTTGCCTTGATCGAGCCATGGGGCAAGCCGAGCTGCTTTTGGGCAAACACGAACACATCATTCCACAAACGGGCTTCACGATGGCTTTCGAGTTTTGGCAGATAGAAGTAAGGAGCAGAGCCACGTTCGAGCAAGGTTTTGGCATTGTGGAATAAATACAAGCCAAAGTCGAACAAACCACCAGCCAAGGGTTCGCCATCAACCGTGACATGTTTTTCGAGCAAGTGCCAACCGCGAGGCCGCACAAACAACACTGCCACCTGTTCGTTTAAACGATAGGCCTTGCCAGCTTCGTTGGTGAAGCTAATCGTCCGATTGACCGCATCGCGCAAGTTCAATTGGCCGCTGACCAGGTTATCCCAGCTTGGAGTGGTCGCATCTTCACAGTCGGCCATGAAGACATTGGCTCCAGAGTTGAGTGCATTGATGATCATTTTGCGATCGATTGGCCCAGTAATTTCCACGCGACGATTACGAATCTCATCGGGGATGGGCGCAATTTGCCAGTCGCTAGCACGAATATGGGCAGTTTCAGCGAGAAAATCAGGGGTTTCGCCTGCATCAAGCCGGCTTTGGCGTTCCACTCGTCCGAGCAATAAGTCGCGGCGAGTTTGGTCAAAGGTGCGATGCAAGGCAGCTAAGAAGTGTAGAGCTGGTTCCGTCAACAATTCCGCCGCAGCGGGGGTGATAGGGGCGTTGATTTTCACGCCATGTTGCCGATCGGTCATGCGGGCGTTCCTTTCCGGTGCGTCACCATCGACGTAGGATTGGTGCATGGATTCTGGTAAAAACAGGCTTACTAGATAATTTTTTACATCCAGCGAATATTCACTGAATGAAGAATATCACAATGTCTTCTAGCTGTCAAGCGAATATTCGCTAGCAGAAAATTTAGTGTATTTAGATAATCTATGAAAAGTTTGAAAGCCGAAACCACGAAGGATGCGAAGAGCGCGAAGGCTGATTTTTAGCCACGAATTACACGAATTTCACCAATTATCCTTTTCATCCCGACCGCTATGCTATCTCAGGTTCCTGAACCCTAACCCCTGACCACTGGCCTCTACTCCCGCTCCCCAACAGGTGTAACTCAGTTGTAACTGCTTGCTGTTATGCTTAAACTCCTTCCTGCCCCATTGCCCACAGCGCCCAACTAGTTTCAATCAAAGGAGATTGCTCATGAAACGAGGATGGCTGATCGTTCTACTCTTACTTGGTCTTTTGGCAAGTTTTTGGAGTCCGCAGGCGGCTAGTGCTGGTCAATGGGTTACAGGGTCGGTTACAACAAGTGCTGGCTCACGCAACTACAAATTATGGGTTCCTACCAATTATTCGGCGACAACTCCCACAGCCTTGGTGGTGATGCTGCATGGTTGTACCCAAACGCCCGATGATTTTGCCCGTGGCACTGAAATTAATGCCTTGGCTGATAGCCAGACATTTTTGGTGCTCTACCCTGAGCAACCAACCAGCAGCAATACCAATCGTTGCTGGCAATGGTGGGATTCACAGCACCAAGCGCGAGGAACTGGCGAGCCAAGCATCATCGCCGCAATGGTTAGCACAATTCAAGCGAGTTATAACGTTGATCCAAGTCGGCGCTATATTACAGGAATTTCGGCTGGCGCGGCGATGAGCGTGATCATGGGCGCGACCTATCCCGATATTTTTTCGGCAATTGGCGTGGTTGGCGGCTTGGAATATAAGGCTGCTACGAGTGTGCTGAACGTTTCGACGGCCATGCAATCGGGCGGCCCCAACCCCGAATCACAAGGTTTGGCAGCCTATCAAGCAATTAGCGCACGCTCGAATTTGGTGCGGGTGATAGTGGTTCATGGCACGGCAGACAGTGTCGTTACGCCGATCAACGGTCAACAAGTTGTGCAGCAATGGCTTACAACCAATGATTATCTTGATGATACCCAACGCAATAATTCGGTCGATGCCACGGTTGATCAGACCATTGCGGGCACTGTGCCTGGTGGTCGAAGCTACACGCGCACAATCTACAATAATGCGCTTAATCAACCAATTATTGAGCATTGGGCAGTCAACGGAATGGGTCATGCCTGGTCGGGTGGCAGCAGCGCTGGCTCGTACACCGACCCCCAAGGACCAAAAGCAACCAATGAATTTTGGCGTTTTTTTAGCCAAACCGCAGCTAACCCAACCCCAACCGTTACGCCAGCACCAAGCGTGACCAGCGTTCCGCCAACAGCAACGCCGATTAATCCGACAGCAACACCTCTTGTTCCCAGCCCAACGCCTAGCAATGGTCAAAATTTGCAGTTTCCGTCGTGGGGTTTGGAAGATGGCCTAGTTGCCCAAACCAGCTTGGGAGGTTATATATTAATTCCAAGTATGTATGTTGGCGATAGTGGCAGCACTAGCCTGCGCGGGATGCTCTCATTTGATACCTCGGCGATTCCCGATGGAGCGACGATTACCAGCGTAAACTTGACCTTGGCGTATGAGCAAAGTGCGATCGGCACACCTTGGACAGGGCTAGGAGCTTTGGTTGGTGACCTAAATCGCGGTTGTTTGAATTTGACATGTTATCTTGAATTAAGTGACTTTGCTGCGGCCACCACCGCCAACAATTCTATGAGCTTTCAGCAAACCCCTAATGGACTCAATGGTACTGCTAGTGCAGCAGGATTAAACGCAATCAACAAACAAGGTCGGACGCAAATTCGGCTACGCTTTGAAAATCTGACCAATGGCAATGTTCAAGCCGATTATTTACGAATTGCTGGCGGCGAGGCAATGCTAACTAGTTATCGTCCAGTGCTCACCGTAACCTATCAGCCTTAAATTAAAAATAAAGAAAGCGCCTCATTTACAATGATGAGGAGCTTTCTCTATTACGTATGTTAATCTCTTACGGGTAAGTCATAGATTGGCCAATAGTTAAAATAAGGAACTTCAAGTCTATAACGAGTGGTAGGCAAAATATTGGTAGCAACCTTGATGAATTTATTATTTGGACAGATTCGTTGCCAATCTGTTAGGTAAACCGTTTGTGGTGGCTCAATGTTCTTGGTCAACAAACGGACCCTAATTGACATACAATAAGGAGGTTTAACTTTAATTGCCGAATTTTTTAAACAACCAACCGTATAAATATCATCAGAACTCCAATACTGTTCAGTTGGTGTATTACGATACATTGCTATATCGATGCTTTTGGTAACCGGACAAGCACTCGATGCATCTGGAATTATATCCTCTTCGGCAATTTCATTTGGATCATTAGCAAAAATAGTGGAGGATGGTACTAACATACTACTAAAGAGCAATAAACCCAAACAAAGCCACCGGCTGACCCGACGATATGGCATTTGAACCTCCAAATAACTAACACAATTCACGGTATTATATTAATCTATATATGTATATTTTTCAAATCAAGGAGATGTTTAAGATTAATCGGGTTTAGTGCCGATTGCATCGACATAGGCATGAATTCGTGGGTAGGTGTAGGTGTCTGATTCGCTAATATAAATCGTGCGCAAGCCATAGACCAAATTATCGGTTTGGGTTTGGCTCAGCATATCGTGGGCTTTGGTAGTTGGGTCGATGCTCTGCCAAATTGTGACAAAATCGGGGAGTTGCATCAAATTAGCCACTTTTGCCTGATACCATGGTTCAAACAGACATGTGCGATTGGCTTGTTGAAAGCTATAGACGTAACTGCGGGCAACGCGCTCCCATTGTAAACCACCTTTATTTAGAAGCCTGCGAGCCGAATAATTGACTGGATCGAACATTAAATGCAAGATATTGCGATGCGCATGCGGAATTGCATCAAAACTAATGCCCAAAAATTGCTGAAATACTGGCTCCATTAATTGGTTAATCGCTAATACATCCCAAACTTGATTGACTAAAAAGGCTGGATAAAGCAAAATATCTAGTAAGCTTTGATATTGCGCCAGTTGAGCAGTTAGGGCAGCGCCGCTCAGAATATCTGGATCTTCAGCATAGCCAGCGCTACGCAATAGATGATTGCGCTCATGAATTGGGCATTCCAAGATGCTCGCAATTCCCCGCACCACATGTTCAGCTACTTGATTTTTGGCCCGTTGCTCCAAGAGCCGTTTATAGGTTGGGTATTCGGCCCAAATCGCTTGTTGACTAAATGGATTAGCCTGCTTTTTTTGCTTGGTATGCCAAAGTTGATCTTCGAAGCGGCGTTTGCGTTGAATACGGATACTTTCGGCAGCCTCAATAAAACTTGCATTAATTTGACTGGCACGATCCTTGGTGTTTGTCATAGAACAATATCCTTTTTCAAGGAGAAAGTAACTTTTTTGATGGTAGCAAGCCCTTGCATCAATGTCAAGCTTCCTATAAATCAAGGCAACACAACCCTAGACAAGTATCTAGGCGGATAGCGTCAATACTTGTATTCTACTGCTCAGAAGGTAGCCATATGCATTAGTTTGTGGGAGAGTCGGGAACATACAAACAGGGCTGGTATATGGGGTATACCAACCCTGTTTGTATTTAATAATGGATCAAGATTGTCGTCTACAAAGCGCAGGCAGAAACCCTACGGGGAATGAAACCGCCAAGAGCGCGAAGAGACGTTTTTAGCCACGAATTTCACAAATTCCACGAACGATTTCATCCTTCATCCTTATTCTACGATTTCCGCTGCTTGCTAAATTCCTTGCGAAATTTCTGCACCTTGGGCGAAACGACTGCCATACAATATGGTTGGAAGGGATTATGGGCAAAATATTCTTGGTGATAATCTTCGGCTTCGTAGTAATTGTTAATTGGTGTTACTTCAGTCACAATCGGGTCAGACCATTGACCGCTGGCATTTAATCCGGCAATCGTTTGCTCAGCCACCGCTTTTTGCTCAGGATCATGATAAAAGATCGCCGAGCGATATTGTGGCCCAACATCGTAGCCTTGCCGATTAAGCGTGGTTGGATCATGGATGGTAAAAAAGACATCCAAAATTTGGCTGAAATTAATCACGCTGGGATCATAGGTTAAGCGCACCACTTCGGCATGGCCAGTTTTTTTGCCGCAAATTTCCTCATAGGTTGGGTTGGCAACATGGCCGCCAGCATAGCCCGATTCAACCCTGATGATGCCTTGCAGATCATCAAAGACCGCTTCTAAGCACCAAAAACAGCCCCCGCCGAGGGTCGCCAAAGCATATTGTTGAGTCATTCAGTTAACTATCCTTGATTGCTATCGTTGCTAGCTAGAGAGCTAGGCAAATTAAAATTGACCATTAGAATGGGCTAAATCGCCCGTTGAACTCATCCGTAATTAAGTATACTCCAAATCTTGACTAAAATACGATAGAATAATTCTTGACTTTGTTTATCAAGTATGTTATATTCCTCACAGCTTAAAAAACTAAACCCGTTGCACTCATCCAGAGGGGCGGAGGGATCGGCCCGACGAAGCCCCAGCAACCATCCTTAACCTGATCAGTTAAGTTTAAGGTGCTAATTCCGACAGTGATGTCTGACAGATGAGCAGTAGCCCGTGACAGTCATGCCACGATCCCTACTCCTCGTCTGCCCAATATACAGATGAGGTTTTTTTTATGGTCATGCACGCAACCCTGCCAAGCCGTGAGGCTCTGACAGCACTCGATACTCAATTAACGAGCCAAACTCCTCAAGCAATTGTGCGTTGGGCTATCGATCACTATTTTCCTAATCTAGCCCTGACGTGTTCGTTTGGCGGTTCATCTGGCATGGTGTTGCTCGATATTGCGCTCAAAATTGAGCCAAACTTGCCAGTGCTGGTGCTCGACACAGGCTTGCTGTTCAGCGAAACCTACGCTTTGGTTGAGCAAATTGAAAAGCATTATGGCATTACGGTGCAATATTCGCGCCCACGCCAAACTGTGGCTGAACAAGCCGCCACCCACGGCCCCGAACTTTGGGGCAACAACCCCGATTTGTGCTGCAAACTACGCAAGGTCGAGCCGCTCAAAGATGTGCTGGCTCCCTACGATGCTTGGTTAACTGCGCTGCGGCGCGACCAAAGCAGCACACGGGCAAATACTCCAGTAGTTTCTTGGAATGAAAAACATCAATTGGTTAAAATTTGCCCCTTAGCCTTATGGACGGAGCGCGATATTTGGCGCTACATTCATGCCAATGGTGTTCCTTATAACCCATTGTTGGATCAAGGCTACACCAGCCTCGGATGTCACACTTGTACAAGCCACCCTGTGAACGGTGACCCACGCAGCGGGCGCTGGGCTGGCTTCAACAAAACCGAGTGTGGACTCCATATCTAAAATTCGATTTGTTCGTTATGTTATGTGTAATCAATGTTGATTAGCATAAAGGTGCCACTTTATGCTAGCTGCTATTATATGTTCGAGGGTGTGCTTCAATGGCTGTTCCATCATTAATCTTGCCTCACGGCGGTACGTTGGTCAATCGGATTCCTAGCGGTCTTTTACGCGAAAATTTGTTGCAATCGGCCCAAGATTTGCCACGAATTGTGCTCGATGAGCCACATCGCGCCGATCTCTTGATGATTGGGATTGGTTCGTATAGCCCCTTAACTGGTTTCTTGAATCGCCACGATTATAAGGCGGTCGTCGAAACTATGCACCTCAAAAATGGCTTGCCCTGGTCGATTCCGATTACCTTGCCAATTACCGAAGATCAAGCCTACGATTTGGTGCTTGATCAGCCAGTTGCATTAACTGATGAACAAGGTACGATTTTGGCAGTGCTCGAAGTTGAAGATATTTTCCCAGTGGATGTTGAACACGAAGCCCAACACGTGTATCGCACAACCGATGGCGCTCACCCAGGTGTTGCCCGTTTATATGCCGCCCCACGCTGGCGGGTTGGCGGGGCAATTTGGTTGTTGCAGGTTGAGCAAGGGGCATTTCCACACTTGCCACGTACTCCCCAAGAAGTGCGCCAATCGATCAGCGATGCTGGCTGGCGCACAGTCGTGGGCTTCCAAACCCGCAATCCGGTTCACCGCGCTCACGAATATATTCAAAAATGTGCCTTAGAAGTCGTCGATGGCTTGTTGCTACACCCCTTAGTTGGCACAACCAAAAGCGATGATGTGCCAGCGCCAGCCCGCGTGCGTTCCTACGAGCGCTTGCTGCGTGAATACTACCCCGCCAATCGGGTATTGCTGGGAGTTTTCCCTGCGCCAATGCGCTATGCTGGCCCACGCGAAGCGATTTTCCATGCCTTGAATCGCAAAAACTATGGTTGCACCCACTTCATTGTTGGCCGCGACCACGCTGGGGTTGGCAGTTACTACGGCACCTACGATGCCCAATATATTTTCAACGAATTTGATCCAGCAGCTTTAGGCATTACGCCGTTGTTCTTTGAACATACCTTCTACTGCCAACGCTGTGGCGCGATGGCCTCGGCCAAAACCTGCCCACACTCCAACGAACACCACGTTATTTTGAGTGGCACTGCCGTGCGGGCGCTCTTGTCACGCGGCGAATTGCCACCACCTGAGTTCAGCCGCCGTGAAGTTATCGAAGAATTGATCGCTGCGTGAATTGAGTTAAAGAACATAGAACATAGAGCATAGAACATCCCTCACCCCCTAGCCCCCTCTCCCGCCCAGCAGGCGAGGGGGAACCGATCCGACAGCACTCCCTTCTCCCGCCGCAGTGGGAGAGGGGCGGGGGGTAAGGGAACAAACAGCATCGACAATATAGGAATGAATTCATCCTTCATCCCTTATCTTTCACCCTTCCCATAAAGGATTTTCTATGAGTCAGGGATATATTATCTGGTTTACTGGTTTATCAGGCGCAGGCAAATCGACGATAGCGGCGGCTTTGGCCGAGGTGCTGCGCGAACGCGACCAACGGGTCGAGGTGCTTGATGGCGATGTTGTGCGCACCCATTTGAGCAAAGGTTTGGGCTTCTCGAAGGAAGATCGCGATACCAATGTGCGGCGCATCGGTTGGGTTTGTGATTTGGTTTCGCGCCATGGCGGAGTGGCAATTGCCGCCGCTATCTCGCCCTATCGCCAAACCCGCGAGGAAATTCGCGCCAGCACCGCTCGTTTTGTCGAAGTCTATATCGATTGCCCATTGGAAGTTTGTATCGACCGCGATGTCAAAGGCTTGTATGCCAAGGCGTTGGCTGGCGAAATTCCCCATTTCACTGGGGTCTCCGACCCATATGAACCACCAACCAATCCTGAGGTGGTGATTCCAAGCCACGCCGAATCGCTCGATGCTAGCGTTGCCCGCATTGTTAACACATTGGAAGAACTTGGCTATCTA
This sequence comes from Herpetosiphon gulosus, assembly GCF_039545135.1. Classification (NCBI taxonomy): domain Bacteria; kingdom Bacillati; phylum Chloroflexota; class Chloroflexia; order Herpetosiphonales; family Herpetosiphonaceae; genus Herpetosiphon; species Herpetosiphon gulosus. Next base: position 104,691 of record NZ_BAABRU010000008.1, on the reverse strand, counting down.
CCGACGGTTGCCGCCGTTGAGGAGGGCGCATGACTGCTACAACCCCAAAACTAAACCCAGTCGAACTGCAAAAACTTGAAAAAGATGGCTTGGCGGTACTTGAAGATATTTATCGCTACGCCCAAAGTGGCGATATCAATGAAGTTACCGAAAGCGATATGAACCGTTTCAAATGGTATGGTTTGTATCACGATAAGCCCAAAGATGGCTTTTTCATGTTGCGGGTGCGCTTACCTGGCGGAATCATGACCGCTGATCAAGCTGATGCAATTGTACAATTGGCAGAAACTGTTGCGCCTGGTCGGGTCGAAATTACCACCCGCCAAACCTTCCAATTGCATACGATTGCCTTGCGCGATATTCCAACCGTATTTGAAACCTTGGAAAGCGTTGGCCTTTCGTCGATTGAGGCTTGTGGTGATGTGCCGCGCAACGTTGTGAGTAGTCCAGTCGCTGGGATTGCTGCCGATGAGTGGATCGATCCACGGCCATTTTTCAAGGCACTCGACGAGCACTTTGCGTATAACACCGATTACTCAAACTTGCCCCGCAAGTATAAAGTTTCCGTGGCTGGTGGCGGACTTGATGCGACCCAAGCACCAATCAACGACCTTTCGTTCACCCCCGGACGCAAGGAAATTGATGGCGAGGTTGTGCTAGGCTACAACGTTTGGGTTGGTGGCGGGCTTTCACACGAACCCCATCTGGCCCAAAATATTGATGTATTTGTGCCAGCCGATCTCGATGCCGTGGTTGAAATTGCTCGCGCCATCACCTTGGTCTATCGCGATTTTGGCTACCGCGAAAAGCGCAACCATGCGCGGCTAAAATATCTGATCGCCGATTGGGGTGCAGAGCGCTTCCGCGAAGAAGTTGTGCGCTACCTTGGGCACCCCTTGGAACGGGCGGCAACCGATGTGCCACCAGCAGTTTACAGTGGCGATGTAGTTGGGGTATTTCGCCAAAAGCAGCCCAATCTCTACTGGGTTGGCTTGCTTGTACCAACAGGCCGCATCACGCCAGCTCAAATTCGCGAGGCTGCCCGTTTATCGCGTGAATATGGCCAAAGCGAAATTCGTCTGACCCACAGCCAAAATTTACTGTTGCCCTACATTCCTGAAGCGCGTTTGGATGGCTTGCTGGCCGAACCATTATTGCAAGAATTGCAGCCAAATGGCCCACGCATCCAACGCACGGTTGTTGCTTGTACTGGTTTGCCCTACTGCAACTTCGCCACCATCGAAACCAAAGAAGCTGCTTGGCAATTGTCCGGAGCCTTGGATCAAAAAGTTGAGCTTGATGTGCCGTTGCGCATCCATCTTTCGGCTTGTCCACACTCGTGCAGTCAGCATAGCATCGCCGATATTGGCTTGCAGGGCGGTGTAATTCGCAACCCTGATGGCAGCAAAAACAAGCTACCAGCCACCGATATTTTGCTTGGCGGAGCCTTGGGCGACGATGCAGCGATTGGCCGACGGGTGGCAACCAAAGTGCCATGGTCAGAATTGGCCGATCGTTTGGGCAACTTGGTGACCACCTATCAAGCCCAACGCACCAGCCCCGAGGATCAGTTCCGCCATTGGGCCAAGCGCCAAACCGACGACCAACTGCGAGTTTATCTTGGCTTTGGCGAGCCAGAAACCGAAGAAGGCGTGTGGACGGAAGAAGGCTCTTGGAATAAAGGCCGCTAGCAGTTTCCCTCACCCTTAGCCTGCAAGCGAGGGGAAGTTTACAAAGGTAGGTCTTTGGTGGGATTCATAGTCGATGAACGATCCCTCACCCCCTAGCCCCCTCTCCCACCCAGCAGGCGAGGGGGAACCACACCATCATGAATGGGGTGGAACGCCCCTCTCCCGCCGCAGTGGGAGAGGGGTCGGGGGTGAGGGATCGTTAAAACCTACCTTTGAAAGCGATAGCCTAGGGGTGAGGGCAATGATGGCGCAAATTCGATAAAAATCGGCTGATTTATTGCTACGCAAAAACAGAATTGTTGATTATACTGGGACTACCCACTTGATTTGCAATGTTGCTTTTGCCCAACCACTGCTGTTTGGCGCTAACCATTTGGTTGGTGACTAAAGGCTGATTGTTATGTACCCAATAGTCTTGACCAATTTAGCCCAACAGCGTTGTGTGGTAATTGGTGGCGGTGCGGTTGCCGAGCGCAAAGTTGCTGGATTAATCGCAGGTGGCGCAAAACCAATTGTGATCAGCCCCCAACTAACGCCACAACTACAACACTGGCAAGCCAGCAGTCAGATTCAGCACATTGCTCGTGAATATCAATTTGGTGATTGTGAACAGGCTTTTTTGGTTGTTGCCGCAACTAATCAACGCTTGGTCAATCAGCAAATTGCCCAGGAATGCCACAACCATTCAATCCTCCTCAATATCGCCGATGCTGCTGAAGAGGGGAATTTCATCACAACCGCTAATCATCGTCAAGGCTCGTTGTTGTTTAGCGTCAGTAGCAGCGGGGCTAGCCCAGCCTTAAGTCGCTATCTACGCCAACAACTCAGCACTTATTTTGATCAACGTTATGCCACGCTGGCTCAAATTGTCGCAGGCCAACGCACCGAACTTGCGGCACTAAGTACAGCAGAACGTGAGCAGTATTTTGATCAATTGCTGATTGAATTAGCCCAACAGCCGACGACGCTCAATCACTTGCCAACGGAGGATCTATGACACGCGAAGGATTTGTTGCATTAGTCGGGGCTGGTCCAGGCTCCGCCGATTTAATTACCGTCAAAGGGTTACGCCGTTTGCAAAGTGCCGATGTTGTGGTATTCGATGCCTTGGTGTTGCCCGAATTATTGGCCGAAGCTCGTAGCGATGCCGAATTGATTCCGGCTGGCAAGCGCGGCGGTCAACATTCCGCCAGCCAAGATTGGATCAATGCAACCTTGATTGAGCACGCTCAACAAGGTAAATTGGTGGTTCGACTCAAAGGCGGTGATCCATTTGTGTTTGGGCGTGGTGGTGAGGAAGCTGCTGCTTTGAGCGCTGCCGGAATTGCATGGGAAGTTGTGCCAGGCATTTCTTCGGCAATTGCTGCTCCAGCCTATGCCGGAATTCCGGTGACTCATCGTGATGTGGCTTCATCGGTGGTCTTTGTGACAGGCCATGAAGATCCAACCAAGCCAACCAGTCGGATCAATTGGCAAGCCTTGGCCCAAGGTGTTGATACCCTGGTTTTTTTGATGGGGATCACACGAATCAACCACACGGTGGCCAGTTTGATCGCCAATGGTCGCCCAGCCGATACGCCAACTGCGGTGATTCGCTGGGGCACGACTGCTGAGCAAAAAACGGTAGTCGCACCACTTGATCAAATTGAGGCAGCGGTTAAAGCGGCGGGCATCGGCGCACCAGCGATTTTAATTGTGGGCGAAGTTGTGGCGCTGCGCGAACAACTCAATTGGTTTGAATCGACCGTGCTCGAAATGCCCGAAGTTGTCCGAGCATTTGCCTAAGTAAGAGCGTAGAGCAAAGAATATCTTTTCAACCGCGAAGAACGCGAAGGTCACGAAGCTTATTTTTCGTGCGCTTCATGTTCTTCGTGGTTAAATCTCATCCCGCATCGCTAACAACTAGCCCCGTTTCAAAACACCCCTGCTATAATGCTGCTAGCACCCACATGACGAGGAGCATCATTATGTCAAAACTGCGGCTAGCAGTCATTTTGAATCCCCATTCCAATCGCCAACGCGCAGCCCACCAAGCCCCGCACATTATGGCCATGCTCAGCCATTTTGGGCTTGAAGCCACGTTATTCCAAACTACTCACATCGGCCATGCCACACGCTTAGCCCAACAGTGTGTCGCTGATGACAATTGGGATGGAATTATCGCGGCGGGTGGCGATGGTACGATTAATGAAATTGTGAATGGCATGGCTGGTTCGCAATTGCCATTGAGTTTTATTCCACTGGGCACGGGCAACGATTTTGTCAAAATGCTCAAAGTGCCAGCTAATAATATTGTCGAAGCCATTCGATCAATTGCGACCAATCGCTTGCGCCACATCGACCTTGGCATGATCAATCAGCACTGGTTTATCAATGGTGTTGGAATTGGTTTGGATGCGAATGTGGCGATTGAGGCCCAAAAACTCAAACGAGTCAAAGGCGGTTTGGTCTATATCATCGCGGTGCTCAAATCAATTTTAAGCTATGAAGCCCGCGATTTGCTGATTGAAACTGATGATCTGACCTTGCAAAAACGCATCAATATGGCGACGGTTGGCAATGGTGGCTACCACGGCGGCGGCTTTTGGATTACACCTGAGTCGCAAATTGACGATGGAGTGCTTGATGTTTGCCTGACTGGCGATCAATCGCGCTGGTCGATGGTACGTGATTCGAGCCGCGTGCGCCAAGGAAGCCATACCGCACTACCAAGTGTGACAATGCTCAAAACCCGTACCTTTAAGTTGTATAGTGAACGCGGCGTGCCAGTTCATGTTGATGGCGAGGTTTTTAGTGCGAGCTTGCACGAGATTAATATTACTATTCAGCCAGCCGCATTAACCATTCGGGTGTAGAGGGTTTGTCATGCTGATCGGATTATTTGGGTTATTGGGATATTTAATTGGTGGAATTCCCTTCGCTGTGCCGGTTGTGCGGCTGTTAAGTGGCCAAGATGTGCGTTCAACTGGCTCGGGCAATGTGGGAGCACGCAATTCGTTGCGGGTGGCGGGTGCTTGGGCTGGGGTATTGGTGCTGGTGCTCGATGCGCTCAAGGCGCTCATACCCATGTTGTTTGCCGATTCAATCTTGGCAGACCAATGGCCAGTGGCGCTGGTTGGGATTACGGCAGTTTTGGGCCATTGCTACTCGCCCTATTTGCTAGTACGCAGTTTGAAAACACCTTGGCAACATTGGCGACACTGGCTATTAATTGTTGGTGGTCAGGGTTTAGCGACTGGTTTAGGCGTAATTAGCGTGCTTGCGCCAATTTTGGCCTTGCCCCTGTTAGCTTTAGGCGCTTTTTTTGCGCTTGGCTTAAAACGCAGTAGTTGGGCCGCACTCATAATGATCGGGACTGCGCCGCTTGCGGCATACTTTTTGGGCTATGCTAGTTTTGTGTGGATCAGCATTGGAGCTTGTGCAATCATCATTTTGAGCAAGCTCTGGCAGGATTATCCATTTAAAGATTAAGTACTTAACCACGAAACGCACGAAGGACATGAAGGATGAAACCACGAAGAACACGAAGAGCGCGAAGGAAGGTGGGGTGATTAATTGCCTGAATTGCCGACCAATGCCCTTGCACCATTCAACCAACATTCGTGATCTTCGTGTCCTTCGTGGATCAAACCTGTTACTCAATTTCTATCTATGTTCTTTGCGCTATGTTCTATTCCAACGGCTTACGATACGTTGTTGAAGCGTACTCAACTTCAAAACCACATTGTTGATACACGCGCAGTGCTCCAGTTGGGTTCTCGCTATCGACCCCTAAGGCCGCCTCGGTCATGCCCATCTCGCGGAACATCGCTAAACTACGGTTGATTAAGCCAGAAGCAACCCCTTGTTTGCGCCATGGCCGTCGCACGCTGATGCCTTCGGTATAGCCACGCTTAAGGTTGTACTCGCTATTTTCGTTATGATCTATATAGTTGAGCACCATGCCTACTACTTGATCGCCCTCCCATGCCACTTGCCAAAGCTCCGGCTGAAAGAATGGCGATTGAACCCAGCGTTGAAAATCGGCTTCGGTTGGCTCGGAATAGCCCCAGTGATCACGGAAGGCTTCGGCATCGGCGGCCCAAATTTGGCGATAGACTTCGGGTGGACTTGGGCGGGTTTCGATCCCTGCGGGTAGTTCTTGGCTGCCGATCGGTTGGCTCAAATCGCGTTTCATGCTGAAACCACGCCGTGCCACCTCATAACCGAATTCTTGATAAAGCTTAGCGCTGTAGGGGTTGCGATCAAAGCCATAGGTTTGGAAGAAGGGCGTGTTGCTAGTAGGATTTGCGGCATGAATTTCGCGTAATCGTTGCTCTTGATAGGACAAAATTGCATGGCCAATCCCGCGATTGAGCCATTCTGGCCGAATATGGGCAATCGCTCGTAAAATCCGATTGCCAGCAGTTTCATCGTACCAACGACTAAATGCATAGCCAATTGGCTGATGATCAACTTCGATAATCACCAGATCTTTATGCAGATCGGTGTTAGGGGTGTTGCGATATTGGCGTTGAATATCCTCAGCCGTTGTGATATTGCGTTCGGCCAAGGCTTTCGAGGCGGCGGTAAAAATTTCAGCCATTGCGCCAAAGTCCGCGTCGTCGCGAAAAAAGCGTACTTGAAATCCGTCGATTTGCGGTGGATTACTCAGCTGAATTGCTGCTTGTTGCTCAGTCATAAGGCTAAGGTTGCTCCTGCTTGATTTGGTATTGCTATGGCAAAGTATCGTTTGCTGGCCGCAATTTGCCATCAGCCTAAGGCCGATTTAAGATCTCCGCCTTGCGACTGAGCACAATTGGGCAAGTTCATTCTGATGGTATAGTTAAGCGGGAGTGGGTTGCCTCACGCTATTTTCCGAGACTTTGCAGCATGAAGGAACCGAATGAGTACTGATGTAATTAATTTAATTTTTGGCATGAAACTGCGTCAAGCCCGCCTCGAAGCCAATTTAAGCCTGACTGAATTTGCTGCACGCGCTGAATTATCGCCGTCGTATGTGACTGAGATGGAGAAGGGGCGCAAGTATCCTAAGCCTGATAAAATTGTCAAAATGGCTCAAGTGCTGGGCAAAGGTTACGATGAACTGGTTTCGATCAAGCTGAATCCGGCCTTGGCCTACCTTGAAAATATGCTTTCATCGCCGTTGTTACGCCATTTTCCTTTCGAGGAATTTGAGCTTGACCCGAATGAGTTGGTTGGTTTATTTACCAAAGCGCCTGATAAAGCTAGCGCCTTGTTACACGCAATTTGGGAAATTGCCCGCCAATATGATATGAAGGATGAGCATTTCTTTCGGGCGGCGCTGCGTTCGTATCAAGAAATTCATGAGAATTATTTTCCCGAAATTGAGGAAGAAGCTGAAGCCTTTGCCACCAAATATCAGCTTAATCTCTTTCCAGTGGGCATCGATCAGCTCAAACAGATTTTGCAGCAGCAATTTGGCTATCATATTGATGAAACCAGCTTGGCTGAGCACGAAATTCTCTCGCATTATCGCGCGGTGTATATCGACACGCCGCGCAAAACTTTGTTGATCAATCCGAATTTGTACCAATTGCAGCGCAAATTTATTTTGGCTCGCGAGCTTGGTTATGCGGCACTGGGCTTGAATGAGCGTTCGGTCACCTCAACGCCTGATCAAGTGCTGTCGTTTCGCCAAGTTTCCAACGATTTCAAAGCCTCGTATTTTGGCGGTGCGTTGTTGATGCCACGCCAGCCGATGATCGCCGATATTGCAACCTTATTCAATCAAACGACGTGGAGCGCCGAGCCGCTGCTGGCGATGCTCAACCACTATGATGTTACGCCCGAAATGTTATTGTATCGTTTCAGCGAGGTCATTCCGGCGGCCTTTGGTATTTCATTGCACTTTTTGCGTTTTCACAATGTTGAAGGCTCCTACAAGCTGATCAAGCGGATTAATATGAATCGCTTGTTGCTACCAAGTGGAATCGGTTTACACGAACATTACTGTCGGCGTTGGCTCGCCTCGCGGCTCTTGATCAATCTAGCTGATCACAATGGGCAGCAACAGCCTTTGGTCGATGTGCAAATCTCGGAGTTTTTAGAAAGCCAAGATCGCTTTTTGGATTTAGGTTTTGCGCGACCATTGGTGCTGACCCCAACTGTTGGCAGTAGTGTGGTGGTTGGTTTTCGCTTTACGCCAGAACTAGCTAAGGTAATCAAGTTCGTCGATGATCCGGCGATTCATCGCACAGTGATTCACGAAACCTGCCAGCGTTGCCCGATTGACGATTGTGCGGTGCGTAAATCGGTGCCAACGGTGCTATGGGGCGAGCAATTACGCGATCGCCGTAACGCCGCAATTGCCGAAATTCGCCGAACCTTGTTGCCATAATGCTCCAAACGACCAATTAACCCGCGACAGCGCCGAGACTTGGCGCTGTTACTATTTAACCCCAAGTCCTAGGACTTTTGACTGAATTGACATCGAATAGTTTCATGGTTATTATTTGACTTATCAGTCATAAATTGCTTGATGGTCAAATAATGGCTGAGCGTAAGGAATTGATCATGCCAAGCCTAGAGAAATCAACCAAGCCCGCTATGTCGTTGAAAGAGCGCCAACGCGAAGAACGCGCTCGGCTGATTTTAGAGGCGGCGCAAACCATTTTGTTGGAGCGCGGCTACCACGAAACCTCAATCGACGATATTGCAGCCCAAGTTGGGATTGCCAAAGGCACAGTCTACCTACACTTTCCTAGCAAAGAAGATTTGATGATTGCCCTGGTGGAGCGGCAATTACAAAACTTTGTGCAAGTAATCGAAGACGTTGCGGCCAGCACCAGCAGTGCCCGTCAACGCTTGGAAGCAATTCTGCAACGCACCTACGACCCGAGCGAAGCCCGCCGCATGCAGATTTTTCTTGAGGTGTTTGGCAGTGCTGATATGCGTTCGCGGTTTGCCGAAAAGCATGAACGCACCCAGCCGATTATTGATCATGTACGCAATTTGCTGCGCGAAATTATCGAGCAAGGCAAAGCTCAGGGCGAATTTGATCCGCAAATCTCAACCAAAGTAATGATTGTGATGTATCTCAATTTGCTTTCTCCTCGCAACTACCATCATCTGACAACTGATCAAACAGTGGCGTTTGAAGAGTTGCTGCCTCAAATAATTCAAATTTTCTTCCATGGGATTTCACGGAAGTAAGCTTAAGAAAGGCGCGGAATGGAAACGGCAATTAAGCAAGCGGCTTCGGCAGCAGTTGAATTTGAACAGCCACGCTATACCAAGCGCGAAACCTTGCTCACGATGTTGAGCGTGCTCTTGGTGATGCTGTTGGCCTCGCTTGATCAAACGATTGTAGGTACGGCGATGCCCAAAGTCATCACCGAATTGCACGGCTTTGATCGCTATACCTGGGTTACAACGGCCTATCTGTTAGCTTCGACCGTGATGGTACCAATTTATGGCAAGCTTTCGGATATGTTTGGGCGTAAGCCGTTGTTTATCTTTGGCTTAATTGTCTTTTTAATTGGCTCAGGCTTATGTGGTGCGGCTCAAAGCATGAACCAATTAATCATTTTTCGTGGTTTGCAAGGCTTAGGCGCAGCCGCCTTGATGCCGATTGCCTTGGCAATTGTGGGCGATTTATTCACGCCACGCGAACGCGCTCGCTGGCAAGGCATCACTGGTGGGGTTTTTGGAATTTCGGCCATCCTTGGGCCAACCGCTGGTGGCTGGTTGACTGAACACGTTTCATGGCGCTGGATTTTCTACGTCAATTTGCCGTTGGGAATTATCGCGCTCTTGACCTTGGTATTCTTGATGCCAACCCTTGGCCGCAAAGCCCAACGGGTCAAAATTGACTACATCGGCTCGATTTTGTTGGTTGCTGGCACAGTGCCACTGTTGCTGGGCTTTACCTGGGCTGGCTCGCAATACGCTTGGCTTTCGGCTCAGGTGTTGAGCATGTTTGGCTTGTCGATTGTATTTTTGGGTGCATTTATTGGCTTTGAAGCATGGCTGGAACACAACAATGGTCAGCCGATTATCGAGCCAAGCCTGTTCAAAAATAGCATTTTCCGCATCTCAGTGCTGATCACAATCATCTCGAATATGGCGCTATTTGGTAATATTTTCTTCTTGCCCTTGTTTGTGCAAGGCGTGATTGGCACCTCGATTACCAATAGCGGCCTGATTATGACTCCATTGATGTTGACCGCGATTATCTGTAGCGTGGTGGCGGGCCAAATTGTGGCGGCAACTGGCAAATACAAAATTATCGCCATTGTTGGTATGGCAATTAGCGTATTGGGCGGCTTTATGCTATTGCAGCTCGATATTAATTCGACCAATACCAGTGTGGCGATTGATATGGTGGTGCTGGGCTTGGGCATGGGTGCGGGGATGTCGTTGTATACCTTGATTACCCAAAATGCCTTGCCCAACAAAATTGGCCAAGCAACCTCAGCCTTGACCTTCTTCCGCTCGATTGGCAGCACAATTGCCTTGGCAGCGATGGGTTCGGTGATGAATTCGGCTTATTTGCCAGCCTTCAAGGCAGCAATTCCAGCCGAAGTTGCCCAAAATGTGCCAGCCGAACGTTTGGCAGCCTTCAACAATCCGCAAATTTTGCTTTCGCCCGAAACCCAATCGCTAATTCAAGCGCAATTTGCGCAAGGCGGCCAGCAAGGCGAAGCACTTTACAATACCTTGTTGGGTGCGGTCAAATATGGCTTGGTTGATGGCATCCATCATGTGTTTATCTTCAGCTTTGGCATCACGCTTTTGGGCTTTGTGGTGGTTTTCTTCCTCAAGGAAATCGAGTTGCGTGGCGGGCGCAAAAAAGCTGAGGCCCAAATCGAGCAAACTGGCGAAACTGGGACTGCTGGGATGGCAGCGTTTCATTAATTAGAGCATAGAGCATAGGAATTGGGGATCGGGCTAGCAATAGCTCGATCTTTATTTAACGCAGAGGCGCAGAGCAGAGTAAAAAGGATGAAGGATGAGGGATGAAGGATGAAATAAGGTCGATGACCCAATTAAAGCCAAGCTTTTAACGCAGATGCGTAGAGCGGATTTAGGAGTCAGGGGCTAGCGATCAGGAGTCAGGCTTCCTGCTTGGACTCGATAATGCAACGCTGCCCCCTCATTCCTGAATCCTGACCCCTCGCCCCCTTCGTGTCCTTCGTGGATCAGAAAACCAAGCTTCATGGTTTCATCCTAGTCCCTGATCCCTGAGTCCTGACCCTTTCGTGCACTTCGTAATCCCTGAGTCCTGACCCTTTCGTGCACTTCGTAAATCAAAACCCAATATGCTATAATGGCTTGGTCTGTTAACAAACATTGTGTGGTGAGAAAACAGTGCAAAGAGCCTCCACGACGTTACAAACAACCCCCATCACGCGGATAGAACCATCCAAAGGCTGGGTTTCGCTGCAATTACGCGAGCTTTGGGCCTACCGTGAATTACTGTTTTTTCTGATTTGGCGCGATGTTAAAGTTCGCTACAAACAGACGGTGCTTGGCGCAGCTTGGGCAATCATCCAACCAGTCTTTTCGATGATTGTCTTTACGTTGATTTTTGGCAGGCTGGCCAAATTGCCTTCCGATGGCATTGCCTATGAAGCCTTTTCGATTACGGCGCTCGTGCCTTGGGCGCTGTTTGCCAACGCGCTCAGTCAGGGATCGAATAGCTTAGTTGGCAACGCCAACTTAATCAAAAAAGTCTATTTTCCCCGCTTAACTGTGCCAATTTCAACCGTGCTTGGTGGCTTGGTCGATTTTGCTATTGCCTTTGTGGTGATGTTTGGCATGCTGCTGTGGTTTGGCATCACGCCAAGCATGCGTATGTTGGCACTGCCATTATTCATTATGCTGGTGCTGATCACTGGTTTAGGCGTAAGTTTATGGCTGGCTGCGTTAAATGTGCAGTTTCGCGATATTCGTTATGTCATTCCGTTTATGGCCCAGCTTTGGCAATATGGCAGCCCCGTGGCCTACTCCAGCAGCTTGATTCCTCAAGAATGGCGCTGGTTGTATGGCTTGAACCCAATGGTTGGGGTAATCGATGGCTTTCGTTGGTCGATGCTTGGTACAGGCCAAATTAGTTGGTCAACCATGCTGCCATCGGTGGGCATTGCAGTGTTCCTGCTGTTCACCGGAGCTTTATACTTCCGCCGAATTGAAAAACAATTTGCAGATATGGTGTAACAATGAGCGAGATTGCGATCCAGGTTGAGCATTTAAGTAAGCAATTTCGCATTGGGGCGAATGCATTTCAAAAAACCTTTCGCGAAACGGTGTCCGATATGATGTTAGCCCCTGCCCGCCGCTTGCGTTCAGCCATGCGCGGTCAAGGTAGCCAAGCTGCGACCAAGGAATTTTGGGCGCTGCGTGATGTTTCATTCGATGTTAAACAGGGCGAGGTCGTTGGGATTATCGGCCACAATGGTGCGGGCAAAAGTACATTATTAAAAGTGCTTTCGCGGATTACTGAGCCAACCACTGGCTCAGCCTTGATTCGCGGACGGGTTGGAACGCTGCTTGAAGTTGGTACGGGTTTTCATCCCGACCTCACAGGCCGCGAAAATATGTATCTCAACGGGGCGATTCTGGGCATGAGCCGCGCCGAAATTAACCGTAAGTTCGATGAAATTGTGGCCTTTGCTGAGGTCGAGCAATTTATCGACACGATGGTTAAACATTATTCCAGCGGCATGTATTTACGCTTGGCCTTTGCGGTGGCCGCTCACCTTGAGCCAGAAATTCTGATTGTTGATGAGGTTCTAGCGGTTGGCGATGCCCAATTTCAAAAGAAATGTTTAGGCAAAATGGGCGAAGTCGCCCAAAATGGCCGCACGGTGCTCTTTGTCAGCCACAATATGGCGGCAATTCGCAGCTTATGTCAACGAGTGGTATGGCTCAACCAAGGCACTGTGCTCAAAGATGGCCCTTCGGCAGCAATTGTCAACGAATATTTGATGCAAACTGTCACTTCAAGTAGCTCGCGCGTTGATCTGCGCGAGGCAACCCGCCATTACGATTATGGCAAACGCTTTAAGATAAATGACCTGACCTTTAATCATGGCGAGCCAATTTTGCATGGCGAAGTGCTCAACGTGAGCTTTAACTACGAATCGTATGCCGATGTCTATGGTGTGTCGTTTGGTTATGGGTTCTCATCGCTTGAAGGCACGCGCCTAATGACGGTTGATAGTGATTTGAATGCACCGCGTTACCAAGTCAAGCGTGGCCAGCACGGCCAACTCACCAGCACCCTCGACACGCTCAACTTGCAACCAGGCATCTATTTGCTTGATGTTGGGGTGCGTTCGGGCGATGGTAGTGCCTTGGATTACCTGCCTGGGTGTGCTCAGGTTGAAATTTTGCCTGGCCCGACTACTCCAGCCTCAATGAGCCGATTGGATTATGCCGGCAATGTACGGCTTGGCGGTCAGTGGCAATGGCCTGAGACGGCTCAAGAGGATCGCGATTAATGCAACCATTAAAGATTCTGGTGTTGACCAGCTTATTTCCGCCGCACTATATCGGTGGCTACGAGGTTGGTTGTGGCGATGTGGTTGCTGGATTACGCGCCAAAGGTCACGATGTCACGGTTTTAACTAGCACCTACGGCGTAGATCGTGAAGTACGTGAAGGCTTTATCGAGCGTTCGCTGACGATCGATATTCACCCAGTAGCTCAAACCACTTTGGCTCATCAACGCCGTTTGTATGAACGCGAACTCCACAATCAGCCGCGCATTTTAGCGCTTGCTGAAGAGCTAAAACCCGATATTGTGTTTGTCTGGAGCTTCTACCAAGCCTCGATGTCGGCAGTGCGTATGCTCCAAGCACGCGGCTATCGCACCGTCTTTTTCATCTCCGATCATTGGCCAATCCGGATTGGAATTTTCGATCCATGGCACTATATGCCGCGCCATCCTGTGCGTTGGCTGGGGCGCAAACTGCTTGGTCGGAAACTTGGGTGTAAAACTGGCTTTCGCAATAATCTGCCATTGAGCTATGCCAACGCAATTTTTGCCAGCGACTTTTTGCTCAAGCAAACCCAACCCATCGGCCCAATGCCCAATGCTCAAGTGATTCGCTGGGGCGTTGATTACGATTTGTTTGTGCGGCGCGAACGGCCAGCCAGTATGGGCCAGCGTTTATTATTCGTTGGCCAAATTTCCGGCCACAAAGGCATGGAAACATTGCTTGAGGCCTTTGCCTTGGTTCAGCAACACCATGGCTTCGCGCAAGCAACGCTCTCGATTGTTGGATCTGGACTTTCTGCCGAATATACCAGCGAGATGCAGCGCTATGCCGAAACCCTTGGTATTAGCCAGAGTGTTGACTGGCGAGGCAAATTACCGCGCCAACAGCTGCCTGAGATCTACGCCAGCCACGATATTTTGATCTTCCCATCACGTTGGGACGAGCCATTTAGCATCACGGTGGTTGAGGCATTGGCAATGGGTTTGGTGGTGGTAGCCTCGGATACTGGCGGCACAACCGAAATTATCAAGCATGAACAAACGGGTATGGTGTTTGCCCGCGACGATGCCGCGAGCTGCGCCGCCCATATTGTAACCCTCTTTAATCAACCAGCCTTAGCTCAAAAACTGCATGATCAAGCCACCCAGATTGTGGATCATGAGTTTCGCATGACCACCATGATCGATCGGGTTGAAGCAGCGCTCTATGCTGCCTGTAACAAGGATTCGCGCCATGACTAAATATATTGCTCGCACACGCCAAATTGTTTGGAAAAATTATCTGCGGGCTTTGCCAGCATTAAAAACTGTCAGCCGAGCCTTAGGCATCGAAACTGCTGCGCGTTCAGCGATGCGCACCATTTTGCCCAAAATTCAGGCTAAACGTACTAGTAAATGGGCTTGGGCCAGCGAAACATCAAAATGTCGTGCCCGACTTGATCCATTTTGTGTCGGTTATGGCTTAGATTTGGGCTTTGGTGGCGACCCAATTAATCCTCGGGCGGTGCGGGTCGATTTGCCACAACCCTATACTGCGGTCGGCCAATATCCGGTGCAATTGGGCGGCGATGCCGATCATTTATATTGGTTCGCCGACAATGTGATCGATTATATTTATTCGTCGCATTTGCTCGAAGATTTCGACGATACCAAAGCTGCATTAAAAGAATGGTTACGGGTATTAAAAGTTGGTGGTCGTTTGGTAATTTTCTGTCCCGATGAACAACGATTTCGAGTACATTGCCAAAAAACTGGTCAGCCCTACAATCCTCATCACAAGCATGCCCATTTCTCGTTAGAGTTTGTTAAAGGCTTATTGCGTGAATTAGGCCAAACCAAATTTATTCATGAAAACCCCGATGTTGATATTTATTCGTGGGAACTGGTGTGCGAGAAAATTGAGGCCTAGTTGTGGCAGATCCAAACCAAATCTCATTTTTAGTGCGAGTTCAACGCCGCCTGCGCTACGATTGGCAAAGCAAATTTTTGCCACGCTGGTGGCATTTAAATCTGCATCTGCGCAAACCGACAATCCGACGAGTGTTAGGGTTTGGCGGTGGCCTCGGCGATCAATTGTTATGCACAGCAATTTTTCGGGCATTGCGCGAACATGGCGAAGCCGATCTTTGGATGCAAACCAATAATCCGGAGTTATTTGCACATAATCCCGATATTGCTGGCATTATTCCGGTGATGCCTTACTATTTTAAAATCATTGAACAGCATGGCTTACCCTTCAAGCGGCTCAATTATACGACCCATATTAAAGAGCAAGCCCGCGATTTACCACCACAACAGCATCTGATTACCAATATGGCTTCAGTTTTAGGCATTGATTATCCGGTGGGCGTGCGGCCTTATCTGCATTTAACTGAAGCTGAACGTACTCAACATATTATTTCCAAGCCGTATATTGCGGTGCAAAGCTCAATTTTGGCAGCACGCTATCCAATCGCAACCAAAGAGTGGTATCCCGAACGCATGCAAATTGTGGTTAACGAATTAGCCAAACGCTTTACAATTGTGCAACTTGGCATGCCCAGCGATCCCAAACTTGAGCATGTGATCGATCTGCGGGGCAAAGCCAGCATCCGTGAATCGGCAGCAATTTTGCAGGCCGCCCAGCTCTTTATTGGCTTTGTCGGCTTTCAAATGCACTTGGCACGGGCGGTCGATTGCCGCTCGGTGATTATTTTTGGTGGTCGTGAAGCGCCATTTCAATCGGGCTATAGCTGCAACA
The DNA here is from genome assembly GCF_039545135.1 of Herpetosiphon gulosus. NCBI lineage: Bacteria > Bacillati > Chloroflexota > Chloroflexia > Herpetosiphonales > Herpetosiphonaceae > Herpetosiphon > Herpetosiphon gulosus. Next base: position 88,793 of record NZ_BAABRU010000008.1, on the reverse strand, counting down.
GCAATTTGTACACGCCATTAAATTGTGCACCTTGTTGGCTCTGGGAGAATTGCCCAATCGAGCGCCAATGTATGCAGGAAATTACGCCAGCAATGGTCTTGGCGGCAGTTGAGGAGCAATTAGCTTTGGTTGGGCAGCCGTTGAAGATCGATTATATCCAGCCACGCCCAGCCCATGAATTGATCGAATTGGAGATTCATTGTGCATGAATTAACTGCTACGCTGGCAAAATTAAGCCAACAACGGGTCTTAATTGTTGGCGATGTCATGCTCGATGAATATATTTGGGGTGATGTTACTCGCATTTCGCCCGAAGCGCCAGTGCCGATCGTCAATGTGCGTTCGCGCAGCTATCGGCCAGGCGGAGCTAGCAATGTGGCCGCCAGCATTGCCGCGCTCAATGCCCAAGTGCTGCTCGGTGGGGTGATCGGCGATGATTTGGCGGGCCAGCAGCTCAAACTTGCCCTGCAACAGGCGGGCGTTGCCGAAAGCAGCGGCTTGATCAATGCTCAACGCCCAACTACGCTCAAAACCCGCATCATCGCCCATAACCAACAGATGTTGCGCTATGATAGCGAGGTCAGCACGCCGCTTGATCCAACCAGCGAAGCAGCGCTTTGTACTTGGGTCGATCAACAGATTGCCAATTATCAGGTTTGCATTCTTTCGGATTATGCCAAGGGTGTACTGACCGAGCGGGTTTGTCAGCATGTAATTCAACAAGCACGGCAATATAACATTCCGGTAGTGGTTGATCCTAAGGGGATTAATTATCGGCGGTATGCCCAAGCCAGCGTTATTACGCCTAATCTGCAAGAAACCCAAGTTGTCACTGGACTAAGCTTACAAACGCTTGAACAATTGCAGCAGGCAGCCGATCAATTATTAGAGTTGCTGCAAGGCGCAGCGCTGATCATTACCCGCAGCGCTGATGGAATGGCACTCTATCGCAACGACCATGCTCCAGTCTTTTTGCCAACCCATGCTCGCAACGTCTACGATGTAACCGGAGCAGGCGATACGGTTGTGGCAATTTTGGCTTTGGCACTGGCCAGTGGCAGCAGTTTAGAGCAGGCCATGCAATTGGCCAATCTGGCAGCCGGAATTGTGGTGGGCAAAGTTGGCACAGCTACCGTCGATCTGGCCGAATTATCGCAAGCAGTTACCAGTCTTTATTTGTAATGGATTATAAGGTTCACAACCAGTTTCGCCGTACCCTCACCCCCAACCCCTCTCCCACTGTGGCGGGTACTTCCGAGCAGTTCCCCTTCGCCTCGCGTGCGGGAGAGGGAGCTAGGGGGTGAGGATATGAACGTCATTGCCAACCAATGAACCATTACATTTATTAATTGTCAAAGGAAGCGCTATGTCGTGGAAAAGCCGAGTGCGGCCATTTATCCCCAAGCCCGTGTTGCAACGCTATATCGCTTGGCGGGTTGCCAATAATCAAAAAACCGTGCGCCAACGCCTATTTGAACAATATGGGCGTTACGCTGAATATACCCTGACTCAACGCTCGCTGCCTGAGCTGTTTCCCGAAGGTCACCAAGCTAGCATCGAAGTGCCAGTTGCCGCGATTGTGCGCGACGATACGATGGAAATGCCTTTGGCCGAATTGCTATCACTGGCAGGGGTGACCCAAATTAGCCAACCTAAAACGATTTTTGAATTTGGCACCTACATGGGCGCAACCACGCGCATGATGGCCCAGCATAGCAGCCCTGAAACCAACATCTACACCCTTGATCTTGATGTCAAGACTCGCAACGAGTATCTGCGGCGCAATGGCTATCAGTTTGAATTAAGCTTCACGCCAGGCCAGCATTTTCACAATACCCCTGAGGCCAGCAAAATCACCCAGCTTTGGCTTGGTTTAGAGCCATTCGATTTTAGCCAATATTATGGCCAAATGGATTTAGTGTTGGTTGATGCTGATCATTCGTATCCCTTCGTTAAGGCCGATACCGAGGTAGCATTAAAATTGGTACGGCCTGGCGGGGTGGTCGTTTGGGATGATTATACTTGGGTCGATGCACACCCTGAGTGTGTTGGGGTAACTCGCTGCGTTAATGAATTAGCTGAGCGCTTGCCGATTTATCGCATCAAACAAACTCGTTTAGCGATCTATCGAGTGCCTGCATGAGACGGCGACTCTGGTTTGTTAGCGATAGCACAGCGCTTGGCGGAGCCGAGGGCTATTTAGAAACGCTGTTGCTGAATACTGATCAACAGCAGTTTGAGCTTGGTTTGCTGCTGCCGCCGCGCCCAGCCACCCAATCCTTGATCGATCGAGCCAAAGCCCATGGGGCGAGCATCGCAACCTTGGATGTGGTGCACGACCATGGCTTATCGTTGCAAGCAATTAATCAAGCGGCGCGGCTTTTTCGCCAATTACGGCCTGATATTGTGCATTTCGTTGTGCCTTCGCCGCGCCGCGCTGCTGAATTGGTATTGGGTGCAGCCTTAGCGCGAGTGCCACGCCGAGTTATCACCTTCCAATTGGTAACGCCAATTCCTCGCTTCAATTGGCTTTCACACCATTTGCGCTTGCTCAATCGGCGTTGGCAATACGCCACCTTACACGCTGGCATCGCGGTTTCACAAGGCAATGCTCAATTATTGCTTGAGCAATTTGGCTTTCCCAAACGGCGTTTGCACACAATTTATAATGCAGTTGATAGCCAACGCTGGCAACCGCAACCACGCGATTCAGCAACTCGCAAAGCATGGCAGATTCCCACCGATGTGCCACTTTTAGGCGTGGTGGGACGTTTGAGTCGCCAAAAAGGCCATCAAATATTATTCGATGCCTTACCAACGCTGTGGCAAGCGCAGCCAAACCTGCATGTCGCATTAATTGGTGAGGGCGATTTAGCTGACGAATTACGCCAAGCCGCCCAACAACTACCCAAGCCAAATCAAGTTCATTTTGTTGGCCAGCAGGCCAATATGCCTGCCGCTTTGGCTGCGCTTGATGTCTTTGTCTTGCCATCGCTTTACGAAGGCTTATCGTTTGCCTTGCTCGAAGCCATGGCCAGTGGGCAAGCAATTGTCGCCAGCAGCACCGACGGCACGCGCGAAGCAATTAGCGCTGGAGTTCAAGGCCTACTAGTTGAGCCAGGCCAAAGTGCTGCGCTAGCGCAAGCAATCGGGCGCATGCTCAGCGATCAAGCATTAAACCAAGCCTGCCGCCAAGCCGCCCGCCAACGCATTCAACAACAATTTGAGTTGCAAACGATGTTGCAACGTACTTTTGAGTTGTATAGCCTGTAGGGATCAGGGGCTAGGGGTCAGGGATCAGGAAAGAGAGCATAGAACAGAGAGCATAGAACATAAAGATATGAGTGCTTGGTTATTGGGTGATGGGAGTTTAACGCAGAGGCGCAGAGCATTAAAAGGGATGAAATGGATCATTTGTGGAATTTGGGCAATTCGTGGCTAACAAAAATCACCTTGTTGGTACAGCGGAATAATCAAATACATCTGTGCCAATCTGTGGCTAAAAATCAGCCTTCGTATGCTTCGTGTTCTTCTTGGTTTCCATAACTGATCCCTGACCCCTAGTTCCTCATGAATCAGCCTAAAGCACGATTGCTCAAAGCCGCAACCTAGCCTACAATAGCACTGCGCAAGAGCGCAAGCTGAGACTAAAGCTCAAGCTGAATCGGCAAACGTCGTGTTAGAAAGTGGAGGTTCGAATCCTCCCCCAGCCACCAAAACTAGGCTGGGTAGCCCAATTGGCAGAGGCGCTAACACAGCCATTCAAATTCAGATTATCGCTCTAGATTCAGTATTTGCTGTTGAACATCAAGTCAAACACTATCATGCATATACCGCTGGATGCTAGTTCGAATCTAGCCAGCTCCGCCAAACTTTGGGGCCGTAGTTTAATGGAAAAACCCAGCGCTCTTAGGACTGACGTGGTAGTTTAAACGTATTGATGTGTGCAAATCAATAGCGCTGCCGAGGCCCGACACTAGGCTAGAGTTCGGGCCTCATTTTTTTAATCAACATCCAGTTGATCAAGCCGTTTGCCTGTTTGATAGCCCAAGTGCTGGCGTTTGGCCCAGCCAACCCGTTGCGCGGCATAAATCCCGCGATGCCCAGAAACGCTGTAAGCAATACAGGTTGTCAGCATCAAGGGTCCAAGCAAGGTCGAGCCAAACAACTCAACACCCATCAAAACACACGCAATCGGGGTATTGGCTGCCCCAGCAAACACCGCAATAAAACCCAAAGCCGCCAGCAGATCAGCAGGCACACCAAAAAGCTGGGCTAGCGTAGAGCCAAGCGTCGCGCCAATCACAAATAATGGCGTTACTTCGCCACCTTTAAACCCCACACCCAAGGTCAAGCCTGTCAACAATAATTTAAGCGCAAATGCCCACGGCACAACGCCTTGTGGCTCGAAAGCCCGGGCTAGCAGCGGCAAACTTAGCCCATTGTAATCACGAGTATTCAATAAAAAGCTAATCATGACAATCAGTCCGCCACCAACCACTGCCCGCAAAATTGGGTTGGGCAGCCAACGGCGCGACCATGTTTGCACCAATTCAGTCCAGATCGCAAAGGCACTGCTAGCTAAGCCAAAGCAAATTCCTGCTACAACTAAAATCGCCCAAATCATGCTCAAATCGGGTACACTTGCCACATGATAATGGCTATGAGCAACATTCAGCCAACGTACCACCCCATCACCAACCAAGGCTGCTACCAAACAGGGCAATAATGCTTCATAGCGCAAAACCCCAAATGCCAGCACTTCCATGGCGAAAATCGTGCCTGCAATCGGCGTACCAAAGACGCTGCTAAACCCTGCGCTGATGCCCATCATCACGACCAAACGCCATTCAGCTTGGGGTAAACGCCACCAACGCCCAATTCGCGCCGCCAAACTCGCCCCCATTTGCACTGCCGTACCTTCGCGCCCAGCCGAACCACCACCAAGATGGGTTAGCAAGGTTCCAAGCAGTACCAAGGGAGCCATGCGCAAGGGAATCCCAGCCGAATCAGGGTTATGCAGTTGTTCGATGATCAGATTATTGCCAGCCGCCACGTTCGTGCCAAAGCGTTGATAGAGCCACGCCACCAAGCCACCAAGTAACGGCAAACTTAACAATAACCACCAGTTGTTGGTTTGCAGGCTGGTCACCCAAGCCAAACTAACTAAAAAAAAGGCGCTAGCAAGGCCAGCAGCAAGGCCTATAATCACTGCTAAGCCTGTCCAGCGCCCAATCTGTCGCATCATCAGAGTATCCTTATTAATTTAGGCAATCGAGAAGCAAACGAAAGGGTTGAAACGCGCATTTAAGGAGCGGCGCAGTGTGGCTATTGACTAAATGTAATGGATTATAAGGTTAACAACCAGTTCCCTATGCCCTCACCCCCAGCCCCTCGCCCACTGCGGCGGGCGAGGGGAGCACTCCCGAAGCGTTTCCCTCTATGCTCAAAACTCCTCGATCCCAAAATTTTACCCTAACACTCGTGGATCAACCGTTTGATCGACTAAATCGAGAAATTCGCTAATTGCTGGTAGCGTTGATGTAGCCGCAGCTTGCCCTGCAAAATAGTTTACCCGCTCAGCAGTTTGAGTGAAAAAGCCTAGCATCGCCGGATCTGGCTGAAGTTCCTCATTATAGGGGTCTTGCATACGTTCAGCAAACTCAAGCGCTGGTTGAGCTAAAGCCGGATAGTGCTCAGCCAAAACAGCGGCGAGGGTTATCATTTCTTCGCCCGATTGCTCCAAATTTTGCAATTGGGCTTGCATATCAAAAACAGGCCGCAAAAGCTCGAAAGCACGTTGGATCTGGCCCTGTTTATACCAAACTCGGGCTAATGCACTTTGCGAACCAGGGATTAAGTTACGTGCATCGTTTTGCAAGGCCAGGTTGAGCGATTCTTCAAGTGCCTCTTGGGCTAATGCTAAATCATCAATGGCACAAGCGAGCCAGCCACGGGCACTCTGACAGAGAATAATGCCAACTTGATTGCCAAGACTACGGTTGAGTTGCAGGCTTTGTTGATAGCACCGTTCAGCATCATCGAAACGCCCCAAACCAGTGTAGGAACTGGCCAAATTACTCAAGGCGGCAGCTTCGCCCGAACGATCATCCATCGCTTGCCAACGGGCCACCACATCCTCACCAAGCTCAATTGCTTTTTGATAGTAGCGTTGTTGATAGGCTAATGATGACAAATTATGTAAAGCCCGTGTTTCGCCAAAAGTATCGCCAACTTGCTTGAACAAGGCTTGACCACGCTCATACCACAAGGTAGCATCAGCATGATCGGCAAAATATTGGGCACAAATGCCTGCGGCAATCGCTGCTTTTGCCCGCACAACAGGCTCAATTTCATGTTCACGCCGCCATGCTTGGCGAATCCAAATGCGAGCTTCTTGGGCATAGCCTTTGGTAAACCAAAACAACCACAACGAGCCAGCAATTCGCAAAGCTGTGGCTGGATGTTGCTCAACCGCCCAATCGAGCACTGAGCGCAAGTTGTAAATATCACTCTGCAAGCGGGCCATCCACAACGGCTGCTCGGCTCCGAGCAAGGGTTTTTCGGCACTCTCAGCCAAATGGGTAAAGTACGAGCTATACAAACGTTGCAGGTGGTTAGCTTCACGGCGACGTTGTAAACGACCCTCGGCATAGGCATGCACTGCATCAAGCATCAGATAGCGATGGTCGCCGTTGGGCAAGGTTTCAAGCTGCACCAACGATTTATCGACCAAGGTCTGTAATCCTTCGACCACATTGATCGGCACATCGGGAATTCCCGCGCAGATCGCTTCCGCCGATTCGAGCGTCCAACTGCCGCGAAAAATCCCCAAGCGAATAAACAAAATTTGTAGCGTTGGCGAAAGCAGGCGATAGCACCAATCGAGCACTGGCCACAAAATTTCTTTGCGTTGCATGGTGCTATTTTTGTCGATCATGGCCGCACCTAAACGCAAGTGATGCCGCACCATTCGCACTAAATCCGAGGGTGGCAAACTGCGACTATGGCTGGCAACTAGCTCGACGGCCAACGGCAAGCCCTGCACCAAACGGCACATTTCGGCTATCGCTTGAGCCTGTGGTTGATCGACTTTGAGCATTGGCTGCAAGCGTCGCAAGCGTTCGCTGAATAATTGAACCGCGCCATATTGCAAAATTTCGCTGGCACTCAAACGAGCATCTTCGGCAGGCACGCTCAATAATGGCACCCGATAAATCGTTTCAGCAGCCACATTCAGCGCAACTTGGCTGGTGACCAAGATCGTTAATTGCGGCACAGCCATAACTAATGCTTGGACATCAGAAGCAGCCTCAACCACATGATCAATATTATCGAGAATTAACAAGCTAGGTTGATGTGGAAAATGAGCGGCAATCGTGGTCAGCAATGGTTGATCGGTGGTGGGAGCGATACCGAGGCTTTCGGCAACCGTTGCCAGCACCAAACCCGCAGCGCGAATCGGTACCAACGACACAAAAAAACAGCCTCCAACAAACTGGTCGGCATATAAACGGGCACAAACAACCGCTAAACGGGTTTTGCCCGCGCCGCTTGCCCCAACTAAACTAATTAACCGCTGACCTTGCGCCAATAAAGCGCCAATTTCAGCAGTTTCAGCATCACGCCCAATTAGAGCAGTGGTGTAACGTGGAAGGAGATCGGAATGTTCTGTCTGCATATTCACACCAATTGGTTTCTGCTAGCGCCATCGACATTGATAGCATTCATGCTTCATTGCATGCTCGTTGTTGTGCATAGCCCGATTGATGAGCCGTTGCATTGGTTAATCATACACGAAAAATCGGGTTAAATGCAGCAATCCCCATAGAATTACTCTATAGGGATTGTTAGCATTGGGCTTGATCACAGCGCAATTTGTTCGATCGCGCTAAGCTGATCGGCGTAACCAAGCAGGCTTTGGGCAATATAGGCGGGCACATGTTCGGCCCAACCAAAAATAAAGCTCACATTTGGCTCTTCGGGCGGGGCAACCGCGTGCGGGTAGGGCGCAATCGTGATCAAAAATGCTTGAGCCTTAGGGTTAACCTCGGCCAGATATTTACGCCAAACGCTGACGAAACTCGTGCCACCATAGCTATCGCGTGCCCATTCTTCATTGTCGGTAATCGCAATCACCACATCGACCACCTCACGGCGATCGTACAAGTAGGAAATTGGGGCGGAAACCGCTGTGCCACCACCAAGTTTGGCCGTAATCTGCTTTGTAACCCACATCAGCTTGGTTTCGCGCCAAGTCTCCATCTGAACAATGCTGGTATTAAACGGCAATAGTTGGGCGGTTGGGTTGCTGCGATAGAGCGAGCCAGCGAAAATGCCAGCAATATCAACATAGCGTACCCGCGATTTAGGGTTGATTTGCCCGCCCATCGAGCCAGAAACATCTGGGGCAACTACCACTCGCCCAGGAATTTCGGGCATGTTGATAAAGGCCATTTCGAGCATCTGCTCAAGGGTTTGCTGAATCAGCTTTTCCTGCTCGCTCAATGGCGTGAAGGCCAACCAAGCGGCGTGCAAACGAAAGGGCAAAATCTTGGCGCGGCGCAAGGCCTCAAGGTCACTCAAACGGCCAACCACATATTCAACCATCGCCGCATCGTGGAACACACCAGCCCGTTGCAAACTGGCCAAATTGCGCAGCAAGGCAAAATAGGGCATTTGCTCGATCAACGTTCGCCACATTGCCAAATCTGGCTTGCCAGTACCCGTGACAATTTCGTAGGGCAGACGACCAGCCTCAACCAACGCTCGCTGCTCGGTCGGATCGCTCGTGCGTTTAAGTTGCTCGACCGCCGCGATTTGCGGCAACAGGGTAGGCACTTGTTCGGCCCAAGTTTTGCGCCAGCGTTCGCGATCGATCAAATAGCTAAACAAGGCATGAGTGCGATCATCGACAGGTTGCGGGCGAGTTAGGCGCAGCACATCGCGCAGGGTCATACTGCCTGCGTTCGTGCCGCCATATTTAATTGCGTGATATTCGCTCAAGTTAAGCAACCAAGCATTGATTGTTTGCTTGATTGCGCGGCCCATGCCAGGCCGAAGCTGGCGCGAACGCACAATTTGTACAAAATCTTGCAAATCGCCTGGCGTTAGAATAATTCGGTTGAAAATTTGGCGAAATAAGCCCAAATCGACGGTTGATAGCACAACCAAACCGATAATTGGCTGAAGGCGCATGGTTCCTTGTTCGCGAGCATACACCAAGGCTTTCGCAGCAAATAGTGGGTCATGGGCTAACATCGTTTGGTGCAACTCCAAGGCCAAGCCATAATTGGTACCTTGCGAGGCATAAAAGGTCGAGCCAATCGTATTGGTCAACAAGTTTTGCACATAACGTTCAGCCAAACTGCGTTGATAGGTGGGAAAGCCCTCGTGGTTAAGCCCATTAGCTGCATCAGGCGTGCGAGCAAACAGGCGGCGAACAGTGTTCATGGCCACCTCCAAGTTATAAGGAAGGGAAACGACTCTTCTCAACAAAAAAACCATGGTCTAGCCCGAATCACGCTTGCGGGTCAAACGCTGTGAATTGGTTTGGGCAACTACATCACAGCTGATTCGACTAGACCATGGAGCCACAATAGGTCGGGCCTAGCAGGACTCGAACCTGCGACCTAAGTAGCTCCTACTATCACCTCGCGAACGAGGAAGTTGACGTAGAAGCAGTTTGCTCTACCAACTGAGCTATAGGCCCGAAGTTTAAGGATGAAGGATGAGGGATGAAGGATGAAGGATGAAGGATGAAACCAAGCCCACAGATGCTGTCAATAGCCAAGCGCCTTCCTCTCTGCGCCTCTGCGTTAAAACCTTCTTCGTGCCCTTCGTGGATCACATTGGTGAGCATAACAGGAATCGAACCTGTACGTCAGGCTAACGAAGTAACTCCCACGATCACCTCAAATTGAGGAAGAGTTGTCGAAGTACTGTGCCGAAGCACATCCTGATGTTCTGCCGTTAAACTATATGCTCACGTTTAGGGATTAGGGTTTAGGGGCTGGGGATCAGTGAGTTACCTGAATCCCTGTCACCAGTACAAAACCCTCATAATATTCCGATAACCAAATGCTCTGCGCCTCTGCGTTAAAACCTTCTTCGTGATCTTCGCGTTCTTCGCGGTTATAGCCCTCACCTTCGTCAAGATCTATCACGAGACGATCATGGTGTTACAAGGGTTCCAAGAAGCGGCTGATTAAAGCCCACATTCGCCACGTTAACATTGTTTGGTTCCTCTGGTAGCGGCATACGACTCCTTCAATCGGTATGCTGAACGGTCAGGGCTGCTGAGGAAAAGGCGTGGAACTTCGTGGTTCAAGCGAAGTATGTCCCACAAGCACCTCAGCAAACTCTCACTTGTCTCCCACAAGCTGGCGAGGAAGCTGGCTAAATTGTAAATCCTTCACCTCGCCAGTTTGTTGATTCTCTCCCACAAGCGCTAACCCATTGATGATGAAATCGATCATTGGCTAGCGATACCTCAAACTATTGGTTAATTCCTGCTCCGCTCGTTCTCTCCCTCAAGCGGGCTTTTTGGCTTTACCGCGCCATGGCAAGCGCCATGATGTTGGTTCGGGCGCTGTCTCAATCTGCGCCAATTCCAACACCTTACGTACATAGCGGCGAACTTCGCCTTGGCAGGCATCCAAGCGCTTGGCAACCTTGGCGGCATCTTCCACCACCACAGGCACACGCAAGGTTTGATCAAACCATGAAACAATCCCAGTTACGTCGCGCATCGTTTTGGTTGGGGCAGTTAAGCAAACCACCCGAATCAAAACATCGGAGCGCTTAATCTTAGGATGTTGAACGGTAAACATTGGGCTGGCAATATAATTGGCATAGATCAAGACTTTCGCAATCAGCAAACGATAGCGGAGGCTGTCATCACTGATTGAACCAGTGTCCACGACCCATAAATCCAACCCAGGGCGGGCGGGGTCGAGTGAACCCGCAACAATATCAATGCGGGTAGGATCTTCGAGCGTCATGAGCAAACCTCTAGCTAAAACAAAATAGTCGTCACTGCTGTGACGACCATAGCACTAGCGTGTGTCAGTACACGTCACACTATTGGTCGCCATCCATCCTTCGTCAAACTCATCTCGCCAGCAAAACCATAGCCTAAATCTACATTACGCAATGAGCCACAAATGTGGGCTATTGGCGAGTAATGTGTGCTTGACTGGCGTTTTGGTTGTGGATTGGTGAGTAGCCGTCGCATGGTGCTCGTTCCTTTCCTATGTTGCAATCGAATCTGATTTGGTGATGGGCTAACTATAAGCGCTGTTAAGCAGGCTGGCATCAGTCGTCGGGCGGAAATTTCTAAGCCCTTAGACTGAGAGATAAAAGGATGAATTATGAAAGATGAATTATGAAAGGGTAGTTTTAACACAGCGGCGCAGAGAAAATATTAAACGCTCTGCGCCTCTGCGTTAAAAAATGAAGATCGAGCTATTGCTAGCCCGATCTCCAGCAATCAACAACCAATTATTCGGCGGTTTGTTCCAAGGCAGCCTGCACAAAATCGCGGAACAATGGATGAGGATTGTTCGGGCGCGATTTGAACTCAGGATGAAATTGCGAAGCCACAAACCATGGATGGTCGCGCAATTCAACAATCTCGACTAAACGGCCATCAGGTGAGTGCCCACTTATCACAAAGCCAGCTGCTTCCATGGCCTTGCGATACTTGTTGTTAAACTCAAAGCGATGGCGATGGCGTTCCAAGGCTAATTCACGACCATAGGCTTTGGCTGCTTTGGTATCGGGCGCTAAAATACAGGGGTAAACTCCCAAGCGCATCGTCCCGCCCTTGTCGCTAATATCCAATTGATCAGGCATAAAGTCGATTACGGGCAGTTTGGTGTTGGGGTTAAACTCGGTTGAGTTAGCATCAGGCGCATTCAAGGCAAAGCGAGCGAATTCAATCGTGGCACATTGCATGCCCAAACAGAGCCCCAAGAAGGGAATTTTGTTTTCGCGAGCATAGCGTACAGCCCGAATTTTACCCTCGACCCCGCGATAGCCAAAGCCACCAGGTACGATAATCCCTTGCACATCGCCGAGCATGGTTACTGGATCAGCGACTTCAAGCTCTTCTGAAGAGACCCATTTGATCTCAACTTGAATATCTTGGGCCCAACCAGCGTGGCGCACCGATTCAGCGACGCTCATATAGGCATCGCGCAGTTCAACATATTTGCCCACAATCGCCACGGTGGTATGGCGTTTGGGTTGTTTGATCCGCTCAACTAACGAGCGCCATTCATCAAGTTGGACTGGCTGAGCAGCCAAAGCCAAGCGTTCGATAATTAAATCGCCTAAGCCTGCTTCCTCAAGCACCAACGGCACTTCATAAATTGAATCGACGGTTGGTAGAGCTACCACCGCCTCGTTGGGCAAATCAGCAAACAGGGCGATTTTCTCACGAATATCATCATCAACTGGCAAATCGGAGCGACACAACACCACCGCTGGCGAGATACCAACGCGGCGCAGTTCAGCAATTGAGTGTTGGGTTGGCTTAGTTTTGAGTTCGCCGCTGGCTTGGAGATAGGGTAGCAAGGTGACATGAATATACATCACATTATCACGGCCCACATCTTTTTTCATTTGGCGAATAGCTTCGAGGAAGGGCAGGCTTTCGATATCGCCGACCGTGCCGCCGATTTCGACAATCACCACATCGGCATTGGTATTTTTGGCGACCAAGGCTACGCGGCTTTTAATTTCGTTGGTGATATGCGGAATAACTTGAATTGTGCCACCGAGGAAATCGCCACGGCGCTCTTTTTGAATCACTGAAGAATAAATTTGGCCGGTTGTAATGTTATTAACGCGGGACAAATTTTCATCAATAAAGCGTTCGTAGTGGCCCAAGTCGAGGTCGGTTTCAGCACCATCTTCGGTCACAAAGACCTCGCCATGTTGGTAGGGCGACATCGTACCAGGGTCAACATTGATATATGGATCAAGTTTTTGAATTGAAACGCTAATGCCACGACTTTTCAGCAAACGGCCCAGCGAGGCCACGGTGATTCCCTTGCCCACCGATGAAGCTACGCCACCCGTCACGAAAATATACTTCGTCATTTACTGTGCTCCGCGTTAAATAAAAAATCCGCACTGAATATCATCAGTACGGGCCTTGATTATACCATAGATGGTTTGATCGTAGGGGCCGTCGCATTTCGATCAAAAGCACTTCGTCAAACATCTCTTTGCAGATTCGCTATTGTGCGATAGCTATCCAATGATTGTGCTTTAGGGGGTGCAGGGGGATGAAAACCACCTGCGTTCTCCGCCTTGAGGCGGGGCGGAGGGGTGGTGATCATGATCGATTGAATCAAGTTTATCAAAACTAACCATCCCTAATCAGGGAGATTTGCTTCAACCGAAGCCATCACTTGGCGTAGCAAACGCTTAAGCTGTAGATATTCAGCAGCACTTAAGCCAATTGCCTGAAAAATTGAGGCTGGTACATTGCTGGCCTGTTGGCGCAAGGCTTGGCCTGCTTCGGTTAATTGAATTTCAACTTCACGTTCGTCGCTGGCACGGCGTTGACGCTGCAAAAAGCCTGCACTTTCAAGTCGTTTGAGCAATGGCGAGAGCGTGCCTGAATCGAGTTGTAATTGTTCGCCGAGTTGTTTGACGGTCTGGGCTTCATGCTCCCACAGCACCAACATCACCAAATATTGAGGGTACGTTAAGCCCAAGGCTTCTAAAAGTGGCCGATAAGCCTTATTGATCGCTCGCGAGGCCGCATAGACATCGAAGCACAATTGCTGCTCCAACAATAAGCCCTGTTGTTCCAAGTTCATCGCTGGCCTCCTGTTTATATAACTCAAGCACCGTAGCACGAAAATTAGCTGTTGACAAATTATATTGCATACAATATGATTGTTATCAATATAAATCTAGTATGTTTTTGGAGATAGATGATTATGGCACTTAAAACCTTATATACGACCACAATGACGGCAACGGGCGGACGCACGGGCCAAGTAACCGCAGCTGATGGCAGCTTAACGCTCGATCTTGCCTCGCCCAAAGAGTTAGGTGGGCCTGGCGGCGCGACCAACCCCGAGCAATTGTTTGCGGCTGGCTACGCTGCCTGTTTTCACAGTGCTTTAAGTTTGGTCGCCAAACATGCCAAAGCCGATCCAACTGATTCAAGCGTGACTGGCACAGTCAGCCTTGGGGCCAATGCCCAAGGTGGCTATGGCTTGGCCGTTACCTTGACTGTCGATTTGCCCAAGGTTGAGCGTGAAACTGCCTTAGCCTTGGTTGAAAAAGCCCACACCGTTTGCCCTTACAGCAACGCAACCCGTGGCAATATCGAGGTTGAGTTGATTGTAAAGTAGGGTTCAGGGGCTAGAGATCAGAGGCTAGACGTTTGCAATCACGAAGAGCGTAAAGCTCCCAAGTAATTAAACAGCTTTAACGCAGCGGCGCAGAGAATTAAATGTTTCTCTGCGCCGCTGCGTTAAAACCAGTGTTGCTGGTTGAATATCCACATATGATCTAGCATAATCGAGGTAATCAGCGTAAGCTAGTCGATAATGGTACACTCACGATTCAACAAACAACCTTTCTCTCCAATACTGCGGGCATTAATACAGTAACTATTGCCGCCACGCAAACGCTTCATATCGAGATAGCGAATGTCAACCGACCAATCACCCAAAGGGTATCCGATGGCGGTATTGGGCGAGGCGCGAGCATGCGCCGAATGGTTTTGATACTAGATGTTTGATAAAACAAATCGTGGCCAGTTCATGGGCCTGAGCGGGGGATGCTCGGCCTTGAGCGCAAACACAAAGGCGACCAAATCGAGCAGCATGCTGGAGGGACGTGGGAGCCGCAACCAAGCCAAGAAGGCCATTGGCACGCCAATGGTCAAGGTGATAGGTGATGATCGCGCACGGTGGTTTTGATGGCGCGGTCGGCGACCGAATCCTCAGTTAAGCCAATGGGGCAAATGAGTTCATAGAGATACTGTTTGGGCCGGTAATCTGCATTTGGAGTTGTTGCCACGTAGGCACAGCCAGTACGTTTGGGCATAACAGCCTCGCTGGTGCATCCGATAGTTCAATACTCCTCCTATCCTTGCAACTCTGAACCAGTAGTACCGCAAGACCACCATGGAGTTAAACGCAGATTTTCCTAGTTTTCTGCATTAAACATCTGTTCAGTCTGAAATCGTACCACAATACCCATCATCCAGCATGCTTTGAGGTCTCTATGATTTCGTCGATGGGTTTTTATGGCACAAATGTGCTCTAATTAGCAGCGACAGCGCTACAATTCATCGTGTTGCTGGCATCGCAGCTAAACGCCTTATGGTGACACTCCCCCTTGACAAACACCAGCGCATACTTCATACTCATTTAGATGAGTGATTGCTCATTTAAATGAGTAACCACTCATCTTTACTCAGCGCGTCGCAGGTATCGGAGGAATCTAGATGATTGACCCAATCCAGCAGCAACGCATCGCCGCACGCACTAACCAGATCTTGGATGCCGCTGCCGCAGTGTTCGCCGAAAAAGGCTTCCACGCGACCACAACGCGCGATATCGCTCGACGGGCCGGCATCGCCGAAGGCACGATTTATACCTACTTCACAACCAAGACTGCCATCCTGATGGGCATTTTCGAGCGTATGAAGGCCGTTGTGCTGGCTGATAGCATCCCGTTAGAGGCCACCGACGGCGATATGCCGACGATTATCCGTACCATGCTCCAGCACCCCTGGACAGACCTAAAAACCGACAACTTCGCATTGTTCCGCATTGTCCTCTCGGAGATGATGGTCAACGAGGAGTTACGCGGCATGTACTATACCCAGATCCTTGAGCCAACCCTAACCCTCGCTGAAACAATGCTGGCCGACCACGCCGTCCGTCACAACCTTAGCCCAACCGCGCTCAAGCTGACTATCCGGGCCGTTGCCGGGATGATCATGGGCCTGATGATCGAGCATATCATGGGCGACCGCATCCTTGCCGACCACTGGGACACCGTCCCCGACATCGCAGCCGACCTCATCATTAATGGATTTGGCACTTAGTAGCTTGTATCGAGCATGGAAGGGCGTTAATGTCCACGTTCAGGACGACCTACCGAACAATGCTCGAACGACGAACCACTTACTGGAGACACCCAATGCCGATCATTTCAATCGTCACATCCGGATCGCGCGGCGACGTGCAGCCCTATGTCGCTCTCGGCGCAGGCCTAAAGAATGCCGGTTATCACGTGCGCCTACTGGGGTCAGTCAATTTCGCCGGGCTGGCCCACGATGCAGGCCTGGAGTTTCACTCCACTGGACCAGACATCGAGGAGCTTCTGCAAAGCCCCGAGTGGCGTGCAGTCACCGAAAACGGCAACTTCCTGACCATCCTCATGCGCATGCGTGCCGAGATGCGCAAGCGTGCCACCGAAAGCGCTCGCATCCTGCCGCCGCTCTTGGAAGGAAGTGACTTGATCGTGGCTGGAATGTCGGTGTTCGGCGGTGTCCATTCGATCGCCGCCGCGCTCAAGATTCCGCTGATCGAAAGCCACGTCTTTCCATTCACGCCGACCCACGCTTTTCCCAGCCCACTGGTACCCAACCTGCCCTTCGGTCGGGCGCTCAACCGATTCTCGTTCCATGCCACCCGCCAGCTGTTTTGGCACAGCCTCAAGGCCTCCGATGAGGCTACCCGGCAAGCGCTGGGCCTCCCAAAAGCGCCGTTCTGGGGGCCGTTCCGCACGCTGGCACGGAGCCAGATGCCAGTGCTGTACGGATACAGCGCCCATGTCCTACCGCGCCCGGCTGACTGGCCTACCAGGCATCATCTGACCGGTTACTGGTTTCTCGATGAATCGGCCGGCTGGTCGCCGCCAGCCGACCTTGCCGCCTTCTTGGCCACCGGACCAGCGCCGGTTTACATCGGTTTCGGCAGCATGGGCAGCCGCGATCCGCAGGAAGCTGGGCGGATCGCCCTAGAGGCCTTAGAGCGATCCGCCCAGCGCGGCGTGCTGGCCGCTGGCTGGGGCGGCCTGAGCGTGGCTGATTTGCCAGCCAACGTGCATATGATTGGGTCTATCCCACACAGCTGGCTGTTTCCGCGAATGGCGGCGGTCGTCCACCACGGCGGGGCCGGCACCACCGCCGCCGGGTTGCGGGCCGGCGTGCCCTCGATCATTGTGCCGTTTATGGGCGATCAGTTGTTCTGGGGCAAACGCGTCGCGGATTTAGGCGTTGGGCCACAGCCGATCCCGCGCAAGCGGCTGAGCGTCGCTGGACTGACCGCCGCGATCAGCGCCGCCGTGACTGATGCCGACATAGGGTGTCGGGCCGCCGCTCTTGGACAGCAGCTGCGTGCCGAGCATGGTGTGGGATCGGCGGTCGCGCTGATCAATCATGTGATGTTGGGGCAGTCATAGAGTTCGGCATGATCTCGGCTTCATCTAATGGAATACAACGTGTCGCAGCTTCAGGCCAATAGTATTGCGGGAAGCTACCAAGTTGCAATCACGGCGCGAGGTGTAACGACCCCACTCCTGGTTAATCTATACACCCTGAAACCACGAAGAGTCGAAGTTTGCTAATCATCAAATAAGATTAACACAGGGGCGTAGATGAACATTTCATTCTCTGCGCCGCTAGGTTAACATCCTGATATCTAGCCCCTGCCCCCTGATCCCGCATCCTTCTGTTCTATGTTCTTTGCTCTATGTTCTTATTCCTGACATCAGTTGGTAATCTCGCTGGGTAGCATTTTGAGTAGTGGCAGGCTAGGCTAACAACAGTTTTCGTATGCAGGAGTTTGGTCTATGGCCCGTCATTCACTCAGCCCCAATCGAACATTGCAGCGTGCTTGGCGTTTTGATCGTGGCTTACCCAAGCCATTGTTATTGCTGCTGGTGCTTGATTTATGTCTGCTTTTGCCAATACCATTGCTCTTGCCAAGCGTGTTTGATCCACAACCAACTAACCAAATAAATCCTAAACCAGCAATTGAAATACCAAGTGCAACAGCAATACCCGAAGGCGCAGGCATTGGCAGCGCAACCGAACAACGCCAATTGCCCTTGTTGATCGATCCGGTGCGCTTGCAAGATGCTCGCTATGGCGATGCCCAAACTATTGCTAGGTTACTGGCTAAATACTGGCCCACCTTGGCTAAGCAAACCTTTGCTGTGGGCAATGGCATCCAACAAGATGCTGCCAATATCATCACAGGCCAAGCCTTGCGCTGGAATATTAATCCACTGGTGTTAGTCGGTTTATTAGCAATTAATCACGATTTAGCTGATTCAACAGGGTTTGAGCATGCCTTTGGTGGCCCCGAAGCAGGCTTTCCCCAACAAGTGCTCTGGGCAACGCTCAAACTACGCGAAGGTTTAAGCCAGCCAATTACCAACACATTTCAACTTCAGCATGGCGGCTGGTGGTCAACCAAGCAACCTTTAGATCTCGCGAATGCAAGTTTGTTGCGGGTTTTGGCTCAAACCCATAACCAAACTGAGCTTGAGCATTTGTTGGGTTCTGGCAAACAGTCATGGGTCGCGCAGGTAACGCCGATTATGGGCGATCCGCGCCAGCCAATCTACAATTCAGTAATCGATCAGCCATTTATGCTCACGCCGTTTAGTGCTGCCAACCATCCAATTGCCCAATTCGACCATCAGTATCCTTTAATTAATGCCGATGGCACGATGCTAGGTAATGGTCTAAGTTTTGAATTGGGCTATGATGGGCATAATGGCTGGGATTATGATCTACCTACTGATAGCCCGATTTTGGCGGTGGCAGCGGGCACGGTGCTATTTGCGGGCTGGATTGATAGCGGCTGTGCGACACCAGCAGGCGTGGTGGTGGTTCAGCATCTCAATGGCTATCGCAGCGCATATTGGCATTTGGGGCGGATTGATGTCCAAGCAGGCCAGCAGGTAGCTCAATCGGAATTACTGGGGCTGATTGGGCAAACTGGTTGTAGCGTTAATGATCATCTCCATTTGAGCATTCAGCGCTTAGGGCGCGATGTTGACCCCGCTGGTTGGTGTAGCACCTTGCCCGATCCATGGGCTGCGCATCCAGCCGGAGCCAGCAGCCGTTGGTTATGGCTCGATCAGGTGGATAGTTGCAATCAACCAGCCATGAGCAGTTTGGCCGATGATAGCGACCCAGCCACGACCACGCGCTATGGCAGCGGCTGGCAAGCGGATTCTGTGGGCAATTTCAATGGCTCACATTGGACAAGCACTGGTGGTCAAACCCTCTGGCGGCCATGGATCGCCCAAGCGGGTCGTTATCGCGTATTGGTCTTTATTCCCAACGTTGCAACCAAGGCTGGCACAGCCCATTATCGCATTGCCCATAGCGATGGGATGAGCGAAATTGTGATCGAGCAAGCCAACCATGCTGGTAGTTGGCTCAGTTTGGGCGATTTCTGGTTTGAGCCAGGCCAAATTGGCCGAATTGGGCTTAGCGCAATGCCTGGCACGTTAACATGGGCCGATGCAATTGCTGTACAATCGTTAAATTAAGCCAGGGCTTTGGCGAGATCAGCTAAAAATGCTTCGGCAGCAGCATCGCTGATCAAACGGCTATCATAACTGAGAGTAGCGATTGCTTGGTGGCTAATTTGCAATGCCTCGCCAACTAAAACTTTGCGCGTGGCCCCAATATGCAAGGTCGCCGATTGACCATAGTTGATCGGCGCAGCACTCCACAGATTCACCGCACTCAGGATGAAGCTAAACACCCCAGTTTGCTCATTGGTCGCGCTAGTTAATGCCCGTTGTAAGCCACGCAAATTCAAATCGGCGGCAAATGGAATGCTACAGCTACCCAAAGGATGTTCAACATGCATATGTAAACTAGCACGTTCCAAGCGATCGCCATCGACCCAAACGCTGCGTAATAACGGATGGCGTTGCAAGACCTGAATTGTTGCTAGCAGTAAATGCGCAGTTAATTCAGTTGGATCAAATCGATCCAAGCTAATGGCGTGCGAGCAATAGGCTTGGGGAATGCTGGCAGCGGCAAGTTGACGGAGCTGAATTTGTTGGAGTTGGGCTTCAGTCCACGGCTGAAGCATGCTTGCTTGCGGCGTTGCTTGGCTGGTTGGCGGGCTTTTAGGAGCAGCAACCACAATTACTTGCTCAGATTGCGCAAAGGCATTGCCCATCTGTTCAGCAACGCAAAACCCATCGGCAGGCGCGGCGAGTTGCTCGGTCGGCTCAGCTGTGGTTGGAGAAGCATCAGGCAAATGGGCTAGAATATCGCGTTTACCAACCCGCCCATCGGCGAGTGTGCCGCTAATGGTGTTTAAATCGAGTTGATGGCGCTTGGCGATGCAACGAGCAAGTGGGGTGACAGTAAGTTGACGTTTTGACACCGTTTCAACAAATTGTAATAATGGAGTAGTCGCATCGAGGGTGGCTCCCTCATTAACTAATAATGCCGCAACCGTTCCAGTTTGCTGTGCTGGAAGCGCCCATTCAGCGTGTGCATCAACAACCAACGCTACAATCTGGCCTGCTGCTACCTCAGCACCAGGTTGAATCAACCAACGGTATAATCGGGCGGTTGATTGAAACGTTGGCAGGGCCACTGACGATGCCATGAACACTCCTTTGTGATCTACATGAATGACAGAGCAGCACATTAGCAGGAGCAAGCACCATCGACAAGGGGTGACTCCACGCTGAGACGCAAGCTATTGTACCATGGGGATGAATGGTCAAAAACGGTGCCAATTCAACCGTAACAAATTGACCCTTCAGACGGTATACATTGAAAGGGGACGCTCGTTTTGTTCGAGTCTCTCAGCGATCAAGAAATTATCGAACGCGCCAAAGCCTATGATCATGCAGTGCTGCAATTTCTTTATGAATCATATTCGCCCGCGTTGTTTCGTTATATTTACTATCGCATCGGCGACCGCGAGACAGCCGAAGATATTCGCGCCGATGTGTTTATAAAAATGCTCGAAGGCTTGGCTTCATTCAATTATCAAGGGTGGAGCATTGCCTCATGGCTGTATCGGATTGCCCATGATCGGGTGGTTGATCATTTACGTCGTCAAGGGCGGCGCAAACAAGAAACCCTTGTGGAAAGTGTAGTTGATCCTGCCGACGGGCCAGATCAACAATCGTTAGAATCGTTGGATCATGCTGAACTCTATGCGGCATTGCAGCAACTCACCGATGAGCAAGCTGAAGTGATCATACTGCGATTTCTGCAAGATCGGAGTATACGTGATGTTGCGCAAATCACTGGTCGTAGCGAAGGTGCTATCAAAGCATTACAGCATCGGGCACTTAACGCGCTGGGTCGATTACTTCGACCAGTGGGGGACTAATGAACGATAATTTGAGCCATATGATTATTGATGCATGGCAAAACGGGGCCAGCCTCGAAACACTCTGCCAGCAGTATCCGCACCATGCCGAGGCTATCCAGCAATTAATTAATCCATTAATTCAATTACAACGGGTCAATCCACCAACTATGCCAGTGCGAGCAAGCCACGCTCAAGCTGATTTTATGCGTTTAGCTCAACACTATCGCACCCAAGCCACCTCAAAGCCTAAACCACGGCGGCGCTTATTAACCCAACGCTGGGGTTGGGCTACCGCGACAATCTTATTCCTGGTTTGTTTGAGTGGAAATATGGTCTTATCAGCTTCGGCGAGTGCCTTGCCAGGTGATAGTTTGTATGGCATCAAACGTTGGAGCGAATCGATTAGCCTAGTGTTTACGCCGAGCACTGAGCAATTAACTGCTCGGATCGATCTGGTCAACGAGCGCCAGCGTGAGATTGCCAGTTTGGTGGCCTTGAATAAACCAGTACCAGATGAATTGCTCGATGAAGTGGTCAACGAAACTCAGTCAATTGAGCTAGCACTTGCGCCAACCGATACCAATGACCCACGGCGCAGCAAATTGAGCCAAGTCAATCAGCAATTACAAACCACAATTGCAATTATTCCGGTGGTAAATGCCACCGACGATATTAAACACAATGATCTGATCGAGACGCTTGATCAAAGCCGCCAGCGAGTTGATGTAGCAAATACAACCGTTAGCCCAACCGCCCAAGCTAAAGCTACACTTGGACCAACCGCAGTCTATCAGCCAGCTTTGGCTCCTAATACAACCGATGTGCCACACGTTACCAACCCCAAAATACCACCCAAGCCGCATACTCCTACCCAGGAACCAACCGAGGTGGTATTACCAACTTCAACCAGCACGCCATGGCCAACTGCTAAACCGACTAGGGTTCCTCCATCGGTGATCAAACCAACTGCAACAGCCACGTCAGTACCAACTGATGTGCCGACCGATGTGCCGCCGATGCCCACATCAGCACCAACTGATGTGCCAGCACCGACCATGCAGCCAACCGATGTGCCAGCACCAACCGAAATCCCTGTTATTGGGCTACCAACCGCCACCCCAACTGTCGTGCGCGAACCAACCGCACCTGTACCAACCAAAGATCCAGGGGATGTCAAGCCAACCGACGTGCCCCCAACCCAGCCACCGCCAACTCCGGCACCAACGAAGGAGCCACCAGCACCATCGCCAACCAAAGAACCCGAAGATACCAAGGGTCAGCCAAACCCAATTAGCCAACATTAAATAAGCGGCCAGTTAATAGGGGTCAGTTGTCAAAGCCGACGCTGATCCCTACTTTTGCCTTTTACCTTTTGCCCTTTTCATCCTTCATCCCTCATCCTTCATCCTTTTCCTAACGCACTGCATTCTAAGTCGGCTATAATAGCGAGCATAAATTGCTTGTTGTAGCACAAGGAGATGATCGATGGCGATCACGAAAGTCGGGGTACTTGGCTGTGGCTTGATGGGCGCGGGCATTGCCCAAGTTGCGGCCCAAGCAGGTTTCATGACGGTTGTGCGAGAAGTTAATCAAGCTGTATTAGATAAAGGCTTGGATCGCATCAACGCCATTTTGGAAAAGGATGTTAGCAAAGGCAAACTAAGTGCCGCCGACCGTGATGCAAGCTTGGCCCGCTTGTATGGCACTACCAGCTTCGAGGATTTGGCAGATTGCGATTTGATTATTGAGGCGATTGTTGAGCAATTGCCAGCCAAACGCGAAGTTTTTACTGCGCTCGATGAATTGTGTCCCCCCAGCACGATTTTTGTTTCCAACACCTCATCGCTAACGATTATGGAAATGGCCGCAGTGACCAAACGCCCCGACCGTTTTGCGGGATTGCACTTCTTCAATCCGGTTCCGGTCATGAAATTGGTTGAAATTGTTCGTGCTCTGACAACCTCCGATGAAACGATTGCCAGCTTGCACGAATTTACCCGGGCTTTGGGCAAAACCCCCATTAACACCAGCGATACCACTGGATTTATTGTCAATCGCCTACTTGTGCCGTTTTTGTTGGATGCAGTGCGTTTGCTTGAAAGCGGCGTTGCTACCCGTGAAGACATCGACGAAGGCATGAAGCTTGGCTGTGGGCATCCGATGGGGCCATTAACCCTACTCGATTTTGTGGGGATTGATACGGTCTACTCGATCGCCAATATTATGTTTGATGAATTCCGTGAGCCACGCTTTGCCCCGCCACCATTACTGCGCCGCATGGTGCTCGCCGGCCACTTCGGGCGCAAATCGGGCCAAGGCTTTTATTCTTACTAAGGATGAATTATATACAAGGATGAGGGATGAAATATATGATTCAGAGCTTCATCACATATAATTCATCCTTTATGCTCAATGCTGCGAAATAGAGAATATTCGCTCAATGATTGATCCAAATTTCATCCTTCATCCCTCATCCTTCATCCTTCATCCTTTACATAGGGGGTTCTATGTCATTTGAACATATTGTGTTTGAAATTAACGAGCAAATCGCGGTTATTACGGTTAATCGGCCTAAGGCCTTGAATGCCTTGAACAGTGCAACCATTCGTGAATTGGGCCAAGCCGTCGAGCAATTAGCCCACAATACCCAAGTGCGAGCTTTGATCATCACTGGGGCTGGCGAAAAAGCCTTTGTTGCTGGCGCAGATATTAGCGAGGTCAACAGCATCGAAAGCTCGCTGCAAGGCAGCCAAATGTCAGAGGCCTTGCACGATGTGCTCTGGAAACTGGGCGAATTGCCACAAGTCACCATCGCAGCAATCAACGGTTTTGCGCTTGGTGGTGGCTTCGAGCTAGCCTTGGGTTGCGATATCCGCATCGCTAGCGAGCAAGCGCAGGTTGGCTTGCCTGAAGTTGGTTTAGGACTTGTGCCTGGTTGGGGTGGAGCCTTGCGCGTCCAACGTTTGGCTGGCACTGGCGTGGCAAAATATTTAGTCCTTACTGGCGAGCGAATTCCTGCCAGCGAAGCTCAGCGGCTGGGCTTAATTGAAAAAATCGTGCCTGCTAGCGAATTACTTGATGAGGCCCATAAACTGGCCACCAAAGTTGCCAAAAACGCGCCATTAGCAACTGCGCTTGCCAAACGCTTAATCAATCGGGGCGCTGAAATGAGCTTGCGTGATGCTATCGCTTACGAAAATGGCCTCTTTGGCCAACTTTGCGTTACCGAAGATGTCAAGGAAGGCACGAGTGCCTTTTTAGAAAAACGGGCTGCGAAATGGCAAGGCAAATAACTCAACCTTTAGACTGAGTTGATCGAGCTGCTAGTTAGGTATAATCGTACATACGTTCTGTTATAGGAGTGTGTATCAGATGCAAAACGCTACTGTTGCCGAAATGATCGCCGCTTTGGATGCTGATCGGGCTGCCAACCAAGCCAAATTTGGAGCACTCGACCCCAATGCCTTGGTTTATGCTGATGGCCCTTGGACGGTCACCAACATTATTTGCCATATTACGATTTGGGAAGAAGAGTTTTTGAAGGGCTTACAGGCGCATCAAGCAGGCCAAGGCTACCTAACCGAAATGCCCGATTTGGAAGCCGAAGCGGCGCTTAATGCTTTCAATGGTCGCACTGTCTCAGAACGCAACAATCTTAGCTATGAACAAGCTCTTGAGCAATGGACTAGCGTGCGCCAGCAAATCAAGGATACATTGGCAAGCTTCACTCCTGAGCAACTAGCAGCCCCGATGGTTGCGCCTTGGGGTGGCGAAGCAGCCTCACCAGTTGCCCAAACTGGTGGCTGTATCTGGCACGAAGGCCATCATTTAAAGGAAACTTTAGCTGCTGTTGGCAACGATAGCGCTCAAGTTGGCTAAAATTTCAGCCCTGCTTCCAATTCTAAGGAAGCAGGGCTGTTCTGAATCCTAGCCGCGTCGCTCGTAGTTGGGAGCTTCGTTGGTGATCGTTACATCGTGGGGATGGCTTTCGGCCAAGCCAGCTGGCGAAATTCGCGAGAAGCGGGCATTCTTGCGCAATTCATCAACATTATGCGCCCCAACATAGCCCATCCCCGAGCGCAACCCACCAACCAATTGATAAATGGTATCAGCCAGTGCGCCTTTGTAAGGAACCATACCTTCAATTCCTTCGGCCACCAACTTGCGGGCAGGCTGGTTGCTTTGGAAATAACGGTCGCTGCTGCCTTGCTGCATCGCGCCAATCGAACCCATGCCGCGATAGGATTTAAATGAGCGACCTTGGTATAGAATCATCTCGCCCGGCGATTCGTCGGTGCCTGCCAATAAACCACCGAGCATAACCGTATGTGCGCCAGCAGCAAGTGCTTTGGCAACATCACCGCTATACTTAATCCCGCCATCAGCGATGATTGGCACGCCTGCTTCTTCGGCTGCTTTAACACACTCCATCACCGCCGTAACTTGTGCCATCCCCGCACCTGATACCACCCGAGTGGTACAAATCGATCCAGGTCCTTGCCCGACCTTGACCGCATCAGCACCGTGTTCGATTAGGGCACGAGCACCTTCGCCAGTGCTGACATTCCCGCCAATAATTTGCAGTTCAGGATATTGTTGTTTGATTCGGGCAATGGCATCGAGCACGGCTTTGGAGTGGCCGTGAGCAGTATCGACCGCAATCACATCAACCCCAGCCTCAACCAACAAGCGCACCCGCTCTAATTCGCTGGGCGATGCGCCGACGGCAGCGCCCACCCGCAAGCGGCCATAAGCATCTTTGGTGGCATTAGGATGTTCGATCTGCTTCTGAATATCCTTGACTGTGATCAAACCATTGAGCTTGCCATGTTCATCGACCACCAAAACCTTTTCGATCCGGTGTTGATGCAAAGCTTGTTTGGCTTGTTCGAGGGTTGTGCCGACTGGCACGGTGACCAGTTCTTCACTGGTCATCAATTCGCTGATTTTGCGAGTGGGGTCGGTTTCAAAGCGCAAATCGCGGTTGGTAAGTATCCCAACTAATTCACCAGCAGCGCTGGTAATCGGCACCCCTGAAATATGGTAATCGCTCATCAGTTCCCAAGCCTCGCCGATGGTTTGCTCGGGGCGTAAGGTGATGGGATCGGTAATCATGCCACTTTCTGAGCGCTTGACCCGCCGCACCAAATCTGCTTGTTGCGCGGGAGCCATATTTTTGTGAATAATGCCAAGGCCACCTTCGCGAGCCAGCGCAATTGCCATGCGATCTTCGGTCACGGTATCCATCGCAGATGAGACAACTGGAATGTTCAAACGAATCTCGCGGGTCAGCCACGTGCTAACGTCGATTTGCGAAGGCAAGACATCCGAGTAGGCTGGAATCAACAGCACATCATCATAGGTCAGCCCTTCAAACGCGAACTTAGCACTCCAATCGATTGGCATGGGGTTATCCTCCTTGGGATATATGAAAAGCTCACCGCAGGATGCAGTGAGCCATCCGACGCACAACCTTGCGTCATCCTTCAGTTGTCCGATTGCCGATATAATGACTCTATTATAGCACCATCAAAAGAAGATCGAGCAAAAAGCTAAGGGGTCAGGAGTCAGAGGTCAGGGGCTAGATTTCTAACACAGAAGTGCAGAGGAAATATGGCTATAGGCTTTGAGTTATCGGCTATCGGAAATTATCTGTGGGAATCTGTGGCTAAAAAACCTTTGTGCTCTTCGCGTCCTTCGCGATTTCAACTCTTCGTGCACTTCGTGGATCAAAAACAAGGATCGAGCTAGTATCAGCCCGATCCCTCAATAGCTTACTTTTTCGCTATTTGTTTTTTGATCAATCCACATAGATTTTGAAAGTCGTGTGGTTGGTTATCGAGTTGTACTTGCTTAACCAACCTTTTTAGCACCGTCTTTAATCTTTCATCGCCTTGTAAATATGTTCTATTAGTCGTTATAACTCGAAAATTATCATTAATTAATGGCCTTAATAGTTCTTTTCCTTGCATCAGATTAACCCACTGACCTTCACCAACCTTCAAGGGCTCCTGTCCTCCGGTCAATAATTCTAATTTTTCCAGAAACAGTGTTTCAAGATATTTATTATCAATATAAGCTTGAAGGATATCTCTTTTCTGAGCGATAAAATTACTTTCTCTCAGAAAGATCAGTGCTGAATCTTTGCTAGTACATTCTTGTGGTTTTGGACGAGTAAAGTCTATCCCTTTTATTTGCTCACGAATCTCAGTTAAAATCATATTTGCTACATCAAGATATATTCTTGCTTGAGCAAGCCGTAATAACTTCTCATACAGCTCATCACTAGGTTTTTTGTAAAACTCACTTTGGGAAAGAAATGGTATATCTAGGAAATAATTTTCTAGCTCACGTTTCTTCCATACCAAAAGATTATGATTTTCGGGGTTGGGAAAATTCGACCAACATTCTTCGATTTCACTATCTTTTAAATGATCACGATCAATTAAGAAATAATATGTTGGATGATGCTGGGCTAATGCCTGAGCTGCACCTTGAATACGTGATGCTGGGCCAAATGGCTTAACATCAATCGAGATATCCTGGTCGCTTAATAATTCACTGATAATTTGATGATCAAACGAATTTGGGCCATTACCCTCAACATATAAGACATGTTGATTGGATTGTTTAATAGCTTCGGCATTAGGAATACCTGTTGAAACTTGAATCTTGGCCATAATCAGTCATCCGATAATAAAATTCGGCGATCAGCATCAACTGAATCGAAAATATCTTCTGAATGGGTCGCAATAATATATTGATTATTCGGTGCAAGCTTATAAAGATTTTTAATGAATGGCCTATGCCATTGTGAATTTAAGTGTAGTTCTGGTTCATCAATTAATATAAGCCCAGGATTATTCTCGGTATAATTCCAAATTAGAAATAATGTTGAGATAATTTCTTTTTGGCCTGAGCTTAATCCATCAAAATTAAAAGATTCTCCGCCATTACTTGGAGTTACTAAAAACTCAATTGTGCTGTCTGGTAATGCTTTAAGTTTTTCTATTCTCCCATTAGCATATTCTTCAACTAAATCATTAAGTTTATTTAAAATAAGCTCAGCTTTTTGCTCGTTAGAACTTTCAAATAAGCCACCACGACTCATTAATAATCGAAGAATTTCTTGTTTGAAGGTACTTTTGATATTAGAATTTCTACGTAAGATTGAATTTTTATTATTTATCCCAATACTAGTATTATCGTCTAGCATATTACCTAATTCCAAACTACCTTCTTGTATTTTTCGATGACTATGGAAGTAGATGAAATTTGAAATAATTAAAGGATTTGGTTGTAATCCAAGCATTGTATGAAAATAATCAATAATATTATAATCATACATTTTTGTTAGTGATTTTGGTATTTCATTCTCAAGCTTGAATTTGCCATTTCTTGAAAATGTAATTTTTGGAGAGTAAACTTTATTTTCAATCGTTACTTGACCTGAGATATCAAACTTATCAATCCCAGAACGAATCAATAGATCAGGTATGTTGATCGAAATACCATAGCGACTAACCTGTGATACCATATCACGAAAGCGATCGCTGCCAAAAATATAGAGAAATAATAACGAGCAAGCCTCAAATATTGATGTTTTGCCTAAACCATTGCGACTACCCATAACCATAATATCTGGATCGCCATTGAGTTGTGGTTCAGGGAAATCGATTTCAACTTCTTCAATTCCTTTGAAGTTCTTAATACTTAAATGACTCAATCGTATTTGAGGATTATGCGGATGCACTTGATTCATAATCAACCTGGCCTATCTGTATAAAGATCCTGTGGCATTATAGCATCTCTTGTTAACCAAAACAGGGATCGAGCTAATAACAGCCCGATCCCCACCTACCAGCAACCGATCCCTAGAGCTTACGCCCCACCGGTTTTGCCAGAGCCAGCGTTGTTGCCTTCGCGCAACTTGGCCCGAATGAGGTCGCGGTTCATCTTGGCAATAAACTGGATACTAATTTCCTTGGGACAGGCGGCTTGGCATTCAGCATAGTTGGTACAATTGCCAAAGCCTTCTGCATCCATTTGGGCAACCATATTGATCACCCGCTGATCTTTTTCTGGCTCGCCTTGGGGTAACAAGTTCAGATGCGAGACCTTGGCAGCGGTGAACAACATTGCTGAGCCGTTAGGACAAGCAGCAACACACGCGCCACAGCCAATACAGGCCGCCGCATCCATCGCCAAATCAGAAATCTCTTTGGAAATTGGAATCGCGTTGCCATCTGGCGGCGAGCCAGTACCAACCGAGATAAAGCCGCCAGCGGCGATAATTCGGTCGAGGGCTGCACGATCAACTGCCAAGTCTTTGATCACAGGGAATGGCTCGGCCCGCCATGGCTCAATATACACTTCGTCGCCATCTTTGAATGAGCGCATGTGCAATTGGCAGGTGGTGGTTGCCCGCTGTGGCCCGTGGGGAATCCCGTTGATCACCATCGAACAAGCACCGCAAATCCCTTCGCGGCAGTCATGGTCGAAGGCCACCGGATCGTCGCCCTTGGTGATCAACTCTTGGTTGAGCACATCGAGCATTTCGAGAAATGACATATCGGGGCTGACATGGTTGGCATCGTAGCTGACCATTTTGCCCGCTGTTTTGGCGTTATCTTGTCGCCAAATGTGCAATTTTAATTTCATTGAAGCACCTCAGCGATTACTTGTACGAACGAGTTGAAAGGTGAACGTTTTCAAATTCAAGAACTTCTTTGTGCATAGTTGGTTTGGTACCAACGCCCTTGTATTCCCAAGCGGCCACAAAGGTAAAGTTCTCGTCATCGCGTTTGGCCTCACCATCCTCGGTTTGGCTTTCGGTGCGGAAGTGACCGCCACACGATTCGGTGCGCATCAACGCATCGTGGCACATTAATTCAGCAAATTCGAGGAAGTCGGCCACGCGTCCGGCTTTTTCTAACTCTTGGTTGAAGTATTCGCCGCTGCCTGGCACGCGTAAATCGCGCCAGAATTCTTCGCGGATTTGCGGAATGCGTTCTAAGGCGGTGCGTAAACCAGCATCATTCCGCGCCATGCCACAGTAATCCCACATCACTTTGCCAAGCTCGCGATGGAAATCATCGACGCTGCGCTTGCCATTGATCTCAAGCAATTGCTTGAGCCGCGTGGTTACTTCGCGCTCAGTTTCAGCAAAAGCTGGGTGATCGGTACTAATTGGGGTTAATTTGGCGCTGGCAATGTAATCACCAATTGTGTAGGGCAGAATAAAGTAGCCATCGGCCAAACCTTGCATCAAGGCACTCGCCCCAAGGCGGTTGGCTCCGTGGTCGGAGAAGTTGGCTTCGCCCAAAACGTGCAAACCTTCGACGTTGCTCATCAAGTTGTAGTCAACCCACAAGCCACCCATGGTGTAGTGCACAGCGGGATAAATCCGCATTGGCACTTCGTAGGGATTCTCGCCAGTAATCCGTTCGTACATCTCGAACAAGTTACCATAGCGTTCGGCAATCATATTTTTGCCCAACCGCTTGATCGAATCGCTGAAATCGAGATAGACACCCAAGCCGCCTGGACCTACGCCGCGACCTTCATCACACACTTCTTTGGCAGCGCGTGAAGAAATATCGCGCGGTGAGAGGTTGCCGAACGAAGGATATTTGCGTTCGAGATAATAATCGCGTTCGCTTTCGGGAATATCCTTGGCAGCGCGATTGTCGCCAGCCTTCTTGGGAACCCAAATCCGTCCATCGTTACGCAACGATTCACTCATCAAAGTCAATTTTGATTGGTGATCGCCAGCAACCGGGATACAGGTTGGGTGAATTTGGGTAAAGCAAGGGTTAGCGAAGGCTGCGCCACGTTTGTAGGCACGATAGCTGGCGGTAACGTTACAACCTTTAGCATTGGTTGAAAGGTAGAAGACGTTGCCATACCCACCAGTTGCCAAGACTACCGCATCGCCTGCGTGACGCTCGATCTTGCCGTTGATCAAATCGCGGGTGATAATCCCACGGGCTTTGCCATCAACCAAGACAATATCCAACATTTCGCAGCGCGAATACATGGCGACTTTTTTCAAGCCAATTTGGCGTTCGAGCGCTGAATAAGCGCCGATCAACAATTGTTGACCAGTTTGCCCACGTGCATAGAACGTGCGTGAAACTTGTGCGCCACCGAACGAGCGGTTGGCCATCACGCCGCCGTACTCGCGGGCGAACGGCACACCTTGAGCCACACATTGGTCAATAATGTTAACGCTGACTTGAGCCAAGCGATAGACATTACCTTCACGAGCGCGATAATCGCCACCTTTGATTGTATCGTAGAACAAACGGCGAATACTATCACCGTCGTTTTGATAATTCTTGGCAGCGTTGATCCCGCCTTGAGCCGCGATACTGTGGGCGCGACGGGGGCTATCTTGGAAGCAAAAACACTTAACGTTATAGCCAAGCTCGGCCAATGAAGCAGCAGCAGAAGCGCCTGCCAAGCCCGAGCCAACCACCAAAACGGTGTATTTGCGCTTATTGGCGGGGTTAACCAACTTCACAT
The DNA here is from genome assembly GCF_039545135.1 of Herpetosiphon gulosus. NCBI lineage: Bacteria > Bacillati > Chloroflexota > Chloroflexia > Herpetosiphonales > Herpetosiphonaceae > Herpetosiphon > Herpetosiphon gulosus. Next base: position 56,910 of record NZ_BAABRU010000008.1, on the reverse strand, counting down.
TGAAGCGGTGCTGATCCCATTTATCTTCCAGCGGCCCTGCTGGAATTTTAGCGTTCAATTGCATAATGCGTCACCTATTTGTACTAGATTGGCTTTAGGAAACCAACTAAGACCGCAATTGGAATCGAAATATTTCCCAAAAACAACAAGGTGCCAATGCCTAGCGCAGCATTACGCAGCAACCGATTGAAACGGCGGTTGTTTAAGCCCAATGTTTGGAACAAGCTCCAAACCCCGTGAGCCATGTGCAAGCCAAGTGAGAGCATCGCCACAATATAAAACAGCGAAACCCACATGTTTTGGAAGCCATAGACCACGTTATTGTAAACATTGTGGACATCAAATGGCTGTGGCCCGCCAGGCGCTTTACCAAGCGTAAAGTGCAAAATATGGTAGACGATAAACAGTAGCAGAATGATCCCGCCATAGCGCATGGTGCGGCTGGCGAAGGTCGATTCGACATGCTGTTTTTTGACGTAGCGTTGAGGTCGCGATTTGCGGTTTTCAATCGTCAATTGCACGGCAGCGATGATGTGCAAAATAACTGCGGTAAGCAGTACAACCCGCACAACCACCAGCAACTCGCCAGTGCTCTTAAGAAATGCCGCATACTTGTTTAATGCTTCGGCTCCCAAATAAATTTGAAGATTGCCAAGCATATGTCCAATGACGAAGCCCACGCCAATCAGACCCGTCACGGCCATCACGACCTTCTTTCCGATGGATGTTCGGTAGAAAGAAAGTACCCCAGTCATTACTGACTCCTTTATCTGTTCCGACGTGGCATGTTTACCTTTTATATTATCGCTTAAAATTCGCTTTAGGTGAAACACTTGCTGCACTTGGGTGAAGCTTTATCCACATGGCTTCCCCACAGGTTGTAAAGCCTTCTTAGTTGCTTTTAATTTTACGGTACTTTCACGAGTAAAACAACGATTTAGGCCTTCTGAATAAGCTAAATCGTTGTTTTATATCCTAAGGCTGACCGCCAATCACCATCAGTCGTTCAGGCTACTCAAGTAGTCGGATTGTAACCAAATGAGCAGGTTTTTGGCGCTAAATGCTGTAATAAAGACGGTTAATATAGAGTAAACTGTTTTTACTCACAACTTCTTCCAATCATTGATTTGACAAATGCTCCGAAGCGACTATACTTACCCGCAATAAAGACAATAAAGACTGATTAAATTGTCTTTATTGATTCAGCTTTGTCATAACCAAGCTGAATCTTGCGGCGAAGTTTCCTCAAACCGTTAAGCAATAGGCGCTGTTTCGAGCCAAGCATTAGGGCATTGGTCGTTTTGTTGCGCTTAAAAAACGGTTGATCGACGGAGTTACTAACGTGGCGGTTACCATTGCACAATCAGCATCACAGCCCAAACCAAAACGTCGCGCCGCTGCGGCTTTAGCCATTGGCCTGCTTGTAGCATTTGGCCTCTTACTAGTGATTATGACCCTGAGCATTAATTTTGGGGCAGCCGATGTTGCTCCCAGCACGGTTTGGGCCTCGTTATTTGATTATGATCCCAGCTCAACCCAACACCTGATTATTCGCACCTTGCGCATGCCACGGGTTTTAGTGGCGGCGATTGTCGGGGCAATTTTGGCCTTGGCCGGAGCGATCATGCAGGGCTTGACTCGCAATCCACTGGCTGATGCCGGCTTGTTGGGCATCGAAAGCGGCGCAGCCTTGGGCGTGGTCTTGGCGATCACCTTCTTCAATATCAAAACCCTCAATCTGTATGCGATCTTTGCCTTTGCTGGCGCGGCGGTGACGGCGGTGTTGGTCTATAGCCTTGGCTCCTTGGGTCGCGGCGGGCCAACTCCACTCAAATTGACTTTGGCTGGCGCGATGATCACGGCCTTCTGTTCCTCGTTTACCAGCGCCATTCTAATTCTTGATCAACAAACGCTTGATGAGGTTCGTTTGTGGTTGGCTGGTACGGTGGCGGGTCGCGATTTGGGCTTAATCGGCCAAAGCCTGCCCTACGTCGTAGTTGGCATGATATTAGCCTTGAGCCTTGGCCGTTCGCTGACTGCAATGTCCTTGGGTGAGGATGTGGCACGCGGCTTGGGCCAACGTACTGGTTGGGTCAAAACAGTTGCGGCAATTGCCGTGGTGTTATTGGCTGGCAGCGCGGTGGCACTGGCTGGGCCGATTGGCTTTTTGGGCTTGTTGGTTCCCCACATTATGCGCTTTATCGTCGGCCTCGATTATCGCTGGCTCTTGCCCTATTGCGCAATTGGCGGAGCCTTGCTGCTCGTGGTCGCCGACATTATTGGGCGAGTAATTGTGCGCCCGATGGAAGTACCAGTCGGCGTGGTAACCGCGTTGCTCGGCGGCCCAATGTTTATTTACCTTGTACGCTGGCGGGTGCAACGATGAAAACTTTTCCATGGATTACGATTCGCCCTAAAGTTGGCAAGTTTTCGCTGCGAATTGACCGCCGTTTGCCCAAGGTTGCGCTGGTTATCGCGCTGCTGGTGATGGCAATTATGGTGGTCAACATGGGCGTTGGTCAATATGAAATTAGCCCGCTCGATGTGGTTAAAACCTTGCTCGGCATGGAAACTGGCGATCCGCAACATGTGCTGATTGTGCGCACGTTGCGCTTGCCACGCATGTTGCTTTCGGCCTTGGTTGGCTTGGCATTGGGTACATCGGGCGCATTGTTGCAAGGTTTGACCCGCAATCCCTTGGCCGACCCTAGCATTATGGGCATCAACACTGGCGCTGGCCTAGTTGCCGTGGTCTTGACAATTCTGGTGCGCGATTTTCCAGCGCGTTGGATTCCAGTCGCGGCCTTTGCTGGGGCGCTGATCGCAGCTGGCTTGATGTATCTCTTGGCCTGGCGCAAGGGTGGCGATTCGCCGATGCGCTTGGTGTTGATTGGGGTGGGCTTGAGTGCGGTTGGTTCCGCCGTCACAACCCTCGTGATCACGATTGGCAATATTTACGATGTGCAACGCGCCATGATTTGGCTAACGGGCAGCGTTTATGGCCGCTCGTGGGTCGATTTTTGGGCTTTTGCGCCGTGGGTCGCAATTGCAGTGCCCTTGGCTTGGTTTCAGGCTCGCCAATTGAATAGCCTGCACCTTGGCGAAGATGTGGCCTTGGGCTTAGGGCTAAACGTTGGCCGCCAACGCGCTTGGATTTTGTTTGTGGCCGTGGCTTTGGCTGGCGCAAGCGTGGCCGTGGCGGGTGTAATCAGCTTTGTGGGCTTGATTGCGCCGCACGTTGCGCGGCGGTTGGTTGGTACCGATCACACAGGGCTTGTGCCAACCGCAGGTATGCTTGGCGCGTTGCTGCTGGTCGCTTCCGATTGGATTGGCCGCACAATCGCTGCGCCCAACGAAATTCCTTGTGGCTTGGTCACCGCCGTGATTGGCGTACCGTTCTTTTTGGCAATGCTCTACCAACATGCCCGAACAAAGTGAGGATGTGATGTTAGCAACCGATACATTAACCCTGGGCTATGACGGCCCCAACATTCTCGATCAGTTGTCGATCACGCTGCCTGCTGGGCAGATCACTGCTTTGATTGGCCCCAATGGTTGTGGCAAATCGACCTTATTGCGCGGTTTGGCTCGCCTAATTAAGCCCAAGCATGGTTCAGTTGTGCTGGATGGTCACGATATTCAACGTATCCCGACCCGCCAATTAGCAACCCAACTAGGCATTTTGCCGCAAAATCCGGTTGCGCCCGAAGGCTTAACCGTGCGTGAGTTGGTGGCGCAAGGTCGCTATCCCCATCAACGCTGGTTTCAGCAATGGTCGGCGGCTGACGAAACAGCCGTTAGCTCAGCACTCGAAATCACCAATATGGTTGAATTGGCTGACCGCGCCGTTGATGCCCTGTCAGGCGGTCAACGCCAACGGGCTTGGATCGCCATGACCCTCGCCCAAGAAACCGATATTATCCTGCTTGACGAGCCAACCACCTTTTTGGATTTGGCGCATCAAGTTGAAGTCTTACAGCTTTTAGAACAGCTTAATCGTCAATCAGGCCGCACGATTGTGATGGTAGTGCATGATTTGAACCATGCCACGCGCCATGCTGATCATGTGATTGCGCTGCGGGCTGGCGTTGTGCAAGCCGCTGGAGCGCCGCGCGATGTAATTACACCGTCGTTATTACGCACTGTGTTTGGCATCGAAGCTGAAGTTATCCCCGATCCGCGCACAGGAGTGCCATTGTGCATTCCCTATGGTTTATGTGCTGCGGAAGCGCCAGATTCTCTTTTGCAGGCGGATGCTGTTGGCAGCCGCGCTTAACTCTAGGAGTAACTTTGCTAATGGTTCGTTTTACCCGTTTACTCTCTTGTGGCTTGCTACTGACGGTGTTAGCAGCCTGTGGCGGTGCTGCCAGCACTCCAACCAGCGCCCCAGCCGCGACCGCAACCACGGCTCCAACCGAGGCTGCCGCTGCGACTGCCACAACCGTGCCAACTGAAGCCGCTGTGGCCGAAGCAACTGCCACTGCCGCTAGCGATACAACCACTAATTCTGAAAATCGCAGCTTCACCCATGCCTTGGGTGAAATCAGCATTCCCAACGTTCCACAACGGGTCATCGCCCTTGATTGGATGTATTTGGAAGATGTATTGGCCTTGGGCGTGCAACCAGTCGGAGCTATCGACTTGGAAAATTATCCCAAGTGGGTCGATTTGCCATTGACGATTGATCCCAGTGTGGTTTCAATCGGGGCAAATCCAGCACCCGATTTTGAAACGATTGCCGCTTTGAAGCCTGACCTGATTTTGGTCGGAGCCTTGCGTGGCGAAACAATTTACGATCAATTAAATGCCATCGCTCCAACCATGATGTTCAACCCATATTTGAAAGAGGGCGAAGGCCAGCCATACGACGAAATGACCACGACCTTCAGCACGATCGCTGCTGTTTTGGGCAAGGAAACCGAAGGCGCACAAGTGTTAGCCAAGATGGAACAAACCTTTGCTAATGCCAAAGCGCAACTAGCTGAGGCTGGTTTGGCTGATGCTAATGTGTTGGTGGCGCAAACCTATGCCAGCAACAACGCCGCCGAAGTACGTTTGTTCACCGATAACGCCGCCGTGATGGAAATTATCAAGCGTTTGGGCTTAAAAAACGCTTGGTCAGACCCAACCTATCAAGTTTGGGGCTTCTCGTCGGTTGGCACTGAGGCGTTGGCTCAGTTCGGCGATGTACATATGCTCTATATCACTGAAGAAAATAACGATCCCTTCCAGAGCGATGCGATCAAGCCCTATTGGGACAGTCTAGAGTTTGTCAAAGCTGGCCAAGCACATACCTTGGATAGCCAAACCTGGACGTTTGGTGGCCCAATTGCCGCCGAAGTGTTTACCCAACGGGTCACCGCAGCGCTCTTGTCGGAACGCAAATAAGCATTTTTTAGTGCTGGTCGTTTGAGAGTTCCAAGTGGTCAGCAGAATAGATAGCACAATGCAACGATTTTTGGCATTAATTGGCTTGGTCAGTATCTTGACTGCCTGTGGTTCATCGGCAGCAACCCAAGCGCCCACAACCGCTCCAACCACCGCAGCCGCTGCAACCGCGACGACTGCCAGTGAACCAACCGCTGCTACAACCGAAACTGCCGCCGAAGCAACCACTGCTCCGTCAGATAACGCCGTTGGCACGCGCACGATCAAACACGTTTTGGGCGAAACTACGATCACTGGCACTCCGCAACGGGTAGTTGTGCTCGAATGGGTTTACGTCGAAAACTTGTTGGCCTTGGGTGTGCAACCAGTTGGCGTTGCTGATATCGAAGGCTACAACAAGTGGGTTGATGTTCCAGTTGAATTAGGCCCAGATGCAACCGATGTTGGAACCCGTGGCGAAGCTAATCTCGAAACGATTGCTTCACTTAAGCCCGATTTGATCATCTCGCTCAAATATGATGCTGATAAAAACTATCCTCAATATAGTGCGATTGCCCCAACCTTGGTCTTCAATCCCTATCCTGAATCAGGCGATCAATATACTGAAATGATCGATACCTTCAACACGATTGCCGATGTATTGGGCAAAACCGAAGAAGCCAAAGCCGTGTTAGCCAAGATGGAGCAAACCTACGCTGATGCTAAGCAAACCTTGGCAACTGCTGGTTTTGAAAATGCACCATATGTGTTGGCCCAAGCCTACACCTCAAACAACGCTGCTGAAATTCGTTTGTTCACCGACAACTCGATGATTGCCAAATTGATCGCCAAAACTGGCCTCAAAAATACTTGGACTGATAGCGCCTTCCAAGTTTATGGATTTTCGACTGTCAGCAGCGAAGTGCTGGCCCAACTTGGCGATGTGCACTTTATGTATGTTGTGGCCGATGATGATAATCCATTTGCTACCGGCACGGTCAAGCCCTTCTGGGATAGCCTTGAGTTTGTCAAAAAAGGCCAAGCTTACCCCTTAGGCGGCGATGTTTGGTTCTTTGGTGGCCCCTTGTCAGCCGAAGTCTTGGCTCAACGGGTGGTCAAAAGCTTGACCAAACAATAATTACCCTGATTGATAGAGGATGTGTGTATGAGCGTAGAAAGTAGCCCACTTGCCCAAAGCCTGGAACGCGCCACGACCTTGGATGAATATCTGGTTGCGCGGATTGCCGAACCAAACGAGCCAGATTGGTTGCCTGCGACATCATTGACCGATCCAGCGACGCTAAGCACCATTTTGGAAGGCTTTGCAGCCTCCCGCAAGCTAGCCAAGCGCCGCTTGACAGGCTCGTTCTTTATTAGTTCGTATGTTTGGTATTTGGCTGGAGCCGCGATTGCCAGCTTACTGATCGATCAACGGATTCCCGACCTTGATCGGACCAATGTGCTGGCGCGTTTTCCCAGCAACGGCAATGCCGATCAGGCCGCAATCGCCTTTGCCTCGCAACGGTTTTTCGGCTTAGCTGTTGATCAAACCCAAACTGGCGCAACCGTCATTGCCGATAAAGCTGGCTTGCGTGAACAATTACGCCAGCAATTCGAGCAGCATCTTGAGCCAGTGGTGCAATTGGTTGCCGATCAATCAGGTTTAGGCCAACGTGCCCAATGGAACATCATCGCCGATCGCTGTGCAGGCATTTTCTTGCGGGTTGGCCAACGACTTGATCAAGTCGCCGCTGCTTGTGAAGAAGGTTTGGCCTTTGTTGGAACCAAAGGTTCGGCCATGAAGGCCAGTAAAACTGGTTATATTCAACTGGATACTGCGGGCGATACATGTGCGACATTCCTCCAGCGTGGTGGTTGCTGTTTGTACTACCAAGTTGAAGGGGGAAGAAACTGCAACGATTGCCCCTTGCTGCCAACCGCCGAGCGCTTACAACGCATGGCAGGGTTAAGCAGTTAAACCAAGGATTAAACGCAGCGGCGCAGAGAAACATTAATTCTCTGCGCCGCTGCGTTTAATCTGTTGTTACTTACTTAATTGCTCGATTGTCTCGATGATATACGCGCCATCACTGGCCGGATCAAGTGCTTGAGGATAGCCATCGACCAAACGCACAGGTGTCCAGCGTGAGGCAATAACTCCGGTTTTATCGAGTGTCAAGTGTAAGATGGCACTATCAAGGCTCGGCGTACCATCAAAGCCATCGAACACAAAATTGCCCAAACTCCAGGCAATAAATTGGCCGTTTGAACGTAATTCGTAGCCTTGCAAAACATGGGGATGTGCACCCAAAACCAAGGTTGCCCCAGCATCTAAAGCAGCATAGGCATTGCTGCGCTGAATCTCATTTGGTTGGTCGATGCCCTCATAGCCACTATGCAACAAAATAATCACATGATCAACGTTTGGCCGAATTGCTGCGACATCGGCGGCAATTACGGCAGGTTCAGCCCACGCCAAACCAGGTTGGTCAGCAGTTGCCGTCCACGATTCGGTCACAAAACCGCCACGCTCGACAGGTACGTTAACGTAAGCCAAGAATGCTAGCCGCAAGCCATTTTTCTCAAGAATGACTGGGCGATAGGCCTGCTCGGCGTTCATGCCCGCGCCAACATTGGCAATTTCAGCCTCATTCAACAAACCAATCGTTTCGCTCAAGGCCGATTCACCCCAATCGAGGCTATGGTTATTGGCCAACGAAACCAGATCAAAGCCTGCATTGCTGAGGCTATCTACACTTTCGGGTGGGGCCAAAAAGCGATAGGCTTTGGGTGCTGGCTCCCCAGCATCGGCAATGGCGGTTTCAAGGTTGCCAATTGTTAAATCGGCATTGACCAAGTGTTCACGTACTCCGGCAAATGGTTGCTCAGGGCCATCGCTCAGAATACGCTCGCCAATCGAGCGAGCAAGCATCATATCACCAACCACGGCCAACTCAATTTTTGGCTCAGGAGTTGGGCTTGGCTCGCTGGTTGCGGTTGGAAGGGTTGTGCTGGTTGGCTCGGGGGTGTTGGTTAGTTCAAGGGTTGCAGTTGCTGCCGTGGTTGCGGTGGGGGCAAGCGCCACTTGACTTGGTTCAGTGGTCGTCGTGCTGCTACAGGCTGCTAAAATTCCTAGGAGTATCCAAAAACTCAAACGCCGCATGCAAAAATCCTTCCTAATTTAACAAGCTGCTGTGGCGATAGAGTAGCATAGAACAGAGGAGTGCAGGTTACTAAAACCATGAAGGCACGCAGAACACAAAGACAGTTTTGTGCCATAGATTGGCACAGATGGATATGATTATGCTGTGCTGTCAATTACCCGATGCCCAACCCTTATGTTCTCTGTTCTATGCTTTATGTTCTTAATATGCTCCCTAGACCCTTGATTTAAGATACTGCCACTGCAGCCAAATACCACCAGCTAGACAGGTTAATCCCAACAAAACCCACCAAATCAATGGCAAGCTTGCTTGACTGGTCGCTGGCAGTTCGCGCGGTAATTGCGGCGTTGGTGCTACAACTGTTGATGGATCGACTGGCGTAGTGATTGGGATCGACGTTGGATCAAGCGGCCCAGGCGTTGAGGGCAATGGTATGACTGGAGGGCTGCCAACTGCGGCGATAATTTTGGCTACAATTTCGGGCGTAACTTGGGCTATAGCATCACCAGCACTCATATAATGGGCTTGCCACTGGCCTTTTGGCCCAATTCTCACGTAAAAAATGAGATGATCACCGATACTTACCTGCGAGAGACAGGCAGCCCCACTACCAAACCCATCAATGTAAACAAAGGGCGATCCAACCCCAGCCGCAACACCTTTGAAATATTGGGTTACTTCGACGGTGGCCATTTGAATATAGGGGCTATTGTTAGGTTGACCACCAACCACCGTTCCTTCTAAAACGATTGCAGCCGCGTTGGTATGTTCGGTAGGGGTATAATGTGGATGCCCGCCAACTGGTTGGGTACAAGCCAAGGCAAAACTTGGCCAAAAGGCTAGTACAACTCCCAGAACCATGCACCACCGTCGCGTGCTCGTCCATTGAATAGTTCGCATATGCCACACCTCACAGTGCTAGCAACGCTTACGATTGCCAGTGCAAGCGTTGCACCTATCTACACACCGATTGATTCTAACAAATTGAAATGGATGCAAAAAGGATGAGTAAGCACTGTTTTGGCTGCTTGGTGTACAAATTAGCCCAAAAAATCCTCAGGATGATCGAGAATTGCTTGAACTCGCTCGTAGAAACGCCCAACATGCAGCCCATCCATCAAGCCATGATGGACTTGCACCGCTACGGGCATCAATCGGCGTTGGCCGTCAAGCGTGTGTTTGCCCCACGAAATGCGAGGCACTGAATCGATTGGGTTGAGATGCACAGGGTGCATTATACTGGTGAAGCTGACCCACGGAATGCTGGTCATATACAGCAAATTATCTTGGCCTGGCTCGTCGCTGATGGTTGGGTTGGCTTTAACTTCAGCGACCTTGGCTTCGGCTAAGGCTGAAAATTCATGATAATCAGCCCGATAGGGAATCACACAAAAGCTAAAGAGATCGTCATCGAGCAAGACGGTTGGCGACGGATCAACCTGATCATGCTCAACCACACTATCACCACGAATCCGCCAACGAAAGGCCACTTGTTCGTTAGCGGCGCGGGCAACCACAAAGGTGAGGCTGGTACTTAAACGGGCTTGGCGAGCCTTAATTGCTTGATACCAAATCTGAATATCGACGTTGGCACATAAACTGAAGTGGGGGTAAGTCATGCTATGGTAAAGTTCAAAATGCTGGCGACGTGGCCAAGTAGCAAGATCAATTGTACGCATAAATTTCCTCTAAACTACGCTGTGGCCTAGTATAGCCAGCCGCATGGTCGCGTCAATCCCCCTTTTGGTGTAGCCCTCAGATCAATTGGCTAGGGCCAAACTCACTGCTCGCTGTAAACTCAGTTGTTGGCCTTGCTGATAGGCCTGTTGCCACGCTGTGGTGCTTAAATGACCCTGAATTTCTTGCACAATTTGGTTATAGCCAGGTTCATCGGCAGGAATAATTGGGTAGCCTTTGGTGCTGCGCATCTGGGCGGCATAGGCCATGAGCTGGGCCGCAGTCGTTGGCAAGGTTTGGCTCAAGCAATGGGACAGCCCTTCTAAGCCTTCAACAATACCTGGATCAAAGCCAATTGCATGGGACAACATCAAGCATTGACGATAGCCAGCTTGGGCCTGCGTATGTTCCCCAAGCACCCAATGGGCATTGGCAATTCGTGTATGCAGCAGACATAAGGATTGCTGATCCCCTAAACGTTCAAATATTTGCTGAGCAGGGTGATAATGCGCTAAGCCAAGTTTGGGTTGGCTCGTATCCATTGCGATATTGCCCAAGTTAATTAAGGCCGTCGCTTCATTCCAATCGTCGCCTAGCTCGCGTGCCAAGCTGAGGCTTTGTTCAAACGAGGCTTGGGCTGCCTCTAATCGTTGTTCATCGCGGGCAATCACGCCTAAACCTAAAGCAATTAATGCCACTCCCGATTGATCGCCCATTTGCTGATAGATCTGTAAACATTCTTGGTAGAGCTGGCTTGCTCGTTGATTTTCCGATTGTTGGCAATAGAGATTGCCTAAATTGTGTAATGTAGCAACCACACCGGATTGATCCTCAATTGCTTGATACAGCGGTAAACTTTGTTCGTAGTAGGCCGCTGCTTGGGCATAAGCTCCGGTATCCATTGCCACTAAGCCCAAATGACCCAAAACTTGCGCCTGACCAGCGGTGTGTTGGGTGGTTTGGTAGATGGCAAGCGCTTGCTGATACCATTGTTCAGCTTGGTGATAATCGCTTTGTCGCCAAGCTAAAATTCCCACGCCATCGAGTGCCCGTGCAAAATCAACATCAGGATTTGGTTCATGGCTGATCAAGAGATTTTCAAACCAACGCCGACCTTCGCGCAAATAGCCACGCATATACCAAAAACGCCATAAATAGCCAACCAAACGAATACCTCGTTGATGCGCGTTGTGTTGCCAAGCCCAATTTAATGCCGCTCGAATGTTATCGTGCTCAGCCTCGAGCCGCTGAATCCACATGGCTTGGCTGTTGCCGGAGCGCAATGGTTGCTCGGCTTGCTGAGCTAGTTCAATCAAATAATTGAGCATGCGGCTCATAAGCACATCGTGTTCAGCATGCTTGTTGGCTTGCTCTTGAGCAAAGGTGCGCACCATCGTTAACATACTCATACGGGTCGAATCATCGCTAGTTTGTTGTTGAATCAGGCTATGATCAAGCAGCATATTTAATTGTTCGATTAGCTCATGGCGTTCGTATTCTGGGCCACAAACTGCCAAGGCCGCCTCGACCGTCCAGCCGCTCACAAATACGCTCAGCCGATCAAATAAGCGTTGACTAGCCGAATCAAGCTGTTGATAACTCCAGGCCAGCGCGGTCGTAACCGAATAGTGACGTGATGGTAAATCGCGACCTCGCCGTCGCATGCTCAAAAAATGGCTGGCCAATTCGCTCAACAAGGCGTCGGGGTCGAACAAACGGCCCGAAGCAGCAACTAACTCCAGCGCTAAAGGCACACCATCGACGCGTACACACAAGGCTGCAAGCGCCAATGCATTTTTCTCGGTCAATTCAAGTTTGGGGTTATGCACTTGCAACCGCGCCAACAACAAGGCCATAGCTTCGATCTGGGCTAATTCAGCCAAGGGCGGCAAGGCCAACAAGTTGGGCACGGCCAAGGGCGTGAGTTGGAGCACATGTTCGGCACTCAGACGCAAAGCTAATTGGCTGGTAACGATTAATTTAAGAGTTGGTACTTCGCTGAGCAATTGGCTGATCACACGGCTGGCATCCTGAATTTGCTCACAATTATCCAACAGTAAACAGCTTGGTTGATGCTCAAGCTGGCTAATTGCCAAACTCAGGGGGTGCTCATCGGGACTTTCGCTGACTTCAAGCGCCTTGTTGATCGCCTGAACCATCGATTCAGGATCGTTGGCGGTCACCAGATCAACAAAAATACACTGCTGCTCACTTTGGTTGGCAAATTGATGCAAACAGTGCAAGCCAAGTTGGGTTTTGCCAATGCCCGCCAAGCCCACAATGCTGATTAAGCGAATCGTAGGATTATTCAGCCATTGCAAAATACGTTGTTGTTCAGCGCCACGGCCTAAAAAGTAGCTGGTTGGGCTAGGCAAATGACTGGCCAAGGCTGGCAGCACTTGATTGAACGAAACATGATTGTTTTGGCTTGGTTCGGCGATTAATTCTTCGCGGGCGATCGCGGCCAATTCTAATAGGTGCTGAGCTTCGTGCGATTGAGCTTCGATATCCAGCGCTGGCAGAAACAGCGCAATCAACGTCGTTAAGTCGGGGGGGCGACGGCCTGTTTCAAGCCGACAAATTTGGGCATCACTATAGCCTACGGCAATCCCTAATTCGGCTTGGGTTAGGCGAGCACGGCGGCGCAACAAGCGCAATTGCTTGCCAAACGCCACTGGTGAATTAACTGCAGTTTGAGTCATCGTCACTTCCTCGTCGCTGGGATTGCCCACGTCAAGCTGATCGTAACAGGTTAACGCTGATTGTCGATTGATAAAAAGGTCATGGTTTTAGGCCAAATCATTCAGCTTTAGCGAGAGTGGTAGGAAATGTCAAGTTTTCTGCCAAGGCTGCTGGTATAACTCCTTCAGAATGAGTCAAATCCAACTTTGGAGGATCATATGCACTTTTTTAAGGCGTTGCTGCTCGTTTGCTGTACGTTAGCTGTGACAATTCAGGTTCAGGCTGTACCAACCGCTGGCGTGGTTGGCACTGGTACGCCTGCTAGTTGTACCGAGGCTGCGCTGGATTCGGCGCTTAGCAACGGCGGTACGATTAGCTTTAATTGTGGCGGAGCAGCCACAATCAATCTTACCAGCGATAAAATTTTGATTAGTTCTACCACGATTGATGGGGCAAATCAAATCACACTGAGTGGGCGTAATCTCAATCGCTTGTTCGTAGCCAACGGTGCAATTCAGCTAAATCTACGAAATTTGACGCTAGAAGCAGGTTTTTCGGCGGTTGGCGGCGGGGCGTTAGAGTTAGTTGGAGCCGAGGTTGTGCTCGATCGGGTTGTGCTCAAAAATCACGAAGCCTTGAGCCAAGGCGGCGCAATCTATTGTTATGTCGGCAGCGGCGGCAGTTTGACGATTCGCAATAGCAGCTTTCAGCGCAATCGCTCGGCTTCGGGCGGTGCAATTTACAACGACGGCTGCGATTTGACTATTGACAACAGCGATTTTACTGCCAATATAGCTCCGACCAACACGGTTACTTCATTTGGGGGAGCGATTTATAGCGTTGGCCCAACCACAATCACCAACAGCCGATTTTATCGCAATCAAGCCCGTGATGGCGGCGCGATCTTCATTCACACTCAAGCCTCGGCAACCATTCGTTATAGCAATTTTCTCGAAAATACTGGTGGTTATGGCGGTGCGCTCGAAAACACCGGTGGCCTGACGATCACCGATAGTTTATTGCAAGCCAATACGGTCAGTGGCACTGGCGGCGCAATTTGGAATAGTGGCGGACGCTTATTGCTCAAACGCTCACGCTTGCTAGGCAATCAGGCCGATGAAGGTGGCGCTATCAGTCATTATGGCACACACGCCGAACTCGTCGATCTGTTAATCGAGGCGAATCAAGCAACTGGCACAAATGGCGGCGGAGCAATTTTTCATTCCAGTGGCACGCTGTTTATCAGCAATGCTAGCCTGATTCGCAATCGCGCCAGTGCTGGCCATGGCGGCGCAATCTACCAAAATTCCGACGATAACTTGACCTTGACCAACGTGACGCTAGCCGAAAATCAGGCCGATCAATTTGGTGGTGGCCTTTATCACAAAGCCCGTTATGCGGTGATTATCAACAGCACTTTGTACAACAACACAGCCTTGGCAGGCAACGAATGGTACGAAGATTCGCCGCTGACCAGCGAGCAACCTGGCATTATTCAAATTGGTAATAGTGTAGTGGCTGGCGCTAGTAATAATTGTGGTGGCAGCGCTATCCAATCGTTGGGCTTCAATTTCAGCGATGGTACATGTGCTGGGCTAGATACGGCCAGCGATCAGCAAAATACCAATAATCTGCTGCTTTCAGCGCTCCAAGTGAATGGTGGGCGCGTTGCCATGCCAGTTTATACGCCGCTGACGGGCAGCCCATTAATTGATAGTGCCGATCCTAATCTTTGTCCAACGACGGATCAACGAGGCGCGGCCCGCCTGGCGAGCTGTGATGTCGGTTCGGTCGAAGCGGCGGTGCAATTACCCCAAGTTTATTTGCCATTAGCAGCCCGCTAAGGCATTGTGGAGGAACCTATGCAACGGATATCAATGTTGGTATTGCTACTGATTTTGGTAGGCTGTGGGGTAGCTACACCCGCACCTAGTAGCCCGGCTACCACGAGTGTGAGCGGTGAGGCCACCAATTTGCCGCCCGATTCAACCAAAACTAGTTTGCCAGTGATCATGACTGGTGATCCAAATACTCACCCACGTTTGTGGCTAACTCAAGCCGATTTGCCAAGGCTGCGAGCGTGGGCCAGCGATAGTAACCCAATGTATCGTGATGGATTGAAGTTGGTGGCGGAAGAGGCCAAAATCACCATGGATGCTGGCGATGTGCCAACCCGCGATTGTGGCAGCACCGAATACGAAGAGTTTCCAACCGAAATGTATGCTGAACTCTTCGCCTTTATGTCGTTGATCGATCCCAACGAGGCGGCTCGCGCCGATTATGCCCAACGAGCACGAACCTTGTTGATGTACATTATCAATATTGCTGCTGAAGGCCCAGCCGAAAATGACGATTATCTGTGCCCTGAAACTCAATCGACAGGCTACCCACCGTTTCGTAGCCCGCGCTTTTTCACCGAAGATTCAAACCGCGCCCGCTGGCATGGCGAGGCCTTTCCCTTGGTCGTCGATTGGATTTACCCAGTCTTGAGTGCTAGTGATAAAGCGGCGATTCGCGGGGTCTTTTTGCGCTGGTCAGATGAAATTGTCCAACGTGCCTATCATCATCCTGAACCAGTTGGCGTGATCAATGATCCAAGTTTAATTACCGATACGAACCAAGTTCGGTGGTCAGGCAACAACTATTTTGTGGCGCATATGCGCAATTTGGGCATGATGGCGCTAGCTTTTGATGCCAATGATGATGCCAATAACCAACTGCGCGATTATTTGAACAACGCCACAGGTGCTTGGCTGTATATTTTTGATCATCTGACCCGCACCGATAGCAAGGGTGGCCTGTTACCCGAAGGCTTTGAGTATAGCCCACAAACCGCCAGCTATGCGATTCAATTTCTCTTGGCTTTGCAAACCGCAGGCAAAGATACCTGTGGCCCGCACTGTAAACTAACCGAAAATCCATTTTGGGACGATTTCGTTACTAGCTATTTACACTCGTTGAGTTCCAACCCAACTGAAGATCCCAATCATGGTTTGGTCTATCAGCCAGCCTGGTATGGCGATGCCCAGAGCTATCACTTGGTCGATTTTATCAATGCTTTTGGTTCATTGGGCATTTACGATCAACGGACTGGCAATGCTGCGCGTTTGGCCAAAGTGCGCTGGATCGAAACCGTCACCCCGCCAGGTGGTGCTGATGGCTTAATCGAACGGGTTGGCAACCCCAATGATTTTCGCGATGCAATTATCTATTTTATGCTGTTTGATCCGACGGCTGCGGTGGCGACCGACCCACGACCAAGCCTGCCGCTAGATTTTTACGCCGAGGGCATGCACAAAATTTTCTCGCGCACCAGTTGGGCCGATGATACAGGTTGGTTCAATTTCAGCCTAAGCTGGAACTTTATCGACCATCAACAGGCCGATGGCAACCATTTTGAGTGGTTTCGCAACGGCGAATGGCTAACCAAGGCTCGCACGGGCTACGCTGATATTGCCGAGGGCATCGCTAGCTCGGAGTTTCGCAACCTGATCGCGCTTGAAAACGATCAGCCTGATCGTGATCCATCCGATTGGCGGATCGATCTGTGGCAACGTGGCTCGCAATGGAATTTAGTGCCAACTGGCGATCCAACCTTGGTAGCGCATAGCCTTGATAGCCGTTTTACCTATGCTTTGGGCGATGCAACCAATCTCTACAATAGCGAAAATGAGGCGACGACCGATATTAGCCATGCTAGCCGCTCGATTGTTTGGCTCAAACCCGACACGATTGTGACCTATGATCGTGGCACATCGCAAACCGCCAACCGCTTCAAACGCTGGTGGCTACAATTGCCCACGCCAGCCATAATCAACGGCAACCGTGCTACGATGACCACGGCTGGCGGCCAAAGCCTGAATATAACCAGTTTATTGCCAGCGGGTGCGACATTAACCGCCGTCAACCTTGCCGACCAACAATCAGAAAATACTGCGGCTAGCGACGACCCGATGAAAGTGCGATTGCGGATTGATGCGCCAGGAAACCCACAGGATGTACGCTTTTTGCAGGTGTTGCAAGCAGCCAACAGTGGAGTTACGCCAGCCAATGTTAGCTTAATTCAAGCCAGTTCTGGCAACTATGCTGGAGCACAAATTGGCTCGCAGGTGGTGCTCTTCCCTATTAATGTCGATCAAGCCTTTGCCACAATCGAATATAGCACTGCTAACCCTGCCAACCTCCAATTAATCACTGGTTTGCAGCCAAACACTGGCTATACAGTCCAGCGCAATGGCAACAATATCAGCATCAGCCAAGGTGGCTCACAAATGAGCGATAGCGGTGGGGTTTTAGTGATCGAGTAAAGAGAAGGATGAAGTTAGTATAAAAGTCAGAAGCTAGGCTTTGGGGCTAACGTTAACGCAGAAGTGCAGAGGAATGCGGCTATAGGTTGAAGGCTATGGGCTATCGGAGACTATTGGACTGTGATCAACCCATAGCCTACAGCCAAAAGCCTATAGCCAAACTTCGTGTCACTTCGTGTTCTTCGTGGATCAAAACCTGATCGCTAGACTTGGCATGATTTCAAGCTTAAAAATCATCGTGATTCTCACTGCAACAATTCAAAATAGCCGAGCGTCCTAGCTACCAGATAATCAATCAATTGCTTTTGAAGGAGCTAGACAATGACAACCCAAGTTTCTAACCGTTTGACCCGTAGCGCTACCGACCGCCGTTTTGCTGGCGTTTGTGGTGGGATTGCCGAATACTTGGCTATCGATTCAATCTGGGTTCGCTTAGCCTTTGTATTCTTGGTGATGACGGGGATTAGCATTTTACTCTACCCATTGTTGTGGTTTATTATGCCACGCGGCGCAGTCAGCTACTTGGCTCAATCAACCCAAGCCGTGCAACAACCAGTTAGCTATCAAGTGGCCCAAAGCGTTGGCGTACAACCAAGCGTCAATGCTCGCTTCGACCCAATGACTGGTCAAGCCATCAAAGCTGAACCATATCGCTTTGATCCAGTGACTGGTCAACCAATCGGCCAAAGCATTCCGGTTAGCAACCTTTCAACGCCTGTTGCCACGGTTAGCCCAGATGTAATCAAAGCTCGCCGGAACTTGTGGCTCAAGAGCGCCTTGGTCATCGGTGGTGCCTTGTTCCTGAGCAGCATCTTGGTCGAAATCGCTCCAGTGCTGATTCCAGTTGGTTTGGTTGTTGCCGGGGTTTGGTTGATTCGCAACAACAAAATCTAATTCGCTCAACCCGACCGCCCTTGGTGTCAAGCACTGAGGGCGGTTTTTTGCGTTCACAAATGGCAACGATTGAATACTTGACGACCCTAGGCTATGCTATGATAGCATTCAGCCCAGTGCTTTCGATTGAATTTTGTTTTGGAGGAACACCGACTCATGCAAACGTTTCTGCTGAGTGCTCACTCAGGTTGGCGTTGGATTGTTATGCTGGCAGTGTTGGTTGCCATCGGCTATGGTTTGTGGGGTTGGCTAACCAAACAACCATGGAACGATCTGGCCCGTAAGATTATGCTTTACACCACAATTGCGATCGATATTCAATTGCTTGGTGGCTTAGCCTTATATGTTGTGAATAAATCGTGGAGCCAACTCAATCCAGCCCAAATTCGCTTTGAGCACCCAACGATGATGGTATTGGCCTTGGGCTTGGCCCATGTCGTCAGTGTCAAAGTTAAGCGTGGCGAAATTCCAGCAGCCCGCTATCGCTTGATGGCCTTGGGCACATTGGCGGTTTTGGTCTTGGTTGTGGTCGGGATTTTGCGCTTGCCGGGTGATCGTTTGTTCGCAATGTCGTAGATCGGGGTTCAAAACTCACAAAAACGCCCTGCTCCGTGTGCCAACCGAGCAGGGCGTTTGGTTTTTTAGAGGCTCAACGGTTGGCTATGCAGCCACGAGGTAATATCGGGTGCAGTCATGGGGCGGCTAAAATGGTAGCCTTGACCATAATCGCAGCCCAAATCGCGCAAAGTTGCCGCTTCTTCGATCGTTTCGATACCCTCGGCAATTACATTCATGGCCAGTTGTTGCGAGAGCATGATAATTGCCCGCACAATTTCGACGTTGCGGCTGCCATCGCTCATCGCATTAACGAATGAGCGATCAACTTTAAGCGTATCCAAGGGGAAGTGGTGCAGATAGCTCAATGATGAATAGCCTGTACCAAAATCATCAATCGCCAGCTTTACCCCCAAATCTTTGATTGCACCTAACTGTGCTCGGGCCAATTCAAAGCCATGAATCACCATACTTTCGGTAATTTCTAGCTCCAACTGGGCTGGATTGATGCCAGTGCGCTGAATAATCTCGCCCAAGGTTTGAATTAAGGCCGGGCTGGCCAGTTGACGCGCCGAGAGATTGACCGAAAGCACTTGCAAACGGGGCCGCGAATCATCAGCTTGCCATGCCAAAAATTGTAGGCAGGCAGTTTCCAAGGCCCAAAAACCAATCGGCACGATCAAGCCACTTTCCTCGGCCAAATGAATAAACTCGTTGGGCAGAATCATGCCGCGCTGTGGGTGATGCCAGCGCAACAAGGCCTCAACCCCAACCATCTGACCAGTTGGTAAAGCCGTAATTGGCTGATAATGCAAAATTAATTCGTGGCGCTCTAAGGCTCCGCGCAAATCAATTTCCAGTTGCCAACGCTCAGCCAGCGCCGCATGCAACGCTCGATCAAACAAAAAGATTTGACTAATACCATTCGTTTTGGCCTGATACATCGCCGTATCTGCCTCACGCAGCAAGGTTTCGGCTTGGGCTTGACCATCACCAAGCGTTACACCAATGCCAAGCGTGGTATAAATTGGCTTATCGCGCAGTACAATTGGCTGGTTAAATTGCTCTTGAATCCGTTGGGCATGCTCAAGCGCTTGCTGAGCATGTTGCACTTGACCAAGCACGACCACAAATTCATCACCACCTAAACGAGCAGCTAAATCATTTGGGCCAAGCGTTGCTTGAAGGCGTTGGGCAATCGTTTGCAGCACTTGATCGCCAACATCGTAGCCCAAGGCATCATTAATTGCACTAAATCGATCGACTTCAACAAACAAGACGGCAAAGTGTTGTTGATCAAGTTGGCGCTGGGCGATCAAGCGTTGTAGTTGAATAACCAAACTATGCCGATTGGGCAAGCCAGTCAGCCAATCGCAGGCTGGCGGTGTCCGTTCAGCAGTTGCAACCGGCTCAGTTTCACGGCAATTGAGCAGCCAATAGCCGCCAACTTGATGCCGACAAAACTCCAGCCCACGCCACGAGCCATCAGCATGGCGACAATCTAACGCTTGCCAGTGAATTTGAGCTGTTTGGGTATACAGTAATTGATCAAAATGGTTGGATGAATCAGGATGCAGGAGGTGTTTGAATGATTGACCGTTGAGACTGAGGGCTGGGTAGCCAAGCTGTTGATTTAGCAGTGGGCTGATTGCAATAATCGTTGCCTGCTGATCGAGAATCAAGGTTTGTTGACTTTGCGGCCAGTGCCACAACCCTAATTGGGTGCTAATGCGCTGAGCGGTGCGGCGGCGCTGCCAACGCCAACACAACCAGATTCCCAGCCCGCAAACTAAGCCGATTAATAACCATTCGGTTGGCAACATGGCCGCTTGGGCAGCCGAATCGGGCAAGCGGACGTTGGGCGTTTGAACACTCATGACACCTACGTGAATCAGCCGAAACCTGCGGTCAGGGCAGATTTTGGCATTAGGAACTCAGAGCTACATACTACCTGAGTTCGTAGCTTTGTCGAGTAGTATTTTTAAGCTTCTAGAGGCGGTTTTTGCTTCACCTCATGCGTACCGCTGGCCACTGCGTGGGTCACTCGTTACTGGGATCGGTAGGGGTATCAGGGCTACGCACTTTTTCAAGAATTTGGTCGAGTCGGGCGCGGGTATCGCTAATATTCAGCACTTCACGCAGCATCGGCCACAATGGGCTAACTGCTAAAGCTGGCTCATCGGCTTTGCCATTGAACACCGCTTCGGCCAAATTCGAGTGGCGGCTAGCCAATAGTTCGCGGCCCTTGATTTGGTCGATAAAGGCTTGATGTTTGAGCATCAAGGCCGCCACATTATTGGGAGCCAAATGCTCGCGATACAGCTCCAATGGTGCTCGCGGGTTGAGATTCAGCTCTTCAAAACGCCCCAAAATATCGCGATGCATCTCGCGGCGATACTCTAGGCTGGGCTGCATATCCTTACCATACAATTCGCGATAATATGAGGCTGGATAATTACCTAAGCGCGAAAGCAAATCGGTGATTCGTTGACGATGGCGCTCATTCGGCTGCCACAGATATTCCCAAACCACAAAATCGGGCTGAACATTGGCAATCGCATTCAAGGTCAAGGGCAATTGGCGATCAGTGTCGGTCAGATAGGGAATGACTGGCAACATCGCCACGCCAGTTGGAATACCTGCACGTTTGAGCGTATTCAAGGCTTCCAAACGGGCTGAGGGGGGGGCAACTTTGCCCTCTAATTTTTCCGAGAGCAAGGGATCAATCGTTGGAATGCTCATTACAACAATCGCCAAACCCTGCTCATTCATGCGTTGCAGCAAGCTCAAATCATCCATCACTGCCAAACTTTTGGTCAAAATCAGCACTGGTTGCTTGGCAACTTGGCAAGCTTGCAGCATCTGGCGGGTTAGGCGATAGGTTTTTTCGGCAGGCTGGTAGGCATCGCCAAGGCTAAAGGCAATCAGATCGCCGCGTGAAACTACGCTCAGTTGCTCAGCAAAACGATCAGGCAAATCAACATTAGCGCGGATAACCTCGTTAAATGGCCGCTGACTGAACGACCAGCCATCGCAATAGGCACACCCAAACTCGCAGCCCACATATGGACCAACTTGGTAAGTCGAAAGAAAAAATTCATTAATTGTGGGGCGACGAGGTGCTAGCGCTGGCCCACCTGGGCGCTCTTCAACATAATAGGCCATAGGTTAACTCCATGGTGTAGTTATTCCTGCGCATTATACCCAAACTTTGGCTAGGCGAATTGCACCATGGATTACAAACCGACGATTGATCACGGTGTTAACTCAACGCTAACATCGCAACCAGCCCATGCCAATGCTCGTACTTAAGGACGAGGCTCGGTTGCAGATTTTACAGTTCCGATTGGCCCCAGATTCGGATGTATAATCCAACAGCCTCATTTATAGTAGGATTCAAGCTTTGTAGTCGTTGGAGGATACCATGCTTCAAGCTCAATATAGCAGTTGGACTGGCAGAAAACTTGAAATTCGCAGCGCCTATGCCAACCAAATTACGGTTGAATTTAAAGGTTGGCGTGATAACGCTCAATGGCAAATAGAGCAAACAACCTACACCCTCAGCCGCGCCAAAGGCAAGGGCTATCCGTTGGTGATTAGCGCCAATGGCCAAGAGTTGATGCGGGTTGCCCGAGTGAGCATGTGGAAAACGACACTTGAAGGCCATTATGCCAACCAACCCTTACGCTTCGAGCGCCCTTCAATCTGGAAAAGCGGCTATCACGTGTATCTCAATGGGTTGATGATCGGTGAGGTTAAAACTGAAGGTTTTTGGCAACGCACCATGAGCGCCAATTTCAATAGCCCCCAGCCCTACGATTTACAGCTTGGCTGTTTGATGTTGGCAATCGGCATTTGGCGACGTGAGGCGGCGAGTGCAGCAGCAGCGTAAATTAACCCTCGTTCAACGGTTCGGGCAGCGCTTTGGCACGCTACGCTGGAAACTCACATGGTCGTATGTGTGGATCAGCGTAGCGTTGACCTTGTTGATTAATGGTTTGGCGTTTGGTTTAGTGATGGGCGCAGCTCCACCGCTCAATGCCCCCGCCCTGCTCAGCGCTGCCCAAAATCATGCCGCTGAGTTCAGCGAGGTTTTGCAAGAGCCAAGCGATCAGCGCACAATCCAACAATTATTACGCTATCGCTTTGGCTCGTTACGTGGCCAATTTCTGCAAAATAACCTTGAATTAGCGATTAGTAATACGATTAATAATTCACCTAGCGATCTCTCGCAGGAAATTATTTTGATGCCCGCTGAGGTATTTTTGCCTGAAGCAACCAATGTGTTTAGCGAGAGCTACCACCTGTTGTTGCTTGATGCGCAAGGCAATGTACTCGGTGGAACCTTTCCCAGCCTTACTCCGGCGGGCCAACCATGGAATGATGTGGTGGTTGGCAATGATCGGCGGGTTGTGCAGGCAGCACTCGCTGGGAGCGACGATATCGATCAATTAACTTGGAAGTATGGGAATTATTTAGTGATTGCCACACCAGTTCGCGATCAAGCCAACCAAGTAATCGGGGCATTGTATGTACGTTCGCGGCCACTCAGCCAAAATCAAGTGATTGTTGCATTGTTGATGTTTGTTATTTTTATTGCTAGTTCAATTATTTCGATTATTGCCAATGCCTTAATTGGCATGGTCTATGGCTGGTTTGTGGCCCGTAATTTTGTGCGCCGTTTGGTGCAACTCACCCAAGCTACCGATAGTTTGGCCGCAGGCGATTTGAGCGTGCGGGTTAACGATGGATCGATCGATGAAATTGGGCATTTGGCGCGGCGCTTCGACAGCATGGCCCAACAGCTTGAATCAAATGTTAAAATGTTACGTCAATTAGCCGATCGTAATGCTGCCTTAGTTGAGCAAGCTGGCCAATTGGCAATTGTTGAGGAGCGCAATCGGTTGGCTCGCGATTTGCACGATAGCGTCAGCCAAGAGCTATTTAGCGTCACGATGTTGGCGGCGGCAGCACGGAATTTATTGCCCAACCAGCCTGATAAAGCGCGTAACCAAGTTGAACAACTCAGCCAAATGGCCCAACGCGCGTTGCACGAAACCCGTGGCTTGATCTTCGCGCTCCGGCCTGCGGCGCTCGGCGATCAAGGCTTAGTTCCAGCGTTACGTCAACTTACCGAAGAGGCAGCCCGTCGTCAAGGCTTGCAGATTGAACTTAATACCAACGGCGAACGGCGCATTCCCTTAGATCACGAACAGGCGCTCTATCGGATTTGCCAAGAAGCTTTGGCCAATGTTACCAAGCATAGTGGCGTGAACAGCGCCAACGTGAGCCTTGAATATGAAGCCCATCGCACAATTTTAGAGGTGCGTGATCGTGGCCGTGGCTTTGATCAAGATAAACCACGCAATTCGCACTCATTGGGCTTGATTAGCATTCAAGAACGCGCCAAAGCAGTTGGCGGCACAGTTGAATTGACTGCCGCGACAGGCCAAGGCACAAGCCTACGCATCGTTGTACCACGAACCCAAACTGGGCTACTAGTTGAGCCACGTTGATAACCAAGAAGGAAAGCACCATGCAAGAGCAGATTCGAGTTGTTTTAGTTGATGATCATGTCGTGGTACGGGTAGGTTTACGGGCCTTCTTGGATACCCAGCCAGATATTGAGATTGTGGGCGAGGCCGCTTCGGGCGAAGAAGGCGTACAGGTTGTCAGCCACGTCTTGCCCGATGTGGTACTGATGGATTTGCTGATGCCTGGGATTGATGGGGTCGAAGCAACGCGTCAAGTGCGCGGAGCCTCGCCACATACCCAAGTGATCGTGTTGACATCGTATAGCGAAGATGAGCGAATTTTTCCGGCGATCAAGGCTGGAGCACTCTCGTATTTGCTCAAAGATGTTGGGCCTGATGCCTTGGTGGCAGCAATTCGGGCAGCGCGACGAGGCGAGGCCACCTTGCACCCGATGGTTGCTTCACGCCTGATGACTGAACTTACCAGCTCACGCCGCTCACCCTTGGACACCCTGACCGAACGTGAACGCGAAGTATTGACCTGTATTGCGCGGGGCATGAGCAACGCCGAAATTGCCGAGCATTTGGTAATCGGTGAGCGCACCGTCAAAACCCATGTGAGCAATATTTTATCCAAATTACACCTGCAAGATCGAACTCAAGCAGCGATTATGGCCTTACGCGAGCGCTTAGTGCCGCTTGATGACGAACAAAAATAATCAATCCTTGCAACAATATATCGATTGTTAACGTTGTATCAACACCGCAGCTAGATTAGGAGCATTGTATGAGTGGAATCGCAATTACTGCTGAAGGACTAACCAAAGTCTATAAAAAAATCCCGGCAGTTAATAATTTAAGTTTACATATTCCTGAAGGCACGATTTATGGTTTTTTAGGCCCGAATGGTGCAGGTAAAACCACCACTATCCGCATGTTATTGGGGCTTATTCGACCGACTGCTGGTAAGGCAACCATTTTTGGTCATGATATTTTGCATGCTCGCAAACATATTGCACCTTACGTTGGGGCAATTGTCGAATCGCCAGCATTTTATACCTATATGTCGGGCTTAGAAAATTTACGGGTTCTAGCCCGATCAGGTGGTCAAGATTTACCACAATCGCGCTATGATGAATTAATTGAGTTTGTAGGCTTGCGTGGCCGCGAAAAAGATAAAGTTAAAACCTATTCATTGGGCATGAAACAACGGCTTGGGGTTGCCGCAACCTTGCTCAACGACCCCAAAATTGTCTTCCTCGATGAACCAACCAACGGGCTTGATCCGGCTGGCACAGTCGAAATGCGTAACTTAATTTTGCGTATGGGCCAAGAAGGTCGCACGGTGTTCCTGTCAAGCCACTTGCTCTACGAAGTTGAACAAGTTTGTTCAGATGTGGCGATCATTCAAAAAGGTGTAACAATCAAACAAGGCCGAGTACGCGATCTGCTGGCGACCGAAGGCGGCCCGGGCTATGCGATCGAAGCTGCACCATTTGAACGCGCCATGGCTGTTTTACAAGAATTACCACAATTAAAAGCTCATAGCTTCGACCACCATTGGATTAACATCAACGCTGAGCCGCAAGATGTGCCGCAGGTTATGCGCAAATTGGTGCAAGCCGATGTTGACGTATTTCAAGTGGTTGTACGCCAGCGCTCGCTCGAATCGTTGTTCTTGGAAATTACTGGGACTGGCGGCGCGACAGCCCACCAACCCTTGGCTGAAGTTGTGGTAGGAGGTCGCTAATGTGGAATTTATTTCGGGCTGAATGGACTAAAACTTATAAACGTCCAGCCAATATTGGGCTATTGCTAATCACCTTGGCAATTATCTTGATCACTTTTGTTGCCCAAACTGGGATTGCCTTATACAACGGTAAAGAAGACACTATTGGCTGGGCAGGTGCTCAATTTGCGATGATGTTTCCGAATGGATTTCTCTTCCCTTCGATTATTTTGAGCGCAATTGGCTCAATGTTGGCCGTGGTGTTTATGGGCAACAGCATTGGCTCAGAGTACAGCCGGGATACATGGAAAGTGCTCTTACCACGCCGCGCCCGTCGTAGCGATTTCATCATCGTTAAAATTGCCATCTGCTTACTCTTTATGATTTGCTTGATCATCATTTCGCTGATTTTCGGCCAACTGATGGGATTGATTGGCGCAGCAATCTTGGGTGGTACGCTCTTTGATTTCGATAGCTTTTCGCTGGGAACTTTGCTGAAATCGTTGATTCCAGTCTTATTGCAATTAGTTGTCTTTTCATCGATTACCTTGTTGGTAACCATGGCAGGCCGCTCGACGATTATGGGGATTGTTTTTGGGATCGTTGGCAACACGATTTTCAACCTTGCAATGAGCTTTTCAACCTTGGCAGCCAAAATCTTACCAAATGCTCATATCAGCAACCTTGAAGCCAATTGGTTATACACTGGCGATGAACAAAAATTAATGTTTGAAGGAGTCGATCGGGTCTTTGGCACGCATATTTCATTAAGCACCAGCTTGATGGTAGTGGCAGCCTATATCTTTGGCTCAATTATGTTGGGAATTCTCTTGTTCCAGCGGCGGGATATGGCAGGTCAATAGTTTACAATTATCAAGCGGGTTTGAGCCGTGGTCTTCGTTGACCACGGTTTTTGTTTAACGTAAGGCCAAGAGATCAAACAAGACTGCTGAGGCGGTCACTTCAACCCCTGCTCCAGGTCCGCGCACCACCAACGGGCGCTCTTGGTAGCGGTTAGTCGTCCAAGCGACCATATTATCTGGCCCTTTGAGCGAACCAAGCGGGCTATCTTTGGCGACTGCTTGCAAGCCAACTCGTGCACCTTCAGGCGTGATCGCCGCAACATAGCGCAAGGTTTGGCCTTGAGCAACGGCCTCGGCTTGGCGTTGGGCATAACCAGCATCAAGTTGATCAAGCTGCGCCATAAATTCAGCAATGCTCAAATCAGCAAATGCAGCTGGATACAATGGCTCAATCGCAATATCGCTCAAGTTCCATTGATAGCCCAAAGTTCGCGCCAAAATCAAGGCTTTACGCGCCACATCAACTCCGCCCAAATCATCACGCGGGTCGGGTTCCGTCCAGCCCAATGCTTTGGCTTCACGTACAGCCGCCGAATAAGGCTGACCTTGTTCGATCGATGAGAGCAAAAAGCCTAATGTACCACTCAAGCAGCCTTCGATTCGCTGAACCTGATCGCCAGTGTCGCGCAGTAGATTGGTGGTCACTACAATTGGCAAGCCAGCCCCAACCGTAGCCTCATAGCGGGTGCGGCGTTCAGCAACCAAGGCTTGAAACAAATTTAAATCTTCACACAACGGTTTTTTATTGGCCAAGACCAAGCTCATTCCACGCCCAGCCAATTCGACTAACTGAGCTGCATTGGCTTCGGCGGTAGTGTCGGCCACCAAACAGCCAGCCGGCAAGGCGGCTCGCCAATCGCCGCTGGTGCCCTCGGGCAAACTAGCTAGGGCTGCACCTTGAGCTTTGGCTGCTGCCACCGCCAACCAGCTTTCGTTGCTCAACGGCCCAACCACATACCCAGAACGATCAGCCACCAAGGCAAGGTTGAAGTGCAGCAAGGCTTGAGCTAACACCGCCCGACCGACTCCACCAAAGCCATAAATTGCTAAATTGTGCATCGTAGAGCTTCCTTAATCTGATGTGTCGGGCTTAGAGATTCTCGATTCCAGCAGGGATGAATGCTAGTTCACCACCCTTCCGTCCCGCCTCAAGGCGGGAAACGCAGGGGCTTTAATCCCCCTACACACCCTCAAGGGCATTTATCGGCAGTCACGGATCAGCTGATAAACTAAAGGATGCTTGGCTCGGAAGGGAACCCGATTACTTTAGGATTTGCATCCCCTGCTCCTAAATCATGATGTTTGAGCTACAGATATGCAGCAAAGCATCTAAAACCGGTTTGTTTGCGAGAACCCATAAGCCTTAATCTGATGTGTCGGGCTGTATTGTACGGGTTAGCCAGCTATTTAGGCAAAAAACGCTGAGTACTAAAATCAAACTTGGCGCAAATTCGATATTTAGTTTTCTTTGCGCTGCTTTTTGAGCAACTTGCGCACTTTTTCTTCTTCGGCAATCACTGCCTCAACCGCTTTGGCCGAGAGTTTACCAGCATCAACCAAAGCATAGGCTCCCGATCGATCGAGCACCAAGGTATTAGCGTCGTCAAATTCAAACGGCATATCTGCGACCAACATTTCAACCACCGCCTTGAGAATCGCAATCCGTGTCCAGCGTTTGTCGTTAGCGGCAATTACCTGCCAAGGAGCGTTTTCGCTGGATGTTCGGGCTAGCATTTCATCAATGGCAATTGCATATTCCGACCATTTCTCACGATTGCGCCAATCTTCTTCGGTTAATTTCCAGGTTTTCAGCGGATCATTTTCGCGCTCACGAAAACGCTTTTCTTGCTCGTCGCTCGAAATATGCAAGAAAAATTTCAAGACTGAAGTACGATCGTTATGTAAAATTCGCTCAAAGTCATTGATTTC
This sequence comes from Herpetosiphon gulosus, assembly GCF_039545135.1. Classification (NCBI taxonomy): domain Bacteria; kingdom Bacillati; phylum Chloroflexota; class Chloroflexia; order Herpetosiphonales; family Herpetosiphonaceae; genus Herpetosiphon; species Herpetosiphon gulosus. The sequence continues at coordinate 28,269 of NZ_BAABRU010000008.1, read as the reverse complement.
GCCATAGGCTTGGCTCCACTCGCGCATCGTCGCAAAGCCTTCAACCCGCTCGACCAGCACGCGGCCATACCATGAACGGTCAAATAAGACAATCTGGCCATCACGCGGCAGGTGATTCCAAAAGCGCCAAAGATAATTGTGGGCGCGTTCTTCGGGTGTGGGTGCGGCAATTGGGTGCACTACAAACCCACGTGGATCAAGCGCCTCGGTCAGGCGTTTGATTGCGCCACCTTTGCCGCTAGCATCCCAACCTTCAAAGACCAAAACCATACGATGACCAATTTGGGTCACGGCGCGTTGCAAGCGCAACATTTTAAATTGCAAATCGGTGAGTTGGCGCTCATAGCTTTTTTTGCCCAAATGCAACGATAGATCAACTTGATCAAGCAGCGACATTGCAAGCTCCTTTAAAAGCAAAACGCTCCGTTGTAGCGGAGCGTTGGCTGGTCGATTTAGACAAATTCACGCAGGCGAGCGGAAATTTCTTCAATCCGTTGACGATTGATCGAATAATATTTTGCACCCTTGTCGCGGCGAACATTCAACACACCTGAAGTTTCCATCAGCTTTAAGTGGCGCGAAACTGCCGATTGATGAATATCGAGCAAATTGACAATTTCTTGGGCATACAATTCGCGACCATGCAACAAGGTCATAATTTGCAAGCGCGTTTTATCGGCCAAGGCTGCCAATGGCTGATATAGGCTTTGAGTGCGTTCAGTTTGCTCATCACCTTCGGCTGGAGTAGTGCTGCTATTATAAAACACCGTGAGTAATGATCCATTGAAAAGAAACGACAAGTATGGCCCAATATATTGCGATGGTACAAAACGCACGGTACTAATCGTGCCAAGTCGTTCATGAATATGGTCAGGCAAGCGGCGGCCAGTTACTCCAGCAAATAAATCGCGGAAGTTGACGCTATATTGATGAGTGCGATGATAATGGGCATTACGTTCGCGGCGAGCTTGTTGCAGTTCATATTGCTCACGATAAATTCGATCCCAAAAACGCTGAATGGTTGAGACCAACAAATCGCGCCATTCGGTTGGCTGTTGCAATAATTCAATCAGCTCATCGGTATCGACCGGAAACTGCATTTTTGCCAATAACTCTTCTAATTGCTCTTGATCGGCAATAATTTCGGCTGGCGTATGCAATAATTCAACATCAGCATTAGCGGCAGTGCGTTGCACAATTTTATGCACCATGGCGGCACATTCTTGGGCTGAAAGCGCCTTGAGATCGTCAATCAAACCATTAAAATCGTCGTGACCAGCAGCACCTGGCTGCAAAATTTGGCCTGAGACGGTTTCGACTACCACATAGGGATAAACGCCCATGCGCATTGCCAGCTGAATATCGTGGCGTAAGCGCGGGGGCACACTCGCAGCAGCCTCAACCAGCCATGCATCCAAGCCTTCAAAATCGTGGACAATTCCAATCAGACCCATTGTCGAAAGCAGATCCAACCCAAGTGATGGGACAAAATCAACTTTAAATGCCGGTTGAGCGCGAACGAGTTCAGTCATAACCATCGACTCCTACTTTTAAGATGCGTTCCCACCATTTGGGGTGATCGAGCTAGCGTATACAATCCCTGCATGAGGGAGCATACTCCCCCGCATTCGACAACGCTCTGAAAGATGGGTTATGCAGGCTTGTACATTTTAGCATATTCTCGGTAACTTGGGCTAGACGCTGAATTAAGCTTAACTAAGGCTTGATATTTGCATAGGGTTGCCACACCCAAGCCCACTCCTACAGCGGCAAGCGCGGAATTGAGCGAACTGATTATCAGCTTTTTGGCAGTGGAAATTTAACTTAGGGTTAGCGGAGTGCTGCTTGCATGCCAGCAGCCAGCGTTTGATAGATCGCAATTTGGCCGAGATCGATATTGGCAGCAACAATTTCTTCGGCAATTGCCGGATTTGCTCCGGTCAGCAACAAGCGTGCCCCAAGCAATTGCACCGCTTGAGCAGTTTGGCCGAGCGCAACCGCTGCCCGTTGTTCAAGCTGCGAAATCCCAGTGAGATCGAGGATAACCGTGCGAGCACGATAGGTTTCAATCCCTTGCAAAATTGTGGTTTGCAAACGCTCAGCTCGATTCAGATCGATTTGGCCGATCAAGGGCATGGCCAAAACCTCACGCGAAACCGGAATTAACGGCAAGGCTTGTTCGGCCAAGCTTTGCTCTTGGAGTTCGAGCAAGGCTGCTTGGGTTTGTAATTGGGTTTGCTGATTTTGTAGCATTTCGGCTTGCAGGGCGCTGCGTTTGGCCTCAGCCGCCAGTTGTTCGCGCTGGGCGACGGCTAACGAATCAAGTGCTTGATTGACAGTTTTAGCCAACAAGCCGAGTTCGTCGGGACTCGCAAAGTTAATTTGATGTTGATCAGGTTGAGTGGGATCGATCTGGCGTAAATCGCCAACCATCGAGGTTAGTGGATAGAAAATAAAGCGCCGCAAGGCCCAAAAGAGGCTCAACAACCCTAAACAGCCAGCAATCCCCACCACGCTGGCAATTAACCAGAAGGTGCGTTCACCTTGAATATAAATTGTACGGGGCAAGGCTAAAGTTGCAACCAACAAGGGTTTGTTATCGATCGATGGAAAAACCACAAAACCCTCAAGCGTATTATCGTTGAAAGCACGCGAAACCAAGCGCTGCTCATTGGCCAATTCGCTGACCACCTGCTGCCGTGTTGGTGCAAGCAAGCGATAATCACTCAATTCAACCGGTAACAAGGTTTGGTAATTAATCCGATCAACCACCTGTTGATCGACCATCCGACCATAAATCAATGTGCCACGCGCTGGGCCTTGAGCATCGCTGGTAAGAATGGGTCGTGCCGCCAAAAGCCATAGTTTAGTGCCAGCTCGTACCACGCTGGTCGTGCCTTGATCAAGTTGGGGATGATTGAGTAATTGGGGATAGAAATTGTTGATATCAAAAAACTCAAATGGCACTGCCACCGACTTCCGTTGTTGCGAGTCATAGGTTTTGGCAAACACAATTGTGCCATTCTGATCGGTATAGAGCATTGCTTGAACATTATACAGCTCAAAAATCTCGTTATTAGTATTTTCTTCAATATACGTGGGCGTGCGTTGATTGATAAAATCGTATGATTCATCCCAAGTTGCCATCGACATGACCAAGGCATCGATCTGAGCAAGCTCGCCATCAATCGCTCGCCGAACCCGTTCAAGATGATCTTGCATTTCCTGTTGTTCAGCAAAAAGACTTGAGCTATTGACAATGTAGCGCAGCGGAATCAACAAAACCAGCACAACAATCAGCATAATGCCTAATAAAGCAAGACTGATTTTGCCACGAACACTTTTATGCACATATTGCTGATAGGCTGCTTTCATCGCTGAACTTCCTTATGCCATCGTTGGCTTTGATGCGAATTGGAATGCAAAGCATAAAATTGTAGTTAGGCTAACTATACACCATCTCAAAACCACCTTTCGGGTTAGGAATATCACCCGAAAGTAACTATTTACAGCTAGGACTTCATGGTATACAACAACACTAGAGTATCAATCATTGGTAGCGATTTCACTTAATCGTGCCGATTGACAGCAGGAGCAAGCTATGCACATTCTAATTGTCGATGACGACCAAGACAATCGCACGATCCTCACTACCCGCTTGCAACGGCGCGGTTTTCAAATTAGCACCGCCAAAACTGGGATTGAAGGCTTGATGCTGGCTTTGCAATTAAAGCCCGACTTAATTTTGATGGATATGTCGATGCCCGAATTGCATGGTTGGGGTGCAACCGCCCAGCTCAAGGCCTCCCCGCAAACTCGTTCGATTCCGGTGATTGCGATTACTGCCTATACCCTCGCTGGTGATCGCGAACGCTGTATGGCGGTTGGTTGTGATGCGTATGTTGAGAAACCTATCGATTTTAATCACTTGATCGCAACAATTCAACGGGTGGCCGAGCGCCATAACATTGCGCTTGAGATCAAGCTAGGTGGATAGAAGTATACCCACCTAGACATAGTATACCAACATTCAACCACGATGCTAACTGCTTGTGGCTATGGTTGGGGATAGTAGGCAACAAACATTCATCATGCGACTTGTGTAACGTGCATTATACACCGTCCTAGCCTCATGCTTATGCTTCGTCACTACACAACCTCTTGAATTAAACATCACATTTAAGCTGCTGCCCAGGGCTATTTGCTAGCCCATGGCAAGAATACTTTGTACTGCTGAGCAATCGGCGTATTGGTGATGGTTGACGTGTTCGTCACTGTCGATGTCGCCGTATTGGTTGGCGTGTTCGTCGCCGTGCGCGTTGGCGTTGCCGTATTAGTTGGCGTATTCGTCACTGTCGATGTCGCCGTATTGGTTGGCGTGTTGGTTGCCGTTGGAACAACTGGCGTGTTCGTCGCAGTCGCCGTACTGGTTGGCGTAGCCGTATCGGTCGCGGTTGGTACAACTGGCGTGTTGGTCAAGGTTGGCGTAGCTGTATCAGTTGGGGTAGCCGTATCCGTTGGTGTATTGGTGGGCGTATCGGTCGCGGTTGGGGCAACTGGCGTGTTGGTCAAGGTTGGCGTAGCTGTATCAGTTGGCGTGTTCGTCGCTGTATTGGTTGGCGTATTGGTTGCCGTCGATGTCGCTGTATTGGTTGGCGTGTTGGTCGCCGTTGGTGTCGCCGTTGGCGTAGCGGTTTCGGTTGGTGTATTTGTTGGCGTATTGGTCGGCGTATTGGTCGGCGTAGCAGTTGGATTGGATGCTAACACCGTGTAGCTATAATCATCGGGATCGTCGTTGAAGCCCCGCACATGTTGGCCAAGCGGATTCACATATTGGCCATTATTATGCTTCAAATAGGCTGAGGACGAGCCATCTTGAGCAATCACTCGATAAAAAATTGTCGTGCCAATTGGCTGAGCCGGAATGCTGGCCTGCCACAAATCGTAGCTATGGCTTGGCTGGCTGCGAAAACTTGCAGTCAACGATTTAATCCGTGTCATTGGCAGCGTGGTTGAATTCGCTCCATCCCAATAGCGTAAGCTAACGGTTTGCACATCAAGCGCATCGGTTAATGCTGAAATCGTTACAGCCGTGGTTTCGTTAATTGTGCCGCTAGCACTATGCAAGAAGCTATAGCTCTCACCTGGCACAAGCTCAAGCTGTGGATTTTCAGCGGTAGCACTATGATAAAGCTGATCCCACAAAATATTGTTGTCGCCACCAAGCACGATTGGAGTACTGGTTGGCGTATTAGTCGCAGTATTCGTTGCGGTATTGGTCGGCGTGTTGGTCGGCGTGTTGGTCGGCGTGTTGGTCGGCGTATTCGTTGCAGTATTGGTTGGTGTGTTCGTTGGCGTGTTGGTCGGCGTGTTCGTTGCAGTATTGGTTGGTGTATTCGTTGCGATTGAACAGCTTAACGTAGCGCTGGCAGTGTTACGTGGGTTTGGCGTAACTACGCTAAATTCAGTTGCATTATTATCAGCATCAACACAGGGATTGGTACGCATAACGCTGGCAGTAGCACTGGGTGCGCCAGTTGGCCCACTGCCTTCAAAATAACTAGCGGTCGTCCCAAAACCAACCAAATCGATAATTTGGGCTTGTTGGGTAGCATTACATTGAGTAGTATTGTTACCGCATCCTAAAGCTGTGGTTGTATTAGCAAGAATAATTTTACCAGCTGCAGCAGCTACTGCGGTTGAACCTGTTGCATCTGGCGTAGGTAAAGAAGAACCAGTACCACCACTACCTAATTGAATCAAAAAATATTGACCAGGCGCAATTGAAACATTAGGTAAGGTTACAACTCCTCCAAAAACCCCTGTGGCAGATGCATATTGAATTGACCAACCATTCAGTGAAGCAGGGGTATTACTTAAATTAAATAGTTCGACAAAATCATGAGTATAGGTAGAACCACCACTACTCCCACCCCCATAAACCTGGCTAATCACGACAGTGCTTGATGCAGCAAACGCGGGCTGAGCATTGGTCTGCGGCAGCATCCAAGCCAACAAGCCTACCAATAAAACACTCAATAATGAACCGACCCGAGCACGATCAACAGTCAGCAACGACCGCAATGAGCGCAATTGCATACCAACACTCTCCAAGACACAGATGTGGCTAAAACGTAAGGATCACGAACGATCTTGCCACGCTAGCTAGCTCAACGTCAATGCTATTTAGTCCTATCAATGACCTAGTTCTGTGGGCGATTCTGGGCGTGATCGATGGTGATATGAGTTGATAACTAATTGAATTTTAGCCCTTTGGAATGCAAAAAAACAGCTATAGCCTTGCCATAGCTGTTTGAACTAGGTTAGCTCTAGGACTAGTGTAATTTAGAAGCCCAAGGCACAACCATCGGCTCGCATATCACTGCCACCAATCAACGAGCCATTGGGCAAGCGCCAGATAATTTGGCCGCGCCCAAACATGCCACCTTCAGCATGAATCTCGACATCGTGGCCCATCGCGCGGAGTCCTTCGGCAATAAATTGGGGCACGCCATATTCCAAATAAACTTTGCGGCCAGGACCAACTTGCCAGCGCGGTGCATCAAGGCTAGCTTGCGGATTAAGCTGCCAATCGACGCGGTTTAAAATCATTTGGGCATGGCCTTGGGGTTGCATCGCGCCGCCCATCACGCCAAACGGCCCAACTGCCTCGCCATCGCGGGTCAAAAACGAAGGAATAATCGTGTGGAAAGGGCGTTTATTGGGCGCTAAAACATTGGGGTGCTGCGGATCAAGCGAGAAGTTCGCGCCACGATTTTGCAGGGCAATCCCAGTTTCAGGCACAACCACGCCTGAACCAAAGCCCATATAGTTCGATTGAATAAAGCTGACCATCATGCCGTCGCCATCGACCGCACACAGATACACCGTACCACCTTGAGGCAACTCACCATGCTGCGGATCAAGCGCATACTCGCCAATCAAGCTGCGGCGGCTAGCAGCATAGCGCTTAGAAAGCAATTGTTTGGTTGGCACTTCCACATGCTCAGGATCAGCAATATAGCGATAGGCATCAGCAAAAGCCAATTTCATGGCTTCGATTTGCATATGATACGATTGGATGGTATCGCGGGTGGTATGACTCAGATCAAAGCCTTCTAAAATATTCAGCGCCATCAACGCCGCCAAGCCTTGACCATTCGGCGGAATTTCCCAAACTTGATAACCACGATAGCTGGTGCTAATTGGCTCAACCCAGGTGCTGGTATGCTGGGCTAAATCGGCGGCGCTGATAAAACCACCAGTTTGCTGCGCCCATTCGACAATTTGCCCCGCCAATTCGCCAGTATAAAAATCATCAGCGCCAGTTTGGGCGATGCGGCTCAAAGTACGCGATTGTCGCCGCGAACGCCACATATCGCCAGCTCCAGGCGCACGCCCACGGTAGGAAAAGGTGTTGAGCCAAGCACTGGTCGCGGGGTCGGTCATGGCTTCGTAGCGCCGCAAAGCCAAATTCCAATAGTGCGAGACGATGGGCGTAACCGCAAAGCCATCTTCGGCGGCACTAATTGCAGGCAGCAGTACTTCTTCAAAATCTAAGCGCCCAAAGCGTTGATGCAGATCGCGCCATGCTCGCGGTGTACCAGGCACAGTCACACTCGGCCAACCATAGGCTGGCATCTTTTGATGGCCCGCTTGGAGCATGGCTTCAAGGCTAATTGCTTGCGGCGCACGCCCTGAGCCATTCAGGCCATGTAATTTGCGGCCATCCCAAACCAACGCAAAAGCATCACTGCCAATGCCGTTGGATGTCGGCTCGACAACCGTCAACATTGCTGCGGCTGCGATTGCTGCATCGACCGCATTGCCACCACGTTCAAGCATCGATAAGCCTGCCAAAACCGCCTGTGGCTGGCTGGTCGCCACCATCGAGCGCCGCGCAATTGCTGGCATGCGCCGTGAGCTATAGGGTAAATCGATCAACTTCATGGGTTGCTGCCCTCGGATGCTAAATTTAAAAGCTGCTTCTTGCCTCTATCGTTATTCAGTTTAAATCATTTGGATTACAGACTAGTTAATCAATCAAGGTTATTGGCAACTTGGATTCTGAGTGATCACCACCCTTCCGTCCCGCCTCAAGGCGGGAGACGCAGTGGGCTTTAATCCCCCTGCACCCCCTCAAGCACAATCAGGGGTGAGCACAAATCCATCAATAAACCACAAAATCCATTATCGCTATCAATCGCCTTGCGATCCAACCAAGGTTCGATTGGAATAATTACGACTCTATCAGAAATATGGCCTCACCAAAAACCTATTCTACAATAATCCAATCGACGCGCAGCCCCAAATCGCGTCCATCGGGGTTGGTCGGCTCCAGATCGTGTGGTACAAAGGTGCTGCTGCTGCGTAATTCAATTTCTAATGCTAGGTTGCGCAAACTATTTGGCAAAGCAATTTCATGGGTCGTCCACGCTGAATCGATGGCGATTTCGGCTAAAAATTGCCCATTAGCAAACACCTTCAAGGTTGGCGCAGCTAGGCTAGTTGGGCGTTGGCTAGCAATCCGCAAGCGCAGCACATTGGCATCGGCAGGCGCGTGCAACCAAACCCTAGCCTGCTCAGCAAACCAGCGGCTACCCTCTTCGGCAACATACCAATCATCAATCAAGCCTAAATCGAGGCCATTGCCCAAATCGAGCGTGCTGGTGATGGGAATAAATTGCATTCGCTGGAGCGACCATGCTTGCAAATCCTCGGTTGAACTGGTTTCGTAGGCCAATTCAGCCTTGGCCGCCTCAAACTGACCTTGCTGGCGCAGATAATCGCCTAGCAACAAATGGGCATAAGCGTGGGCCGGCAAATAGTCAATCGCCAAGCGCAATTGCTCTGCACCAACGTTGGGCTGCTGGCTGACAAAGGCGATTCGCGCCAACAACACCCGGGCCAAGGCCGATTCAGGATCGTAGCGCAAGGCATTGCTGGCCGCCGATTGGGCCTCAAAAATTGCCACGCCCGAGCTAGCTTGCTCGTTCATAGTAGCTGGCAAGGCCTTCGCATCAGCTAAATAGTGCTCGGCCTGCCACAAATACCAATGTTTTTGGCCCAAACGCCAAGCCTGTTGGGGATAATTGGCATAGCTCAAACTTAGAGCTACCACGCTTGCGCCGGTTGCCAGCGCCAACCATTGGCGTGGTCGCGGCCAAGCCCAGCGCAATTGATGGATTTGCCAAGCAGCAGTGGGCAAAAGCACAGGCAATAACGGCAAACGATAGCGATATTCCACATGAAACAGGCAGGCCGTAAACACGGTATAGCCAACCCAAGCCGCCAACAGCAGCTTAAGATTACGTTCGCAGGGCAGCGACCACATACCAGCTAAGCCCAAGCCAATTAGCAACAACCACCAAGCATCGCCCAAGATCAAACGCAGCCAAACTTCGCTAGCTGGTCGCCAAATTGCTCGTCGCGCCAGCAAATCGTCGCTATGCTCTAAGCCCCAACTATGCCAAAATTCACGTCCAACCTTGGCTAAAAACCAATCAGGGTTTTGGGTTATCGCCGCGATACCTTGTTGCGAAGCCAGTTGGCTACGCTCAATTCGCGCATCGCCCATTGCATATAACTCAGCTTTAACCACATCGCGGCCACGTGGATCGTTATCCAGCCACAGGTTTTCCTGGCCAGTTGTATCAATCAGAATAAAACCATCATAGGTCAGGGCATTGCGAATTGTCCATGGGGCAAGGGTCAGCAGCGTTGCGGCCAGCAAACCGAGCATCTGCCGCCAGCGTTGCGGGTTCTCGCTGCGCCAAAGTAACAACAAGGCCAATGGCAACAACGGTAATGCCACCGAGCGAATTAAGCTCACAACGGCAATCGCCACGCCAGCGGCAATACTCCAGCGCAATTGCGGGCGGCGCAAAGCCAAAATCAACAAGCCAAACACCAGCATTAAGCCTGCCAACGTGACGGTTTCACTGAGCAATTCGGTCGCATTCAAGGCTAGGGTAAATGAACAAGCAGTCAAGCCAGCTGCGATCAAAGCCAAATCGTTGCGGCGCAGCAACAGCCGTGCCCACCACCAAACCAAAGGAATTGTGGCGGTGCTAATCAGAGCATTAATTAGCCGCAAGCCCTGCAAATCGCCATCGACCAACCAAACCAGTGCTGCTAAACCCAAAGGAAACAGCGGTGGCCGCATAAATTGCAAATCGTAGTATTCTTTGCCTTGGGCTAAGGCAATTGCCAAATCCAAATATTCGCGCTCATCGCCGCCCAGTGGCCGAAATTCATGCCAATGCCACGCGGCCAGTCGCAGCCCCAAGCCCAAACTCATCAGGCCAAAAAGAATCGCAAAGGTGAGCCAAGCACGCTGCAAACGCATAATCATTCCATCAATAGCCATGCACCAGAGTGATGCATCAGGCGCTATTATACCGAGGGTCAGTAATTAATTGATAGCACACAAGGAAATTTTATGGCTTGGATTCCCCAACGTTCACAAGCGCTTGAATTGCTCGACGAACTAACCGAGCATCCTGAATTGGCGGCTAACTTGACCGAAATGGCTTGGCTCTATCGTTTGAGCGGCGGTTATCACTTAGGTTGGCGCTTGTTGCAGCCATTCTTACAAGCCCATACGAGCTTGCTTGATCTTGGGGCGGGCAATGGCCAAATTGGGCGTTGGCTGCAAGCAGCGAGCCAGCAGCAAAGCCAATCATTCCAAACAATTAGCCTTGATCTTAATCGCACAATTGTTGCCAGTAATCAGCAAGCCTTGGTTGGCACAGGCCAAGCCTTACCATTCGCTGATCGCAGTATCGACATCGTTTTTTGTGCTCAAATGTTGCATCATTGCAGCGACATTGAGGTGGTTGCACTGTTGCGTGAAGCACAACGGGTGGCTTGCCGTGGCATTGTACTTGTTGATCTTCAGCGTAGTTGGCTGGGCTATTGGGGTGCGCGGCTGGTTGGATTAGGCCCGCTGACCAGCCTTGGCAAGCATGATGGCCCGCTATCAGTGCTACGAGCATGGCGCAGTAGCGAAATTCAAACAATGGTGCAGGCCGCAGGCATTCAACGCTACCACATCGAACAAACCAGTTTGTATTGGGGTTTAGCGATTGAACCATGTGTTTAGGCTAAACCCCAGCAATCCAAGCAGTGCTCCGCTCCATAGCCACGCCCCAACTTGCGCCTGCGAATAACGCCGTAACCAATAGCTCAAGCCGAGCAGCAGCAACCATAAACCCAACAACAAAGCGCCAAAACCCCAAATTGAGCCAAACCAAGCCAGCTTAAATTGGGGTTGCAATAACCAAGCCACTAACGCCAAATGGCCCAAACGGCGTGCCCCCAAGGCCCAAGCCAACGCCCCTTGGGTTGGCGCAGTTTCCCAAGCGCCAAGTTGGAGATAGGGCAACAAGCCAGCCAACCAGAGTGCTAATGCCAGCCAACCCAGCCAACCCTCGCCCAAAATCAAGAGATCATTGGGCAGCAAACCGCCATGCAAGCTGGCAATGATCCAGCCGACCAAGCCCAGCAGCGGCCAACCAGTGAGCAAACCAACCAACCAACGCGCCGCGCGTAAGCCAGCCAGCGCCCCATTGCGCCAATCCTGACCAATCGCCCAGAGCAACGGCGCATCGAGCAACAACCAATAACTCAACAGATCAAGCGTCGCCCGCAGTTCACTGGATTCAGCAAAGGGCCAGAGGCTCAGCGCCAACAATGGCAATGGCACAAGTAGCCAATCAAACGGGTGCTCAGTGCCAACCGCATTTTGACGTGGGGTAAGCCAACGCCAAACCAACCAACCCAAGCCAACCGCCACCAAGGCACTCAAGCCACCAGGGTAGAGCAACAAACGCTGCCACTGGCCCGCCACCCCCAAACGCCATGCTTCGCTACTCATCGCGTGCTTGGCTCCCCCATGGCAAGCCACGCCGCACCAATTGCCAAACGGTTTGTTCTCGCAATGGCTCACGATCAGCATTGGTCATGTGGCTACGCCAACGATGCGCTATATAACTAATGGCAATCCCGACCACCAATAAGCCTGCTAGCACGACCGAAGGCAAGGTTGCAACCACCTGCGAGCCAGGATTACGCGTCGCCAAGCCTGTCCAGGGGGCAATATCGAGCCGCCCGAACACGGTCAAGCCCGCCCCAAGCTCACGCCAAACCGGCTTAAGCAACACTTCAAGCAAGAATGGCAGACCGAAGCCAACCGCCAGTTGCAGCGCCATCAAAGGCCATTGCCAGGGCGAAATTTGGGGCGGCAAGCGAAAAGTGCTCAGGGTTAACAGCATTAACAACAGCCAGCACAACCAACTCAATAAGGCCAAACCACCAGCTAAACTGGCTGCTGCTGTCAGCCAGAGCGCCATCCACAAGGGAACTAAGCTAGCTAAATTACTGTGCTGTTGCAACAACGGATGGGCCAAACATGCCACCAAAGCCAAGGCCCATGTTGCTGCGATACCGGCTTCGCTCGCCAGCAAACTGGCAGCCAGCACCAAACACCATAGCACTTGGGCAACCAAACGGCGACGTTGCTCTAAAGCTTGCGGGGGCAGCAATTGCCAAGCAAACCAGAGCGCCGAGCCAGATCCAATTAGGGCCGCGACCGCCGTCCAAGCCCAATCCAAGGGCACAAGGCTATACAAGCGCAACACGATCGTAAGGTTGGCTAAGGCCAACGTGCTAGCAGGTGGCGTTGCCTGCTCAGGCCACGGCCAGCAGCCAAGCGCCAAAGCAGCTCCTAGAATAATTAGGCCAATATGAATTGAGTTGAGCTGAACCGCCACGCTGGAAGCTTGCCATGACCAACTATCAGCACTTAAGCCGAGCCAAGCAAGGCTCAACGCCGATGCGACTCCACTCAAGCGTTGCGCCCAGGTTTGACCCAGCAAACCGCCAACGAGTAACAAGGCTAATGCCGAAAGCGCTAGATTTGGGCTAAGCACACTCGCCAGCCCAACCAACCAAGCTAAACCTAGCTGCCAGCGCTTGGTCATAACCAGACCATCGGCCACGAGTGCCAAACCAAATAACGGCAATAGCGCCAACAACAAACTCATGGCTGCATCACTTCCGCAATACTGCGCAGCTGCAAACCAGCTTGCTGCAAGCGCTCAATGATTAACGGCAAGGCTGCGGCAAGCTCAGGATCACTACAATCGAGCATAATCAATTCCCCGCGATAACTTGCTGCTTGCTCAGGCTGCATTAACTCCTCGGCCAAGGCCAATGCATCGCGTGCTTGGGCGTTATCGAGCAGCAAATAGCCGTTTTGGGCGGCAAGTTCAGCTAAGGTTGGGCTACTTGGTTGCTGCCAAATTCGCAAATAGGGGCGCACCGAAGCATCCATGCCAAGTTGGTTGGTCAAAGCAGTTTCGGTTTGATTCAAGGCTTGGGCTAATGTTTCAGACTCAATTTGCTCAAGCGCCACGCCACTGGCCAGCTCATGACCAGCCGCCGCGAGTTGTGGTAAGTCCTGCGGGTTTTGCTCAATCCAATCAACATTTAGAAAAAAGGTCATTGTGATCGATTGGCTGGCAAGGGTTTGCAACATTGGCTCAATTGGCGCGGCTGCCGCCCTCAGATCACAGCTTAGCCCAACCCATGCTTGGCTGGTAAAGCCACGGCTAATCAGCATCGGAGTTGAGGGCAAACTATTCGGCTGATCGCTCTCCAAACGTGGCACAATCAACAACTGGCCCGCTTCAATTGGGCGATTCAGTCGATTGTAACGGCTAATAAATAAGGGAAAGCTTGCCCCACGCTCAGCAATTGATTCCAAACTATCGCCTGGCTCAACCCGATAAACCGTGTAGGATTGCCAGGTCAAGGCCAAGGCCATCGGCGTAGCGGTTAAGCTGATCGGAGTTGGATCAAGCGCTGTTGCGGTTATGCTAATAGTCGTTGGGGTTGCAATTGCCACAACTGGGCTAGGCGTTGGATTTGGCGCAGCGGATGCACAACCAACCAAGCAGCACAAGCCCAGCAACAAGCCAATAATACGCACAAAACCTCACTAAGGAATAATCAACACATCGCCTGGCTGAAGCTGATCAGCTTGTTGCGGCGTGAGATCATTGGCTTCGAGCAATTCAGCAATCGTTACATCAAATGCTTCAGCAATTGAGCGTAAGGTATCGCCATCTTCAACCGTGTAGGTACGGCGTTCAGCAGTTGGCGTAGCGCTTGGCTCGCTGGTTGCGGTTGGTTCAGCGGTAGCTTCAGTGGTTGCGGTTGGTTGGTCGGTTGGCGTAGCGCTTGGGCGGGTTGTTGCGGTTGGGGCTAAACGGGTTGCCGTAGCCGCCAAGGTTGGCAACACTTGGGTTGGCATCGCGGTTGGTTCGGCCTCAGGCGGTACTTCCAAATCGATCCCTTGCTGTTGGATAAGCACCAAGCTGCCAAGCTGAACATTGGCTTGATGCTGACTGACCAGCCAAATCGCGGCAGCTGCTGCCAGCCCAAAAAGCACGCCTGCAATCGAATAAAACGGTAAAGCACTCAGGCGCGTGCGCAAAAAACGCAGCAAAATCGCAGTCAAAATGGGGCTAAGCAACACAAAAAAGAGGGCAAAAGCAATACTTGTTGACACGGTTCAGTCTCCTACAGACACGCCCTCAAGTATAGCATATCGAAACAGAGAGGTTGAGGTTTGATCCACGAAGGGCACGAAGTTACACGAAGGGCGAGGGGTCAGGTTTCAGGGGCTAGATTTGAACTACACAGCCCAATCATGAAGCCTGAAGCCTGATCGCTGGCCCCTGATGCCTAATCCTCTCTGCGCCTCTGTGTTAAAGACCTAACCTCAGACCCCTGAATCCAAGCCCTTTGCACCATCTGCGTTAAAATCTGCTCTCGTTGCCTTCTTTCATCCCTCATAATTCATCCTTCATCCTTCGCACCTGGCCATGCGCTCAGCGCTAAATCGGCAACTGCAATCAAATCGGCGCGGCTTGCACCATCAATTGCTTGCACCGACATACCCTGCACAATTGCGGTGTAGAAATTGGCTAATGCCAGCGAATCAATCGTTGTTGGCAATTCATGATTATTCTTAGCTAAATCAAGTCGCTCGACAAATGCAACAAACATCTGATGGCGAATTCGCGCTACTTCTTGAACAATTGGTTGATTTTCGACCGCACATTGCAAGGCTGCCGTCGCCACCATACAACCAGCTGGTGTGCTGGGGTCGGTAAAGCTCTCAGCAGCAGCATACAAATAATAGCGCAGCATGGCATACGCACTAGCTTGATTCAGCGCCGCTTCCATGCGTCGGCGCTCACCACGCAGCAGAAAATGCTGAATCACCTCGCGATACAAATCTTCTTTCGAGCCAAAGGCTGCATACAAGGTCGGCGGCGTAAAGCCCATCGCCGTGGTCAAATCGGCAATCGATGTGCCTTCGTAGCCATGTCGCCAAAATAATTCCATCGCCGCATCAAGCGCTGCTTGCCGATCAAAAGTACGCGGTCGGCCTCGCGGTCGGGTTATCTGCATAATTATCTATCGATCACTAGAAAAATTTGACATTCGCTAAAACATCCAGTAAATTTATTTTATAGCGTTCTATAAAATAAATCAATGGAGCATCTATGCCAAGCCAATCGCCCTCAAAGACTGCCTTGATCACCGGAGCAAACTCAGGTATTGGCCTCGAACTGACCAAACGGCTGCTCGGCGAAGGCTGGACAGTCATTGGTTTGATGCGTTCACAGTTTCCCACGAACGAGCCAATTCTACAAGCGGCCCAAGCTGCGGGCAACCTGCGCAGCTACCAAGCCGAAATCAGCGATTTTGGCCAACTTCGCGCTGCCTTACAAACGATTAAACAGCAAGAAACCAGCCTCGATCTGCTGTTCAACAACGCAGGCCGAACAACCGAAAAACTCGTTTTTTCGCCGCAAGGGCGCGAATTAAGTTTCGAATTGCAGAGCGTTGTGCCGTATATCATCGCCATGGAGCTGAAAGAATTGCTATTGCGTGGCCAGCACAAAACAATCATTAATACCTCGTCGAATGTGCTGTTGACCCTCAGAAAGCTTGAGATCGAGCAGCTTGAACGGCCTCAAAGCTTCAAAAAGCTCTTTGGGCCATATGCAACATCCAAATTAGCACTTTCGCTCTGGAACCAAGCGCTTGCGCCGCAACTCGCAAAAGAAGGTATCAAACTCTACAGTGTTTGTCCTGGGGGTAATCGTGGCTCGATCAAAACCAACAATGGCTTGCCTTGGTGGCTGCGACCTTTTCATGGCTTGCTGTTTAAACATCCTAGTAATGGTGCTGACCGTTTGTATAATGCAGCCTTCAATCAACAGCAATTTCCAAGTGGCAGTTTTATCAATAAAGGTAAGGCAACGACCCTTCCAGCAGCACAGCAAGCCCACGCAGTTTTGGCCAAAATCCAAGCAATTTATCAGCAGGAGTTTGCACACTAGCGGCAGGGTCTAGGAATCAGGGGCCAGTTTTAACCACGAGTGCGATGAAGATCTATCCTAGGTGTAACGGTTCATACGATTGACAGTGAATTACGTTCCCTCACCCCCAACCCCTCTCCCACGGCGGCGGGCGAGGGGCATTCCAATGGTCATGCTGAGATGATTCCCCCTCGCGTGCGGGAGAGGGGAACGGGCCAAGCTCAGCCATGCCTATGCAGGGATGATTCCCCCTCGCGTGCGGGAGAGGGGGTCAGGGGTGAGGGAATGGTAGCAGTTGATAACCGTATAAATCCTTACAAATAGCCCACAAAGCCAATAGCTATAGATTCTCTGCGCCTCTGCGTTAAAAATTTAATCCACCAAGAGCACCAAGCTTACTTTTAAATCTAGCTCCAATCATAAATGCTGTCGCTATGTGCGCTGTTCTTCATCCCTCATCCCTCATCCCTCATCCTTCATCCTTCGCTAGACTGAAGCGCGGATCTCATAATTAGAGATGATTTGCTCGGTTTTGGCATCGGCATAGCGATTAATCATTTTGCTGGCTTCAGAGTTATCGCGAATAGTTTTGGCCAAGGTAAAGGTACTACCAATTGCAAACAAGGCGGCAACCGCCAAAAAGCTCTTGACCCAAATATCAACTGGCGCATGATAAATGCCCAAGAGCAATGCCACAATCGAAATGAAGAACGAAATCCAAGTAAAAGCGATCCAAGCACCAGTATCTTTTTGAATGGTTGGGTGGTTCATACTGCTCGCTCCTTGTGTTGATGCAAGCAGTATAAAGCGGCGCTAGTTGCAGCACATACACCGCGAGATACATTGGCCGATACATTGCTGCAACAGCGTGGTTTGTGGCTTGTGATACAATACACAAAACTCCCATCAGCCAGTGCTGGCAGCGGCAGAGCGTGTCCATCTGCCCTTTTTTGTTTACTACCACAGGAGTAACTACCTCATGGATCGTATCCTGGTCACGGAGAAGATTGGTGCCGAAGGCCTTGCGGCGCTTAAAGAGGTCGCCGAGGTTGATGTTCGTCTTGATCTTACACCAGAAACCCTGTTGGAGGCTTTGCCACAGTACGATGCCTTGATCGTGCGTTCGCAAACCAAAGTTACCGCTAAAGTGCTTGCAGCAGGCACCAAACTTCGAGTTGTTGGCCGCGCCGGGACGGGTGTTGACAACATCGATTTGGCTGCCGCTAATCAGCAAGGGATTTTGGTGGTTAACGCTCCAGCATCAAACAGTATTGCAGTCGCCGAGCTGACAATTGGTTTGATGATTGGTCTCGCCCGCAACATTCCCCAAGCCCACAGCGCCTTGCAAAATGGTAAATGGGAACGCAGCAAATATGGCGGTTGGGAAGTTCGCGGCAAAACCTTAGGCTTGGTCGGTTTTGGTCGGATTGCCTCGGAAGTTGCTCGGCGTGCCCGTGCCTTGGAAATGAATATTATCGCCTACGACCCCATTATTAACGCTGAACGTGCGGCTCAACTTGGCGTGACCCCAGTGACGCTTGATGAATTAACCAGCCGCGCTGATGTTATTTCATTGCACATCCCCTTGATCGACGCTACTCGCAATTTATTCGATGCCCAACGCTTGAGCCAAATGAAAAAAGGCAGTTATATCATCAATTGTGCCCGTGGCGGCGTGATCGATGAAGAAGCCTTGTTTGAAGCCTTGGAATCGGGCCATCTTGGCGGTGCAGCTCTCGACGTATTTGCTAAAGAACCACCAACTGGCCCAATCGTCACCCACCCCAAAGCGATTGTCTTGCCGCACTTAGGCGCTTCAACCGAAGAAGCCCAAGCTTTGACTGCCGCCGATGTGGCCGAAGGCATCGTTGATGTATTGGCTGGCCGCTCGCCACGCTATGCCGTCAATGCGCCGTTTGTGGCTCCCGAAGAGTGGGCGATTGTTGGGCCATATCTCGATCTTGGCCGCAAATTGGCTCGGCTCAGCACCCAATTGGTCGATCTACCAGCCCAATCGTATCAAATTGTCTACAACGGTGCTTTAGCGGGCCTGACCAGCGAACCAATTAAGTTGGCAGTCTTGCAAGGCTTACTCGAAGGTGGCTCAGAAGGTCGGGTTACTCCGGTTAATGCGCCATTCTTGGCTCGCGAACGCGGCTTAACCATCAACGAAACCCATCGCCCCGATGCTGAAACCTACACCGAATTGTTGCAATTGGTGGTGACTACCAGCGATGGTGTGGTGCATACCTTCGGCGGCACGGTGGTACGTGGCGAAGCTCACATCGTCCAAATCAACGAATTTTGGCTCGATTTGGTGCCAACCAGCTCGATGTTATTCACCTTCCACCAAGATCGGCCTGGCTTTATCGGGCGGATTGGCACATTGCTGGGTACGGCTGATATCAACATTTCGGCGATGCACGTTGGTCGCTCAAGCCCACGTGGCACGGCAATTATGGTGCTCACGGTTGATGAAGCCATTCCAAGCGAGACCCTAACCGACATTAACAACCAAGCCGATATCGAACGCGCCTACAGCGTCCTGCTCTAAACCGCAGACTGAACAATCAAGCCGCCACGATTCAATGGCGAAACGTGGCTTTTGGCATTGGTAAGGATTTTAACACCATTTGGTTATCCTCTCTTAACCCGATTGACAGGCTATCCGTTCTACACTATCTACAGTGATAACAAGGATAGCAGGCCATGAGCTACTCAATCGTGATCATTGACCCAGATCAAGGTTCAGCCCAAACAACTGCCGCACGATTTCAGCGGCGTTGGGGCCAGAACGTCCAAGTCAATATTGTTAAACAAGCTGATTGGGCTAGTGTTCAGGCTCATAGCCCCAACCTAGTCGTGATTGACCCCGCGCCATTTCGGCTGCATGGGTTGCGCTTACTCGAACAACTTTGCGAAGAGCAACCTGCCACAGCCATTGCCGTGGTCGCTTCGGGTAGTTCACCGAGCATGCGGCAACGTCTACGCAACTTGCCAATCACTTCATATTTGGAAAAACCTAGCTCGTTAGCCCCCCTACTCGGTGAACTTGATCACCTTGTTGAGAGCAATGTCGCTCTCCAATCCAAAGGAGGATTGGTTATGGAACGCCAAATGTTGATTCCACTTGATGGTTCACTGTTAGCGGAACAGGCTTTGGATTATGCAGTCGTTTTAGCTCGCCGCAACAGCAGTGTTTTGCATTTAGTTCGGGTTATTGGCTATCCGCCGCTGGTTCCGGCTTACGAATGGCCAGTACCAAGCGCCGTTGATAGCCGCCAATGGCTAGCCGACGAACGCCAAGCAGCCCAAACCTACCTTGATGAACTCAAAGCTCGCTATGAACAACAAGGTTTGGCGGTACGAACAACCGTGCTCGATGGCGAGCCAGCCCATGCAATTGTCCAATTTGCGACCGAACAAAACAGCGTGCGTGAGATTGTGCTGGCCAGCCATGGCCGCAGTGGGCTTGGGCGTTGGGTACTCGGCAGCATCGCTGAAAAATTAGTCCAAGCTACACCAGTGCCAATTTTGGTCATCCATGGCGATGAACGCAAAGTTGAAACCTTTAAAATTCCGCCCGAATTGCGCACAATTGTTGTGCCACTCGACGGCTCAGCCATCGCTGAACAAGCCTTGCCATTGGCTAGCCAACTAGCCGAGGCCCATAGTGCTGAGTTAGTCTTGCTAAGTGTCACCCCGGGCATCGACGATCCAGGTTTGATCGAATCGGGACTTGTGCCAATGTGGAGCGCTGGCGAAAAAGCCCAAGCCCGTGAGCAAGCCCAGAAATATTTGCAACAGCTTGAGCAATCGCTGCAAACGCCACGCCTGCGAATACGCCATCTCGTCGTAAGCGGCACACCCGCCGAAATGATCGACGAAATTGCCCAAGAAGCAGTTGCCAGCATGATCGTTATGGCAACTCATGGCCGCAGTGGCTTCAGCCGCATGTGGATGGGCAGCGTAGCAACCAAGCTCATTCGCAGCAGCCAACGGCCAATCTTCTTGGTTCGCGCTGTCGAACAAGCTGCCGAACGCGGCCAACCACTCTAAACTTTTTTCGTGGAGAGGGAAGCACTGCCCCAGCATCACCCAGTTTTGGGTGGTGTTGGGGCGTTTTATTTAACCACGAAGGTAGATTTTTTAGCCACGAATTGCACGAATAACACGAAGAATGTTCCGATAGCCGATAGCCCTCAGCCAATAGCCATACGTCCTATGTTCTTTGCTCTATGTTCTATGTTCTTAACCCTAGCCCCTAACCCCTGAAAACTGCCCCCTCAACCCAAAAGTAGCCAAACAACAACGAACGGTAGACAAATCTTATAGTTTGGGCTGGGCATTGGCAAGTACACTACATCCATATCAAGGACGATATACCGTGTAATTTAGGGGGACACACGATCATGGATCGCAACGAACAACAACCTATTGAACAAGTATTGAATGCCCCAACCTCGCGCCGCAGCTTCTTGCGCTGGACAGGGATGGCGGCAGCCGCAGGAACCATGGTCGCATGTGGCCGCGAAAGTGCGCTAACTGTTGAGCCAGCCACCGTACCACCAGCAAGTGCCACGACCGCTGCCGCAGGCACCGATCATAGCAATGGTGGTCATAATAGCACTGGCAACGCCGGAACACCGACCACTGACAGTGGGCTAAAAGCATGGGAAGAAATGGATAAGATGCATGAAGCCGGGGTTAAGCTGTTCCCAGCCAAAACCGAAGGCCTCAGCATGCAACCACTCGAATATCGCATGGAAGGCGATGTTAAAGTTTTTGAATTGACCTGCGAAAAAACTATGTGGGAAGTTGAACCAGGCCGCAAACTTGAAGCTTGGACCTATAACGGTCAATTGCCTGGCCCAGAAATTCGCGTCACCGAAGGCGACAAAGTGAAGATCTTGGTTACCAATAATCTTGATGAAAGCACCGCCGTTCACTGGCACGGCTTGTATGTGCCCAACAATCAAGATGGTGTGCCATTTATCACTCAGCCACCAATCACGCCTGGCTCAACCTATACCTATGAGTTTACAATTCGCAACGCTGGCTCACATATGTATCACTCGCATCATAACTCGACCAAACAAGTCTCGATGGGCTTGCTTGGGCCATTTATCGTCGAGCCAAAAGATAAGAGCCAAGACCCAGCTTATGACAAAGAATATACCTTGGTGTTAAATGATACCGCCCAAGGGTTCACCATCAACGGCAAAGGTTTTCCGGCAACTCTACCTTTGACCGCCAAATTGGGGCAAAAACTGCGCATTCGCTATATGAACGAAGGCTTGATGATTCACCCAATGCACTTACACGGCTTGCCCCAGTTGGTGTTTGCCAAAGATGGCTGGAACTTACCCCAACCATTTATGTGCGATACGATCAACGTCGCTCCAGGCGAACGCTGGGATGTGATTGTTGATTGTACAGACCCAGGTGTCTGGGCCTTCCACTGCCACATTTTGTCACACGCCGAAAGCGAACACGGCATGTTTGGGATGGTTACAGCGCTAATCGTCGAATAGGAGCGCGACCATGAGTATCGTGTACGATATTTTGATCATTGGCGGCGGACCATCGGCATTGGCTGCGGCATTTTATGCCCAAAACAAGCAATTACGCACGCTGATGATTTACGCCGACCTCGGCGGCAAAGCTGGCTGGGCGCACAACCGTACCGTCAACGGCACGATCAACGTTCTGCCCGGACACGATCTAGTGGAACGGCTGATTAGCCAGCTTTCGAATCACCAATCGTCGGTCGCCCACATTAATGATCGGGTTGTCGGGCTGCGCAAAACCAATGGTATGTTTGTGGTCGATACCCAACAATACGGCGAACGTTATGCCCGTTCAGTCGTAGTTGCCAGCGGTGCAGCTCCCAATCGCTTGCCCTTACCAGGCATTCAACATTTGTTCGGGGTGGGCTTGGGCTATTCAATCACAACCTTTGCTCACCAAACCCAAGGCCAACGGGTGGCGGTCTATGGCGTAACCCCTCGTACAATTCGCGGGGTCGCTGAAATCGTCTTAGGTTCGAACCATATCTATTGGGTCAGCCCAGATGAAGATTTGCCCGAAGTGCCCTTGGTCGATGCCATTCGGCGCATGCCCAATGTCACAATCATTCCCCAAGCCACCATTCGCGATGTCGTGGGGATCAATTCGGTCAAGCAGATTGTGATTGAACGTGGCACGTCGTTGCAGCATATTCCAGTTGATCGGCTATTTGTCGATATTGGCATTCAGCCAAATACTGGGTTTTTGAACAATGGCAATGTCGATGTGCTCGATGAAGATGGCTTTGTAATTGTCGATGAATATAATAGCTCGCCCTGCCACGGTATCTTTGCCGCTGGCGATGTGAGCAACAGTGTTCTTGGTGAACAAGTGTTAATTGCAATTGGCGATGGTGTTCGCGCCGCCGTCAGTGCCTACGAATACCTACTTGTTCATAAGCTCACGCTTGAAGAAGTGAGCCACGCAGCCGACAAGACTGCTTAATCTCGCTTAGCTCGGTTCCCCACCAAGGACACAGGTATGCCTGTGTCCTTATTTTGTCCACGGCATAGTCTTTGCTTGTTCAGAGTCAGCATAATCAAGGAGGATTGTATGACTGAGCATAAACGTCACTTTAGCCCTGAAGTTGTCGCCACTGAACGCGCGGCGTTTGAACGCAAAAATGCAGTTATTGCAGCCAAACACGAGCAACTTGAAAAAGTTGTTGCGCCTATGCTCAACCACATTGCCGAAGAGGCGGCTGAAGCAGCCAAAAATCCTGCTCATCAAGCCTTTTTAGCCGAGCAACATGGCCATGCTCACGATCAACCTGCTACAACCGCTGGCAAAGAGCGCCCACAGGCTGTACCACCACAACTGGCAGGCAATCCAGCGCCGCAGCCAATCGACCGCCACGAGCTGCACGATGATAACGCGCCACAGCTCAAACCCCAAGGCAGCTCGCTGCGCAGCGATAATTAACCCATAAACAACGCCAACCCCGCCGCAACATTGATTGTTACGGCGGGGTTATGGTTTTTGCTAAGTTCCCTCACCCCAACCACTCTCCCACTGCGGCAGGCGAGGGGCGTTTTCTGTATTCTCCCTCTCCTGTATGCGGGATGAGGGGGGTGAGGGCATCTATTGATTGAGACTTTGCAAAGCCAAGGCCAAACCACCAATCGCCACTGCTTCGGCTCCCAACAACGAGTGCACAACCGCAATATGGCGCTGTGGCGTTGGACTAATTAATTGATTAACCTGAGTTTCGACCGCGCTGCACAGCGCATCACCACCCTTGCGCGTCACAATCCCGCCAAGCACCAACAAGGCAGGATCAAGCAATTGCACCACACCAGCTAAGCCTAAACCAAGTACCTCAACCGCTTCACTAATAGTCTTGGCTCCAGCATTAGCATCGTTGAACAACACATCAAGATCATCGGTGTGTAGGCCAAGTTCGTTGGCACGCGCCAATAAACCGCGAATCGAGAGCAAATCTTCAATTTCGCGCTGATGGTTCAAGGAATAACGAGCATGACCGATTTCGCCTGCACTGGTGGTTATGCCACGATGCAGTTGACCATTCAGCACCAAACCGCTACCAACGCCGGTGCTCAAATGCAAATAATACAAATCTTGGACATCGCGACCAGCACCAAACATATATTCGCCAAAAGCAATCAAGCTCGCATCATTTTCGATCAGGGTTTGGGCATCAAAAGCAGCTTCAAATTGCTCGCAAACATTTAAATCGTTCCAACCAGGCATGCGATATGAACGGCGGGTAACCCCACGTAACGCATCAACTGGACCACCAAAGCCTACACCAATCCGCACCAGCTGCTGACTTGGCACATTATTGGTTTCAAGT
Source organism: Herpetosiphon gulosus (assembly GCF_039545135.1). Classification (NCBI taxonomy): domain Bacteria; kingdom Bacillati; phylum Chloroflexota; class Chloroflexia; order Herpetosiphonales; family Herpetosiphonaceae; genus Herpetosiphon; species Herpetosiphon gulosus. The sequence continues at coordinate 3,987 of NZ_BAABRU010000008.1, read as the reverse complement.
AATTCGTGAATCAAACTAAAACTTTGTTCAAGCACGGTTGTGGCGGTGCTTTCGGGAGCAAGCTCAGTGGCGGCATGGAACAGGTGTTGCCCGCAAATATCAGTGACAACCGCACGAATGCCATAACTGCCTAAATCAACCCCCAGCACATAGCTCGTTGGCCCAAATAATCCCCAATTGTGCTGGGCAATTTGTTGCTTAAGGCTATTCCAGAGTTCAGTCATTGAACACCTCCTAGTGCTATGGTTGATCCCACAGTCCGATTATAGCACGTTGCCCGCCGAGCAACCGAGCAATTCGCCAACAATTAGGCAGAGATCCGTTAACCAAGCCAAGTTCATTGTTAGCGTTTCACCACCAACAATCTGACAGAACAGCCTTTTTTACAACCTTTTAATGATTGAATATATGTGAATTATTGTTGCCAGATCGCCGCAAAATCCTGCCTATGGGTGAGCAACAATTGGCAAACTCCTGCTGTCTAATGGTTGCGCCATCTGCTATACTGCACACACATTGATCAGGCAACAACCTAGTAGGAAAGAACTTCATGGCACGTTTGCTTGCGACCATCGATGGGCAATCGCTGAATATTCCAATTACCAGCCGCGGCCTACAAATTGGTCGTTCGCGGCAAAACGATATTGTATTGAATCACCCGCATGTTTCACGCCATCACGCCTCGCTTGAAACCCGGGGTCGCGATATTTTCGTGCGCGATACTGGCAGTTCCAACGGCACGTTCGTCAATGGGCTACGGGTGAAGGAAGCTGCTCTGCGAGCTAATGATTTAATTAGCATCGGGCCATTCGAGCTTAAATTTGATGATCGAGCTGCGGCCAGCGTGATTATCTCCGATGAAGAGCTTGTGCCGCTGCAAAGCAACAGTCGCTCAGTCTCATCGGGCAAGCTCCCCGAACTCAACCTTGATGCTAATGATATTTTACAAAATTTCTATCAAGTCAGCAGCCGCCTCAACATGATTCTTGATTTGGGCGAATTGCTCGACACGATTATGGATGAAGTGCTGCGTTTGGTTCCCGCCGAACGGGGTTTATTGTTGATGACCCGCCAAGATGGGCTGGTGCCGATGGTCGTCCGAGCGCCGAGCGAAACCCAATCGCTGACAATTAGCTCGACGATTGCGCGGCGCGTGTTGCGCGAAGGCGTGGCGTTGCTCACATCCGATGCGCGGGTGGAATTTGGCTCACAGGATAGCATTATCAGCCAAAATATTCACTCGGTATTGTGTGTACCTTTAATTGGTAGAGCTGGCGTTTTGGGTTTGGTTCACCTTGATAGCCCTGGTTTGGAGCGGTTTAGCATCCGCGATCGCGAATTATTGACAGCAGTAGCCTATCAAGCCTCGCTGGGCATCGAGCGGGCCAATCTGACCGACCAAATTCGCAACGAAGAAAAATTACGTCAACAATATGCCCGTTTTCTCTCGCCCGACGTAGCGCGAACCGTGGCCCAGCAAATTAACGAAACTGGCGAAATTTTCATGAAACCAGTTGAACAAGATGCTAGTGTGTTGTTCTCGGATATTCAAGGTTTTACCACGATGACTGAAACCTTGCCGCCGCTGGAGCTACAAAACCTCTTAAACGAATATCTAAGCGTCATGACCGATGTAATTTTCGAGCATGGCGGCACACTCGATAAATTTATTGGTGATGGAATCATGGCGCTTTTTGGCGCTCCCGTGTATTATGAAGATCACGCCCAACGTGCAATCGACACAGCGCTAGATATGCTGGTGCAACATCAAAAGCTTATGGCCAAAATTGATGCCAGCAAACACTTCCGCATTCGAATTGGAGTTAACACTGGGCGGGTTATTTCAGGCCTCGTCGGCACACGCGAACGTTTAGAGTATACTGTCCATGGCGACACCGTAAATACTGCCTCGCGGCTTGAAGGCAAAGCCGAGCCAAACAGCGTCTATACCAGCGAAGCCACGATTGCTCAGCTCGGTGAGAGCTATCAAGTACAGGAAGTTGGGCCATTGCAACTCAAAGGCAAAGCCCTAACTGTCCAAGTCTTCCGCGTCATGGGGAAAAACCTCCCAAGCGAAGGCTTTGAAGGATAATTATTTATAAGGATGAAGGATGAGGGATGAAGGATGAATCCCTCACAAATCGCTTTAATCACGTATTTCAAGCACTCATTTCTAGGATTGTACAACTATCTACGCTGATTAATCATGGCAAGATTCCGATAGTTTTAATATTCTTCCTTCTTCATCCTTCATACTTTTTAGGATAGATCTATGCCCTTGGTTGTTGGAGTTAAGTTTAAAGATTCGGGCAAAATTTATCATTTTGACCCTAATCAACATCATTTAGAGCTAGGCGATGCCGTGGTGGTTGAAACGGTACGTGGGCTAGAACTCGGCAAAGTGGCAGCACCAATCGAAGATCTGCCTGATTCTGATTTGATTGCCGAACTCAAACCTGTGATTCGCCAGCCGACCACTGAAGATTACGATCGCATGCGGGTGCTGGCTGAGCGTCGCGATGATGTCTTGCGCATTTGTGCCGAACGAATTAGCGTGCATCGCTTACCGATGCGCCTGATTCGCAGCGATTGGAATTTTGATGGCACCCGTTTGACGATCTATTTCACCTCGCAGCAGCGGGTTGATTTTCGCCATTTAGTGCGCGAGCTAGCGCGAATTTTCCATGCGCGGATCGAATTACGTCAAATTGGGGCACGCGATGAGGCTAAACTGTTGGGTGGATTAGGCCCATGTGGCCGGCCATTGTGTTGCTCGACCTTCTTGCCCGATTTTGCCCGAGTTTCGGTCAAAATGGCCAAAGATCAAGATTTGCCACTCAATCCATCGAAAATTTCGGGGGTTTGTGGGCGTTTACTCTGCTGTCTTTCGTATGAACAAGAGCAATATCTTGAGATTAAGGCCGAACTACCAACCCGCGGAGAACAGGTCAAAACCCCCGAAGGCATTGGCTATGTGGTTGCGGTCAATACGATTCGCGAAACCGTTACGGTTGATATTGAAAGCAATTACCACGATTTCAAAGCTGATCAACTTGAAACCCTGACAGGCGCGGCTGGGGCGATTGCCCGCGAACGGCTCGAACAAGGCGAAGCAGCGCCAATCGCCCAAAAACGCTTCAACCGTCCAGTTGGCGAAACGATTAAATCAACGCTGAACAACTGGGATAACGAAGATTGGGGCTTGGATGAGCTACGCTCCTTCGAGGAAGATCCTGAAAGTTCAGGCGATAAACCTAAACCACGACCCAAACCAGCCCAACAGGCGCGGCCAAACCCAGAGCCACGCGAACAACGTCCAAACCCGAACGAGCAACGTCCACGTTTTGACCGAGCAGAGCGCCAGAAACGCTTTAATCGTTCAGAGGCGGCCAATGCTGAGGCTAACCCAGCCCCAACATCAAGCAACGAGCCAAGCGAACGCAAACCACGCCATGCCTTCAAGCGCAAAGGCGATACAACTCCAACGCCCGAGCGACCAAAACTACCCGCGACAGTACGGCAGCAATCGCTTGGTGGCGTGCCTGAGCAACTTACTCCGCGCGGTCGTCAGCCCTCTACGAATGACCCTGATGAACCAAAGCAACCAAATCGCCGCCGACGGCGCAGCAATGGTGGTAATGGCAATCATCAAGGCCAACAACAAGCAGCACCAAACAAGCCATCTACAGCTGAAAAACCAAATTCAGAGCTAGCTACGCCTGAGGCCAACCCGAACGAGCGCCGCTCACCGCGCCGCCGTAAACGCCGTAGTTAAATACAAAAGCTCCTTGATTTGAATCAAGGAGCTTTTTTTATACTTACTAAAACAAAAGACTCCGTTGGATTACCAACAGAGTCTTTGTGGAGCGGTACGCATCCTCCTACGTTCCCACAGCGGGTGCTGCAGTAGCCTCGGTGTGTGTCGCGTTCACGGCCTGGTTCGGGATGGAGCAGCGTGGGGCACAACCACCTCGACACGTACCAATT